>JAJDDE010000123.1 GCA_029260475.1 Phycisphaerales bacterium | reverse complement strand
CGCCGCCACGATGGTGTCCACCGTGATCCGAGGCGGCTGCCGTGCGGGGCCAGACGACCGCCGTGAGCACCCCTCGGTGAGCACCGCCGAGACGCCCAGCACAAGAACCGCGAGCACCACCAATCCCGATAGCTTCATGGGGTCCTCCTTTCAATTTGTGAGTGTTTCAGTTCGATCGAGCGATCTCGAGCGCCACGTTCCTCGCGCGACGCGTCACCTCCGCGCTGTCGCCGAACCAGATCGACCGCAGGCGGTTCTCGTCACGGCGCTCCCGGGACCCGCCCCGGTGACGCCGCTCCCAGTCCGTGTACTGGCTCACGGCGTTCCACGCCGCCCAGACGCTGCCCCGCACGCCGGGCAGACGCTGGGGCTCGTCGTCGAAGAGCTCGGTCATGCGGTTGCGGACCTTGACGGCGCCGTCGTTGGACTCCGAGGTGGGATCGTCCGGCCAGACCCGCTTGAAGTACTCGTCAAGACCCCTGGTGCCCAGCTGCACACGCGCCATCGCGTTCATCTCCTCGTTCATGTGCCGGAACCCACGAGAGGCGATGCCGAGGACCTGGCGTGCGTCTTCCAGCTTCTCTTGGGTACGCCCGGTGTGACGCAGTGAGAGGCCGACGCCAGCCCCGAGCGCCCGCGTGAGGGTGTTGTTGCAGACCACGCGGACGCTGGTCCGGAGCACCCGGAGGGCACGGGTCCCATCGTGGCTGTTGCAGGCCAGCAGATACGGGTGCGTGACGTCGTCCGTGCCGGCGATCCTCAGCTCCTCTGGGAGCCTGAGCATCATCCAGACCAGCTTGCCGCCACGGATCGAGCCGGCCGTCTCGTAGGTGGCCAGATCGGTGCCCGTGACCGAGTCGAGCCACTCGAAGGCCTCCGCGTTCTGGATGGGCGAGTACCGGTCCGAGACCACGCCCAGCACGTGCTGATTGTCAGTCCGCACGACCGCGCGGTGCGTCGGGATGGGAGCGTGGGCGCCGTTGTGATGCACGCTGACCGGGCGTGGCTCCACGCGCCAGTCCAAGCCGCCGAGCCGCAGGGCCTCGGTGCTGTCGACCGCCTCTTCGGTGCGCTGGCCGAGCCGGTGCCACACGGGTGTCGAGCCCGCGCTGAACATCTCGACCCTGCCATCCTGTCGCTGGGTGAGTTCATGAGCCATGGGTGGTGCTCCTTGTGTTTGTGATCGGAGTGGTGCGGGATGAGGTGCGTTGCGCCAGCTCGTTCCGTGGTGCAATGCGCCTTGGCGTACACGCCGTCCGCTCTCTCTGAAACGGCACTAGGTGCCGCTCGTGCGCGGGGATGTCCCGCTCGGTGATGTAGACCATCGAGTTCGCCTTTCGAGTGTGGGGATGTGTCTGGGCCGGAGTGGCCGTTGGATCAGGCCTTGCCGCGTGCCGGTCCCAGCGCCGGCTTGAGCAGGCCGAAGATGACCAGCGAGCACGCCAGCCACGCACCGCCCGTGTAGAGCGGCAGGCCCTGCCAGGCCGTCACGGCAGCCGCAGCGCTGAGCAGGATTGCCAGCGCTGCACAGATGGTCAGCACGCAGCGTCTGAAGAACAGCCCCGCCTGATGGCGAGCGATCCTCAGCGCCTCGTCTTTGACCCGTTGCTGGTACTGGCCGTCGTCGTCGTCTTCGTATCCGTACCGATTGCGCATGAGCACATTCATGTCGTCGTTCCTTTCGATTGTGGTTGTTTCTCGATCAGGCCGAGCTGTGTGGGCAGCGGTCCTGGTACCCGCAGTAGCCGCAGCCCCAGCCGGGATGAGCAGGGAACGTCCCCGACTCGATCCCCCGCCAGACGTGCCGCACCTGCTCACCCAGCTGCTCACGGGTCTGCTCGTTCCCCTCGACGGTCAGCTGCTGCACCTTCGGGGCTTTCGCTTTGGTCACGGTCAGGAACGAGCAGTGGGTGTTGCTGGCACCCAAGAGGGCGTCGTAGAGCACGAGCTGGCCCGAGTTCTCACGCAGGGTGGCGTTGCTCCATCGCGACTTGGTGGTCTTGAAGTCCACCACGCCGAGCTGTCCGGTGTCATCCACCATCAGGAGGTCGATGTAGCCGACGAAGGGGGGAGCCTCGTCGATGAGCGGGCCTTCGACACGCTCCTCGACGCCGGCGACGGACCAGGTGTCGCCGAGCAGGTCGTGGTCGGTAAGAGCAGTGGCCATGGCGGCGCCCAGTTCGCACAGGCCGCCACGATCCTCCTTGGCGCCGAGCTTCACCGCGGGGTCCGCCTCGTCGAAGCACGCCCCGATGAACGCAGACGCATCGGGTGTCTCTTCTTCAGACTCGCCCGCCATGAGTCTGCCGTAGAACGCGCCCACCAAGTCATGCACGGCCGAACCCAGCACCAGGGCCGACGACGTGAACGCGCTGGGCGCCTCCTCGACGTACCGGAACCGGAACGCCCGAGGACACCGCAGGTACAGCTGAACCCGCGACCAGCTCAGGTACTCGCACGCGCCCACCGCTACGCCACCTCCTGCTTGAGGTGGTCGATGAGCTCCGACGCCTCCCGGATGCTCAGTTCGCCGTGACGCTTGCCGAAGCGCTCCTCGCAGAGGGTGTCGAGCTCCAGATGGTGCTTGGAGGCGATGGCGTGCAGCGCCCGGGTCTGGCTCGCGGTGACAGGGCGGACACCGCCGGAACCCGATCGGACGTGGCCGTTGGAGTGTTGGGCCAGGCGACCGCCGGTCGGCGCGGGCTCCTCGCCGCACGATTCGCGATCGATCGCCTCGCGGGCCTGTGTGTACAGCTTGGCGACCTCGCCCTGGAGGCGCGAGGGCTGGGTGAGCAGCGACTGGTCGAGTTCTGCGCTCAGGCTGATCGTGACGCCGTCGGAGTTGTAGTTGGCCGAACGCTTGCGCGACAGGCCGACGTTCACGGTCATTGGCATGGTGATCTCCTTAGTGGTGGTGCAAAAACGAAAAACCCCCATCGAAGTGATGGGGGTGTCATGGGATAGTGACGCGGAATGGGTGGGAATTAAGCAGGGGCAAGTGGGTGGGGTCGAGTTAAATCGGTGACACGGCATGCGGCGACGTGACGTGCGCGGCGCTCACGCTCCGGGCACACGAAGTAGACGCGGAGAGGGGCTCGATCCGGGGGCTGCACGGCAAAGCAGCGTCGCCCGGACGGTCGGGATCGATCAACGCGGGGGCGGAGATCGTGCTGAAATGGATGTTAGAACAGACTTTGATAGGCGCTGCGGCCACGGGCCCGCTCATCTGCACGAGGAGCGGGAGGGCACTCTCGCAGGGGCATGTGCGTCGCAGGGTGCACGAGCCGGGGCGCACGGCCTGGATCGTGAAACGCGTGCACCCGCACGAGCTGCAGAACACGTTTGCGGTGGAACTGCGCGAAGCGGGGCTGGACATCGCGGTGATGAGGCGGCAGCTGGGACATGTGGGGCAACAGACCCGGATCTGGTATCTGGATCATCTTGCGCCGGAGTCGGTGGTCAGTGAGATGCGGAGTCGACGGACTCAGCGGTGAGTCTGAAGCCAGTGAAGATAGATGATCATTCTCACGCGGAAAATGATGCTTGGTGTTTGTTTACTCTTGTGCGTGTGTCGGTTATCCGGTAAAACTGCCTGCGATAGCGAGTTCGTCGCTAAGTGATATCCCTTCCGGAGCCACATCTGATGTCGATTTTCTCTTCTGTTCGTTCGCGAATGATTGCTCGCGTAGCGTCGCTGCTGCCGCTTCTTTGCGTCGCCTCCGCATCACACGCGCAGACCTTTGATTACGACTCAGACGGCGTCGCAGACGTGCTCATGGAGCTCCCCGGTCTTCCATTGGCGGGTCCCGGATCGGTCGAGGTGCTGTCGGGCGCGGATGCGTCTCGATTGCTCGTGCTGCGTCCGCCGGGTGATCCGCCGACGATGAACGACCTGTTCGGCATTGGCGCGGTGGTGATCGACGACCTAAACGACGACGGGTTCCCGGAGTTCGCGGTCCCCGCACCGGGCTTCGGATTCGGCACCTCGAAGGCGGGGCGCGTGCACGTTTTCGACGGCGCGACGGGGACGGTTCGTTTCACAGCGGTGCCGCCCGCACAGACGTTCCTGTCGTGGAACGTCACGGGGATGGGAGACTTCGATCAGGACGGCGTGGCTGACCTGCTCGTTCAGACCGTGCGTGAACTCGAGGGCCACCTCGTCGATGGCTGGGCGATGTACTCCGGCGCGGACGGTTCTCATCTGGCTGAGGGCGTCATGCCGGAAGCGCATTGGGACCCGCTCACGGGCTTGGTGCCGCCAAAGCCGAAGGGGAAGGGGCAGCCCAATGGTGATATCAACAAGGACGGCGTGATCGATCTCGACGATTTTGCCGAATTCGCGGCGCAGTTCGGTCAGCAGGTTGAAGTGGCCGACCCCGAGGACGTCGCTGTGAGTGGCGAGGTCGATCTGAGCGACATGGGTGTGCTCGCGCCGAAGATCGGTACCACGGTTTCGCACGAGGATCAGGCGCTATCGGGGCTGCGTGAGTCTGGGGTCGGGCGGAACCCAAGGTTCGGTACGATCGTGGGCACGGTGCGCGGTTTCAGTTGCACGTACTTCGACGGACGCCCTGTCCTCGGCGGGTCATCGAAGCTCCCTTCCGGCCGCGTGCTCATCGGGCAAGGCAGCGTCGTCGGGATGCCGGGTCTGGACGAAATGACCACTGTTGCGTGCCCGACGGAGACTCCGACCGACGACTGGAGGTACTGCGACACCGTTCTCGCACCCCAGTTGAATGAGCTGTGGTCGTGGTCAGCGATCCCGGACACCATGGCTGAGGATTCGGCATTCGTGGTCGAGTTCAGGCCCAAGCGTTCGTACACACTGCATCCTCAATTCGGTTTCTACCCCCTAGAGCTACCCGACGTCTCGTACGTGGATGCGCACCAGCACTTCGGCTTTGTGTGGCAGCCGCGGTACAGGATCATCTCTGACCACGTGTATCTGACGCGGACGCATGCGGACGGCGGTACCTCGTTCGGCGCGTACCCCACCGAGTTCCCGGTTCGGATCGAGATCACGAACGCAAGCTCTGGTGTTCCGCTCTCAGAGGCGATCGGTTTCTGTCTCTCGCACCCCGTCAAGGTCGGGCCGGACTCTCCGGTCGATTCGGTTCTGGTTACCGAGTTCAACGCCCTGAACCCCGCGCCTCTGTTGGTAGCCGAGCATGTGCATTCCTGCTGCGGCTACATGTACGCCGTGGGGACCGCGCTGTGCGCCTCGGGCGGGATCGTCTCTGATTACTCATACGAAACAGGTCAGGCCGGCTCTGCCCACCTCGATCTGACGATGAACGCTGCGGCTGGTTCGTACACCGTTGAGTGGACCGTGCTCAGTGGTCAAGAACTGCTTCAATTCCCGATCGATGACTCGGGCGACGAGTTCACGTTCTTCCCGGTTGCCCCAGGTTTCATCGGGCTGCACGCGGTCGTGGCGGTCTACGACGCGCAGGGCGCAGAGGAGTGCCGCATCGAGCGCTACTCACAGCTGCGAGTCATCGGGAACTGTGACAGCGACTCGGACCTCGACGGCGTGCCGAGCTGCTGCGAGATCGAGCACGGCACGGACCCGGACATCTTCAACGACTGGCTGCAGGAGACCGATACCGACGGCGACGGCCTCGCGGATGCTGAGGAGTGTGCGTTCGGCTCCGACCCGCAGATCCAGGACACCGACGGCGACGGCCTATCCGATCTCGATGAACAGATCCTGATGACGGACCCGCAGGACCCTGACTCGGATGGTGACGGTGTCAACGACGGCGACGAAGTCAACAACATGACCGATCCCAACGACGAGGATACGGACGGCGACGGTTTCAGCGACGGCGAAGAAGAGGACGCGGGGACGGACCCAAACGACGACACCGATCAGCCGCAGCCGGAACCAGAGCCGAGCGGCCTCGACAGCGATGGCGACGGGCTCACGGATGTACGTGAGATGCAGATCGGCACTGATCCGTATGACCGCGACACCGACAACGACGGCGTGCCCGACGGCATCGAGGATCACTGGGGTACGAATCCGTTCGACGATGACACTGATGATGACGGCGTTCCAGACCTCATCGAACTCCAAGACTGCTTGGACGAGGGCTGGCGCGAGTGCTCGCCGGACGTGTGGGCACCGGCTTGGGTCGGTTGCCCAGGCGAAGAGGGCTTCAGCAACATCGGCATCCTGTGGAAGCAGAACCCGTGCTTGGGCCTGGTATTCGACGAGGATGAACAACCGTCGTGGTGGTCGGACCCGAGCAGTGCTGGGTGCGAGGATCACGTTCACGGCTTCGACAACACGCCGGAGGACAACCCGCTCCCGGGCGCAGAAGATGAAGATCCCAATGGAGAACACTGTTCGGACATGACGGTGCCTATCTCGCTCGAGACCTGCCCGGGCATGCCCGGCACATGGACGTTCTCGATCGAAGGCCAGGATTTCAGCACGACTGACGGCGGCGGACTCTATCAGGGGTTCACGGCGCTGTATTGCACGCCATACACCATCGAGGTGACCTATACCCCGGGGTGCGACGGTGCCGAGACGCCCGACGGAGACCAGCAATTTTGTTCGCAACTGAACCTGATGAACGGGTTTGGGAACGGCGATGAAATCATACTCTCCTTCAATCCTGAGGACGATCCCAACGGCTTGTTCATGGACGTCGATCACACGGCGGACGGCGTTGGATTCGGGGGCACATTCCCTAGCGGTGGGTTCAACAACGGATTCACTGCGTCGGGGACGTTCATGGTTCTCCCGGGGGCGGGCAACGCCGCGGCCGGGTGCGAGCCTCCCGGCCTCGCTCCGGATGGGGAAGAGGACCCGCCTCTGGTCTGCGATGCTCCTTCGCCCGTGCTCACCATGGAAGACGAAGACGTCTACATCGACATCGTGCTCCGCGTCGGTGACCCCGGTGCCGAGGCGGACGAGTCATGGCAACTCTCCTTCGGCGACTTCGTCCTCGTCTCGGAAATCGGCGAGGGCGTGGTAGAGGAGACCATCCGGATCTGTCCTGGAACCTGCTACGACGTGAGCCTGACCTACCGGGGATCGTGTAAAGAAACGCCCGATTTTGATTATCACGCAGAAGTTGAGTATGGCCCGGCGAACCCGATGATAGAGGATCGGTACTTCTACTGGGTGAGCGACCCTGACATCCTTCTGGGCACTCACCCCGATACGTACGCGGATCCTAATCAGGACGACGACCCCGAAGAGACACACGTCAAGGTCGTCGAGGTCTGCTTCGGGATCTTTGATCTGGATGTTGACGCGAATCGGGACGGCATTGTCGACGCGGACGACGACGAACACGAGACCGAGTGGGATCATGAATACGGAGCCTTGTTCGTTCCGAATCTCGACGCTGATGAGGCGCGCACGGGTGATTTCCATGAATACAGACGGACCTCAATGGCAACGCCCTGGTACTTGGCGACATACCAGATGACCATCGGCGATGCGATCTCGTTTGGTGAGTTTGGAGATCTCACGGATGAGGACTATGAGATCGGCGCTGGCAACGACCCGGACGATCTCGCGAAGATGCTCTTCACGTTGGCCGGAATCCCCGACACCGCCGAGGTGCACATCGTTGCGGAGGATCCCGATGATCTCCGTGCGTTCCATCTGTATGGCGAGCGGGTCACGGGCGACATATCGTTTTGGGGTTCGGCGACCGACGCCACAAAGCGCCAAGACGAAGTGCCGATCGCCGGCGGTGTCGGCATGGCCCCCATCGATCTCGCGGTCGATGCGACCCACGATATGGGATTCGAGTCGCTGATCTTCGCGACGGGCACCGCCTTCCGGGGCGCTACCCGCTTCGGTACTACTGGATTCGATGGAGAAGTCCCGCTGCGCGTCGAACTGCGGGTGGACGGTGCGGTCGTCAAGGAAGATCGGATCATGTTGGTGGCAGCGCCATGGATGCTGGCGCCGCACACGCGCCCGGTCGAGGACGTGTATTGCCAAGACGCCGGAACCTCAAACGCGAGCGTACAGGCGAGTTTGAACGCGACAGGCAAGCTGACCTCCTACGCGGATTCCTCCCCATTGGTGTGGAAATTCAATCGTGACGATCAGTGGTTCCAGGACCACGTCGAAGTCGGGTACGCACAGATGCCCGGCGCAGACCCAATGGTGATCGGCCTTAGAATGCCAAGAAGCCCAGATTACGATCTCCACTGGTTGTACGATGTGTTCGGGGTTGACGGGCGCGGTCTTATGTACGCTGGAAACGACTTGGGAGATGCGGGATTCGGGCATAACCAAGGGGGGAACCACGGCGGCAACGTTGAAGTTGCGCCCCCGATTGCTGGTACGCCCTTCGGGCGGATCATGCTTGGCAACACTGCCGGGCCAGACCTGCGTAGCTTCTTGCTCGCGCAGCGCGTCGATCCAACAGCCCCTGCACAGTCGCTCGGTGCGGCTGATCCGTTGCTATCGCTCCCGACCTCCTGGCTACTCGTTGGGCACATCGACGAAGTCGCCTTGCCCACCGGTCAGGGCGGAAAAATCGCGGTGACCGATCCAATCGCTGGATGGGTGCTCATGAATGAGGCCTGGAATAACGCGGTCGGCCCTTCGACCGTGGTCTTCGCTACCGGTGAAGAGGCGTGGGGCAGCCCGCTGATGGACACCGGAGCAGGAGGTGTCGCCGCCAATGAGATCCTGATCGACCCAGCAACCTTGGATCTTCCGCGTGGCGGAGCACCCGTCACGCACTCTGATTTCCCCGGGCGATTTAAGATTATGAGAATCTATGATGGATCGGGGTACGGACAGGTTGCGCGGATATCGGGCGCTGTCCAAGTCGGTGCAAACATCAAGATCCAAGTGGACAAGGTATGGGCACTCTCGGCGTCGATCATGGGCCCTCCAGATTCGATCTACTCAAAGCAGAATGATGCTGCGTTGGCAACGACGATGTTTTCAGTCCCATTGCTACCAAAGACCGATTCTAAATTCGTCATCGTGACGGATTGCAAGCGATGGGAAACTCAAGGTCTGTCGTCAATCAACGATCGTATTCCCGCTCTGCTCACAGCGAAGGAAATCATCGACGACATGCCGATAGCGCATTATAACACCTTGATTGAGGAAATCATCGATCTTGGGGTTCGAATCCCGTTGCGCGACGCTGGGTACACGATTGTCGATGAACCGGCCTTCTTCTGGGGCAACTCGCCGGGGACGTCAGTTCCTGCTCAAACCGCAGGCGCCTTTATCCCTGGATTCTCGAACTTCCAGGAGATCGGTGGGCAGGTTGTCGTGCCTGAGCCATTCGGTCCGAGAAATCCTATGAACAACGACTATTTTGAAGCAGGATTTGTGGGACCACCGCATATCTTCGCGGATGGTTGGGACCTCTATCATGTATTACACGGCGAGATCCACTGCGGCAGCAATACGGTGCGCACGCCGCAGCCGGACTGGTGGAGTCGTATTCCGGTACCGTCACCCTGAGGAGTTCACCATGACAAAGTGCATCAACATCACTGCCCTCATCGCACTCTGTGCAATTTTCGTATCGGGCACCGTCGCGGGTGGATCTGACGAGCCCTCTCTCGTGCTCACGCCCGAGCAACAGAGCCTGATCGATCAGAGCAAAGATGCCATCTCGGCGGCGCGGGAGAAAGACATCGAGCATCGCAAGACGGCCGATGAAACTGAGACTTCCAAAAGACCGGGGTTCAAGGAGGCACGCGAGCGCCTTGAGGGTTTAGCGCAGGCGTTCGAGGGTCGCGATGACATCCGCTCTGATGGCTCGCTCGACGCGGAGTTCATCCTGATGGGGCGGGCGTGGCTCGACAAAGAGAGCAGGACGAACGAGCTATACGATTGGTTGTCAACAGGGGAGAGCGTGTTGAGGCCGCCGTCCGAGCAACCCGAGCAGCCCGAAGAGTACCGGGGAAGGTCCGCTTCACCAATCGATTGGTTGCGGAGCAAGTACACGCCCGACCCGAGCAAGTTCAAGGGGATGTCCGAGGAAGACGCCGACGCGGAGCGGCTCGCGTGGCAATCGGTGATGCTCATGCCAACGATGATGGAGGTTGTACCGACGGCATCCTTCGTGGGCGTCGAGATCGCCTTCTCTTCGTGCCTCAAACTGCGTGACGACAAATCGATCCCTGTGATCGTCGAGCGGATTCGGATGGACATCGAGCGAATCGGCTGGCCGCCCGAATTGCCCTACCCGATCCGCCCGTACGACGCCATAGTCGGCATCGCCCAACTCGCAGTGACTCACGGCGAGATCACCGCGGAAGAAGTGGGTGCCATGCTTGAGGTGATTGGAATGCTGGAGTCGGTGACCGAGGACCAAAGTGTGTTCGATATCATTTTTGAGTCGATGGGGCGTCAACTGCACAGAGGCCAGTTGTCGCCACTCCCTCCGCCCGACGAACAGTTTCCCCCCTTCACTGAGGCAGAGTACATCGAGTATTTGAATCGTTGGCGAGTCGCCTTCGAGAACGTCGATCGCGAGGGGTTGTCGGACGTTCAGAACCGATTCGTCGACGGGATGGTCGATGCGGCGATGCGGCAGTGACCGGCCTGTGTATCGTTGAATGATGGAATTGATATGTCGGTCCACCAGCACTTCCGCTGATGGTTGCAATGCAGCAGTCACAACGGCAATGACCCGTCCGGGACTCTCCGTGAGGCCAGGGGATTGGAATAGTTCCAACAGAAGCTGTAGGAGAAATCGCGATGAACTCTTCGGCCGGTCGAGCTGAGGGATATTCAGGCCTGGAGCGCTCAATCCAAATTCTTGCTCTGAGTGCTGCGTCCGCGTTGTTCGCGGGAGTTCAGGCCCCCGAAATCGAGTTCACGGATGACCAGAAGGAGTTGGTCAAGGAAGCGCGCGATGCATTTGAGTCCCTGCGCGCAAAGGACGTTGAGCCCGCGCAGTCCGTCGCAGAGAGTCCAGATGCCGGCAAATCTGGATTCAACGAAGCCCGCGCTGCGCTCATCGCTCTCGGTGAATCCTTCCCCGACCCCCGCGGATTCGAGTCGGACGGTTCGATCGAAGTGGAACTCATACGGATGGGGCAAGCGTGGCGTGATGATCAGAGCGCAACACATTCGGTATTCAGGCGTCTGTCGACATCTCCGAAGGAGCTCATTGAATCGGAGGGCATTGTCGTTGGCCCGGTTTCTGCCAATCCTCTGAAGGACTTTGTACGTGCCGCATACTCGGCGGATCAGTCGGAACTCGATGCGCTGGATCCGTCGCAGCGAGACGCTGCCCGTCTCACGTGGCAGTCTGCGCTCCTCATGCCATCGATGATCGGCGTTGAACCGGGGTCGTCCGATCTCGGGATCCCTGTCGCGTTCGGTGCCCTGATCATGATCCGAGATTCTCGCGCGTTGCCGGTCCTCGCCGAGCGCGTGCGAGTCGACGTGGAACGGTACGATTGGCCCTCGCGACGGGCCTTGCCGATCCATTCGGTCCCCATGATAAAATCGATGTGCCGCCTCGCTGTCACCGACGGCGAGGTGTCGCAGTTCGAGATGGATTCGCTGGTCGAGGTGTTCGGCTACTACGCCGCTGCCCTGGACGACCCGGAGCAATCGCAAAACTTGACCCAATCGCTCGCCGACGAACTGAAAGGGGGTTGGCTCACTCCTATTCCCCTTGCCGAGCAGCGCGCCTCCCCTTCACGGCCCAGCACGATGGAAGAGTACCGAGTGTACTTCCAGCTCTGGCACGAAGCATTCGAGCGACACCCTCGAGAGGAGTTAAGTACTGAGCAGATCGAGTTTCTAGACTCGATGTCCGATGTCCGATGTCGCTGCGGAGCGGCTCGAGCAGTAGCGGAACTAAACTGGAGTAGTAGCGGGAGTTGCGGGAGTAGCGGGCCATCCACTCCCTGGCATCCCCCTCGGGCAGGTGGTCCAGGAGTTTGTAGTGCCCCTCGCGTGTGCCTGTAAGGCTTCACGCGACCCATCTGTACAGAGGCTTGATGTCGGTCCTCGGATAGAAGAGCTGTGGATCGCCTCGCACATGCTCGCGAGACACGCTGATGATCGGTTCAAGGCCTCCTTTTTGTCGGTAAGTAAGCGGCTCTAGCAATCGTAATCTGTGCTTCGCTTCACTCGGCGCCCGAACGCCGTGAGCCGCGTGCGGGCGGTATCTATTGTGCCACTGACGGTACGCGTCGAGCCTGCAACTTGTACAGGAGCGGGGACAAACGCAGACTTACCGGAATCGAACCGGTGACTTTCAGCTTGGAAAGCTGATGTAATTCACTTCGCTCCGCCCAATCCCAACTCCTCCCGCAGCCCATCGAGCGCCTTGAACATGGGCTTGAACGCCGGGAGCGTGTAGTGCTTCTTCACCCCGCCTTCTCCGTGTGCCAGGTACTGCGACGACAGGTGGGGGTGTTCGGGGTTGGCCTGCTCGATCAGGTTGGCTCCGGTGGACCGGAGGTGCCGAAAAGATCGGCCGTCCCTGTTGATCCCCGCCTCGATGACCTGGTCACGGAAGAGAATGGACACATAGGTGTCCGTTCGGCCGTCTTGCCACAGCACGTCCCCTTTGCGTGATCGCAGCAGAACGTCGTCTGCGGCTTTCGTCTTGCGCTTCTTCAGTAGCTCAATCGTCTCCGGCCAGAGTTTGTGCACCTGCGGGATGGACGTCTTGTGTCGTGAGCGTTGGACGATGCCTTTCTCGAAGTCGACGTGCTCGTGCTGGAGCGTGCCGATGTCCGCGAGCGTGTAGCCGCAGTTCAACCCCAGCAGCATGTAGAGACGCAGCTCCTGGGACGCCAGCTTCCAGACCTTCCTCAGCTCCGTGACTTCCCAGTGCTTCGGAGCGGGTCTGTCCTGCTTGACCGAGGCGTAATCACTGCCCACGGTCCTCGGCATCTCCTTGAAGTGCTCGTGCTTGTAGAGCCACTCGGCGAACTGCTTGGCTTTCAGCAGCCGGTCCCTGACCGTGCGCTGCTTGGACCCGTTCCCGATCTGCTTCAGCATGTCGACCTGGAAGACCGCGAAGGCCTTGGGCTGCAGGTCGGCCACCGTCACCAGCTTCTTCTGCTCGCACCACGCTTTGAACGCCCCCATGCTGGATTGGTACTGGAGGGCGGTGCTCTGCGCGATCTGCTTCGCGTCGGCGCGTTGGAAGTGAAAGGCGACGAACTCCCCGATCAGTGCGCTGATCTCGGGCGTTTCGAGGCCCTCCGCTTCCTCCTCGGTCATGTCGGCGACCGCGGCCAGGCCCAATCGCCCGAACTCCGTGCTCTCGATGTTATCGCGTGTGGGGTATTCGGGATCGTCTTCGGGCAGCCCGATGTCACCGCCCATGGCGACGATGGGGTAATCGCGGTTCATGCGTTGGCCGCGTCGCTCGAGCTCGTCCGCTCCGTCTCGTGCTGATTCGTGGAGCTGACGCAAGCGCTGGGCGGATTCGTTGCGCTCGGTGCGGGCCTGCACAACCAGCGTGCCCTGTTCCTCACGTTCGAGCTTTTGCTCGAGTTGATTCCACTCCTCGAGCGCGGCCTGGTATCCCCGCAGGTCGCTCTTCCCGCCGCACCGGCCCTGGCCGAGGTAGTGCACCTGGCCCTTGCGCTTCTTCTTCCAGCACTTGCGCGGTGCGAACCACGTCAGCTCAAACTTGCGAGGCATCTCGGCTCCGATTGGTCATCCGTATCCCCCAGTGATGCCGCGCGGACTCTCGACGTCAAGCGCCAATCGACCAGACGGCGTCCCGGTGGTATCCCTTCCGGTATCCCCGGGCAGTCGTGTGAGACCGCGTTCGGGGCGTCGGATCATACCCGATCAGAGTCCAACTTTGTATCCCTTTCGTATCCCTTCTGTATCCCCCATGTATCCCTTTGGGGGATACGGCGGGAGAATCGCGATCGCAGATCATCGTCCGCTTTGGGAATCGACAGGGTCGCCTAAGGGCTCGTAAGCCCTGTATTTGTAGTGGTTTATATAAAAAAACCCCCGCGAGAAGCGGGGGTTTAAGAAGCGAGGCGGACGGGACTCGAACCCGCAACCTTCGGATCGACAGTCCGATGCTCTA
This sequence comes from Phycisphaerales bacterium, assembly GCA_029260475.1. Classification (GTDB taxonomy): domain Bacteria; phylum Planctomycetota; class Phycisphaerae; order Phycisphaerales; family UBA1924; genus OFTM391. The sequence continues at coordinate 7,001 of JAJDDE010000123.1, read as the reverse complement.
ACCAATTGAGCTACCGCCCCCTGTCACTCCCGCCGAGACGGGTAGGGGGAGGGAAGATAGCCCGCACCCTAGGGGTCGTCAAGCGGATCCGGGGTCCTGAAGAGCGGTTTCGGCGTCCGGGTCCGATCACTTACCGCCGAACCAGTCGGGGGCCCACGCGACCTCCACGCCCACCGGCACGCGGAGGTCCATCGCCCCCTCCATCTCCGCCCGCATCCAGGCTGCGACGGGCTGCGCCAGCGACGCGGGTGCCTCCAGCACGAGCTCGTCGTGGATCTGCAGCAGCATGCGGATCGACAGCCGTTTCCCTTCGAGTCCCTCGGGCAGCGTCGCCATCACCCGCCCGCCCGGTTGGATGGCCCGCTCGGGGCGCAGGGCCTCGTGCATGCGGATCATCGCGAGTTTGATGAGGTCGGCCGCCGAGCCCTGCACCACCGAATTGATCGCCATCCGCTCGGCGAGGGCACGCCGGTTGGGCTGGTTCGAATCGATCTCGGTGATCGGGCGGCGTCGTCCGAGGATGGTCTCGACATACCCGTGGTCGCGCGCGAACGACATGCACTCTTCCAGGAAGGTGGAGATGCCCGCGAACCGGCGTTTGTAGCCGTCGATGATGGACGACGCCTCGTCGTTCGAGACACCCAACCGGCGTGCGAGGCCGAAGGGCGTGATGCCGTAGACGATGCCGAAATTGACCATCTTGGCGCCGTCGCGCTGCTCTTTGGTCACGTTATCGAGAGGAACCGAGTGGATCTGCGCCGCGACGGCCTTGTGGATGTCCTCGCCGCGCTCAAACGCCTCGATGAGCGCGGGGTCCTGCGAGAGGTGGGCGAGCAGGCGGAGCTCGATCTGCGAGTAATCCGCACCGATGAGCACGTTCCCCGGGTCGGCGACGAACGCCTTGCGGATCTCGCGCCCCGTCGGGCTGCGGATCGGGATGTTCTGCAGGTTCGGGTCGCTCGACGAGAGCCGACCCGTCGCGGCGACCGTCTGGTTGAAGGACGCGTGTACGCGCGCCGTCTCAGGATGGATCGCATCCTTCAGGGCGACGAGGTAGGTGTTCACCAGCTTCGTGAGTTGGCGGTACTCCACGATCAGCCCGGGCACTGGCGAGTCAACGCCGGGGTCCGCCGCGAGCTTCTCGAGGACCTCGGCGTTGGTGGAGTAGCCGGTCTTGGTCTTCTGCAGCGGCTTGATCCCGAGGCCCGGCTCCTCGTGATCGGGGCTGTTGAAGAGCACGCCCGAGAGCTGTTTCGGGCTATCGGGGTTGAAGGGGCGCGGGGCGTTGTCCTCGATTTGCGTACGGAGGCTTTCGATCTGCTCGCTCAGACGGTGGCGCTGCGCGTCCAATTCGTCCGGATCGACGCGGATGCCGTTCCACTCCAGCTCGGCGAGCACCGGCATCAGGAGCAGCTCGGTGTCGCGGTACAGGGGGTCCAGCCCGGTCGCGGTCAGTTCCTTGGCGAAGCGGTGATCGAGTTGCAACGACAGATCCGCGTCCTCCGCCGCGTAGTCGGTCGCGCTGTCCAGCGGGACCGTGTCGAACGTCCGCTGCTTCTTGCCGGTGCCGATGAGATCACTAATCGGGATGGTGCTGTGCTCGAGCAGTGAGAGCGCGAGGTGGTCGAGGCCGTGAGACGAGCGGGAGGCATCAAGGACAAAGCTCGCGATGATCGAGTCTCCGACCACGCCCCGCAACTCAACGCCCGCGCGTCGGAGCACGAGCAGGTCGTACTTCAGGTTGTGCCCGACCTTGCCGACGGACTCGTCCTCGAGCAGCGGGCGCATGATCTCGAGCACCCGCTGAGCGGAGAGGTGCTCCCCTTCGCTGGGCGACTTCACGGGGATGTACGCGCCGGTGCCCGGTTGCGTGGAGACGCTGATGCCGCAGAGCTGCGCGAGCATCGGATTGACCGAGGTGGTCTCGGTGTCGATCGCGAACCGGCCGGCGGCGCGGAGCGACCCGCACAGTGCTTCGAGCTCGGATTCCGAGGCGATAAGCGTGTACTCCCCCTCGACCTCGAGTGCGGGGGCATCGGCGGCCTCGTGCGCAGCGAAGAGGCCGCCCTGATCGATGGGCTTTGCCCGCGGGGCCCGCTTGGGTTTCGCTGACTCGGGCTCACCACCGATGAGTTGGTTGAGCTCGTCGCGAAACCTGTTGAAACCGAGCTCCCTGAGCAGGGGCTCGAGGGCGGGGAGATCGAGCGTCCGGGTCTCTGCTTCCGCGAGACTGAAGGGCAGCTCCACGTCGCGCACGAGCGTGACCAGTTCGCGAGAAAGCGGCAGCTTGTCGGCGAAGGCCCGGATGTTTTGGCCCCTTTTGCCCTTGATGTTCGGCGCGTCCTCGAGCAGCGCATCGAGCGAGCCGTACTCCGCGATGAGCTTGGCGGCGGTCTTCGCGCCGATGCCCGGCACGCCCGGCACGTTGTCCACCGTGTCGCCCATGAGGGCGAGCATGTCGATGACCTGCGAGGGCTCGATGCCCTGCTCTTCCATGAGACGGGGCGCGTCCATGAGGTCGCCGGTGTGGACGTCGTACATCTCGACGCGCCCGGGGACGAGCAGCTGGCGCAGGTCCTTGTCCTTCGAGATGATCCGGACCCTTGGAGCGGTATTGTCCTCGGCGAGCCGCTTCGTGACTGTCGCGATGACGTCGTCCGCCTCGTACCCCTCCGCACCGAGCAGCGGCACGCCGAGCGCTTGCAGGATGCCCATGCAGCGCTGGACCTGTTCCTTGAAGCCCTCAGGCGGCGCATCGCGCGTCGCCTTGTACTCGGGGTAGAGCCGAGAGCGGAACGTGCCCCGGTCCCCCGACACGTCCAGAGCGACCGCGAGGAACTCGGGTTTCTCTTCGCGCAGCACTTTGAGCAGCATGCCCACGAAGCCGAACGTCGCGTTCGTCGGCTCGCCGGTGACCGGAGAGGTCATTGGAGTGCGGATCGCGTGAAAGGCGCGGAAGAACTGGGCGTAGCCGTCGATCAGGTAGAGCGTTCTCAAGACGCGTCCCCGTCGTGCAGCGCGCGCAGGGTGTCGAGGTAGGCGTCACTCGGCGCGACGCCTCGCCTGGCCATCACCGCCCGAGCAACCTCTTCGAATCTCGCCCAGCGGTAGCGCGAGGGCTCGTTGTCTGTGAGCCACAGGAATCGCTCGGTTGTGCTGGGCGGCGATGACGCACTGGCGCACATGGCACCCGTCCCGATGAGCGTGCCGGTGGCGAGCCGCGTGCCGATCGCGGTCTTCGCGTGGTCGCCGATGACGCCGCCGAAGAAGGTCAGGCCTGTTGACTCGCGTTCGGCGCCCAGATGCGGGGCGGCCTTGATGTGCCCGTATGTGTTGAGCAGGTTGGAGTTGTTCGTGCCGGCACCGAGGTTCACCCACTCGCCGACGAACGCGTCGCCCAGGTAGCCGTCGTGGCCCTTGTTCGAAAAGCCCTGGAAGATCGTGCCGCCGACCTCGCCGCCCACCTTGCAGACCGGGCCGATCACCGTGTTCGCCCTGATCACCGCACCGTCCTGCACCGTGGCACCCTCAAGCACAGCGCAGGGCCCGATGAGCGTGCAGCGCGGCCGGACAGTCGCACCCCTGGCGATGTACACGGACCCGCCGGTCGCGTCGATCACCGTTCCAAGCCCGACGAGCGCCCCCTCGCTCACTACGACAGGTTTATCGCCGACGAGATGAACACCGTCCGGGATCGCTCCGGCACTGGAAGCGGCGACGTGGTGCAGGTCCAGGCTGATCGCGGGATCGCGCAATCTGATGACGTCGCACACGCGCGTGATGATCGGGTGGTCATCGGCGATCGAGTACGCGGTCGGGGTCGGGGGGGTGCCCGCATCGAGAAACGTGATCGCTTGCGAGCCGCTGCATCGGGCCGCCAGGAGTGTCCCTTGATCGCTGGCGATCCACTCGCCCATGCCGAGCGCATGCACCGCTGGCGGCAGGACGCAGGCGCCGTTCAAGAGCAGCACGTCGTCGAGGTCCGTTAGGTCCGGACGCACCGGCCCATCGCTGAGTTCTGATTCCAACTCCGCGAGGCGTTCGGGAACCCATACGCCGTCGATCGGTCGAGACAGCGTGCTCTGCCAACGCTCGATCGTGGTGGTGACGCCAGTACGGACGCGGTAGACCGGCCGGAGGTCGGTGAGCGGTGCGAGGGGCGTGTCGTCGTCGAAAAGCAGCGTGAAGGACATAGGCCCAGTGTACCGGTCCACACGCGAGCGTCCGCTCGCTACGCTCGGGCCCATGGACGCCCTCATCTTCGATTTCGACGGCACGATCGTGGACACCGAGCCGCTGCACGAGGCGGCGCTCCGAGAGGCGTTAGAGCCCTTGGGAATCCCCGTTCGGGAGGGCATGACGATCGGGCTCGCCGACGAAGACGCGATTGCGAAGGCGTGCGAGCAGGCGGGGTGCAAGCCGCTGCCCGACGATCGAGTTCGCGAGGTCTTTCTGAGAAAAGTCGAGGCGTTCACCGGAGCAATGGAACTCGATCACGTGATCGTGTTTCCCGGCGCGGTGGAACTCCTCACCCGCGCCGCCATGGAGATGCCCGTCGGTGTCTGTACCGCCGCGACCCGGGCGGAGGTGGAGCCCATCATCCGGTGGCTGGGCATCGATGTTCTGCTCTCGGGGATCGTGACGGCGGACGACGTCGAGTTCAAGAAGCCGTCACCGGACGCCTATCGGCTCGCGTGTCGGGGGCTCGGTATCGTTCCCGACAGGGCCGTCGCCTTGGAAGACTCGCCCCGCGGCGTGCGCTCCGCCGTCGATGCCGGTCTGACCACCGTTGCTCTTGAGCACACGACGGCGCGAGATCGCCTCGGGCATGCGCACGAAATCGTGCCGTCCACCGACGGGCTGACGCTTGAGACGCTGCGCAAGATCCATGCGAAGCACGGCGCCGTGCGGCGCTGATCGTTCGCTCAGTGCTCGTGATCGTCGCCGAGCGGCTGGAGTTCGCGCGCGAAGCTCGGCCCCTTGGCGATCGCCTGCACCAACAGGCGCATGCCCGCATGGTTGAAGCCGCGGAGGGTGATGTCGTCGGAGAAGCAGATCACATTGCCGCCGCCCAGGGTATGCAGGGTGATAAAGGGCGTGCCTGCGATGCGTTCCATGTTGCGATCGGAGACGGAGCCGCCCACGAAGGGTGAATCGGCGAACCTCGCGACGACGAAGCCTGTGTCCGAGACGGGCAGGGGGGTCGAGGAGCGTTTGATGACGCCGACCTCGGGCGTGCTGCCGAAAGCGAGGGGGTGTGTGAGATCCACGGTGGCTCGGAACACGGCGCCGGGGATGCGGTCCCCGATCGAACGCTGTTCACGTTCGGCGTACGTCAGTTCGGAGCGCTTCGGGCGATCGTCCTCTACCTCTTCGGCTTCGAGGTCGAGCAGTTCTCGCGATGCCCACCGCGCCGACGAGCCGAGGGCGACCACGGTGCCGCCCGAGCGGACCCAGCGTTTCATGGTATCCGCGTCCATGACCGATGACGGGCTGCCCGACGGGAGCACGAGCACGTTGAAGTCGTCGGTGTTCACAGAGCCGATGCGGTCGGCGGGGACCACGGTGTGCGGCAGCGGATAGGCGACATCGAGCATGTGCCAGACTTGACCGAAGCTGAGCGAGTTGAAGGCGCTGCCGCGCGGGAGCATGATCTTCGGGAGGATGAATCGGCGGTTGGCGTTGGCGCCGAGCACGGGCCCCGAATCGGTGAGGCCGGAATCCAAAGTGAATAGGGAGAGCCCGGCGCCAAGAATGTCTTTGTGGAACGCAGCTCGAGTCTCGGACTCGTTGCGGATCGCGTGAATCAACAGGCTGCCGGCGGGGATGGTGTGCTGACCCGCGATCGCCGCTTCTCCTGTCAGCCGTGCGAAAAGCCCGTGTTCGGCTGCGATGCCCAGCGCGACAGGGAAGTCCCACTGGTCAGAGGGGACGATGAGTGCGACATAGTCTGCATCAGGTCGGATCGGCTTTCTGTAGTCGAAGACGTGCTCATCCACGAGCGGGTCTACCAGTGAACCAGCCGCCAGAGTCGAGTCAACGGTCCAGGACTCCAACCCAAGCATGAGTGGCACGGACCAGCCGGTGATGTCGTAGGTGTCCGCGTCTTCGATGAACGACGCACGCTCGAAGAGCGTGAGCGCCAGGCGGCCCATCGGTTGATCCACGGGGATCCACCACGAGCCCGCGGGCACCTCAACCGACTCGAGCATCTCGCCGGACCGGTGCGGCACCGCGCTGTTGAAAGTTGTCGCCTCGTTGAGCTTGTAGATGCGGATGCCGTGGCGCGACGCGAGACCGTTCAGGCGTTCGAGCTGGCCGGCGCTGTTGTTGGAGCTGAAGACGAAGCCGGCGGGCCCGTCGTCGCTGAGCGACATGGAGCTTGCGAAGAAGTTCTGGAACCGCTCGAGCTGCTCACGCCGGTGTTCTGCGGTGTGCCCGATGTACCGGCGCGCGATCACCAACTGGTTGCGCACGCGCTCGCCGAGTGTGAGCGTGTAGCCCTCGTCCACCTCGATCGCGAGCCCGCCTCGGCTGTGCCCGGCCTGCTCGTTAAGGATGCCGACGGCGCCGTGGTAGCAGGGGAGCACCTTGCCGTAGCCGGGGTACAGGTAGTCGAAGCGCTCGCGCGTCGCGTAGACGAGGCCGAGCGCGTCGTAGCCCTCCGCGACTTCGACGGTGTAGTCGCGCACCCACTGCTTCGTGCTCTCGGGGATGTTCGCGTTGTATGGCGTGTCGCCTTCGCCGAAGAACGTGGGGCTCTGGTAGCCCTGCTCGTGCCAATCGATGTGGAGGTGGGGGAGGTACTGGCGGTACCACGCGACACGTGCGCGCGACTCGGGGTGCACGCCCCATACCCAGTCGCGGTTGAGGTCGAAGAGGTAGTGGTTCGAGCGCCCGCCGGGCCACGGCTCGAAGTGCTCGGTGGCGTCGGGGTTGCCGTCGATCTGCTGGCCCGAGACGGACTCGAACCAAGAGATGTAGCGCGCGTTGCCGTCGGG
>JAJDDE010000122.1 GCA_029260475.1 Phycisphaerales bacterium | reverse complement strand
AGACTCACAACTCCTGTACGCACGCGTGGGCATGACGGTGCCCACGCGTGCAGTTTTGGAGTCCTTGCGCACAGCATGTAATTTGGTAACAGTGCCTCCCTGTCACTCGCTGTCCACAAGCGCTTCGACACGAGCAGAAGTCGTTCGATCGAATCGATGAGGATGAACAAGCATTAGAACCATGAGAACCAACACATCACTTTTTAATTCGTGCGGCAAAAAGTCGGGACTGCAATCTTTGATTTCTCTTGAGCTTGCCAACAGCCAATTCCAGGTGGCAGGGCGCGGATAGTATTCATTGATGACTTTTCCCCGCTTTGTATTGTATTTATAATAATCTGTTTTTTGTTCATATTCCATTCTTGCCTGATACGTATCTGCCACATCATACCATACCCATGAAATAAGTTGCTTTCGAAGTGCGCGTGCCAAAGCGCGCACCAGGGGATCCACGGTATAGGAGCGACCGTCAAAGCGCTGGCTGTACTTTAGCGCACTCCGTGATCCAGATACGTGCAAAACAGCCGACGAAATGTCCACATACGGATCCGGGAGCGCCGTTTCGCCATTAGACTGACATCTAATAATTGCTTGTAGCACGGCCGCAAGTCGATTCTCGGCAGATATCTGAGTAGACCCGCATTCTCGCTGTTGCAGGTATCGCAGGAATTCGGAAGGAACAGCCCCTTCTCCCCAAAGAAATGCATGTTTAGAAGATCGATCTGACACGCGACGCGCTGCTTCAATCGCATCAATCTCGATCCCATTGGACTCACCGACGATCGCCAGCAATGATGCCCAGCCCATCAACTCGTTGCATCTCGCACGAAAGAAGAAGTGCACGTCCGCAAGTATATCCCCTTCAAACCATGACTCACGTGAGTCTGCCTCTAAAACCAGACACTTAAGGTTATACAGTATCTCCGTTCGAATCATACGAACCAATCCACCCCAGTGCTTTCTGGCAATTTTAAGACGCTCAACTCGTTCAAGCACCCAAAGCAGAAAGGCAGAGTATGCCTTGATGATCGCCAAGTGATTCTTAGTAGTAAATTTCTCGCCCAGAATCAGACCAACTAGAATCGCCGAACCAAAAAGCACTCTACGCTGTTCGCCGACTCCTTTTCGAGTTGAAGCGGATTCTATATCATTAAGTATTTTAGAAAATGAAGCGAAATCAACGGGCTCGCGTCCATCTTGAGCATATTGTATAACGAAATCGCGAAAATCTACTGGCTGAACCGGAATCACGCGCCCCAGCGACGAGACGAATCTTTGGACCAGTTCTGATGTGACGTGAAGTTGCACGGAAGTGCCGTACTTCGATTCAAGCCCGCGATTATATTGCGCAAACGCCTGTGCGCATGTATTCGAGAGCCCCCCAGTTACCACAAGGTGAGGAATACAGTGTACTTGAGGTGCCGAAGGAGTATTACATGAAATATATACTAATTCCTGCAATTCGCCGATGACATGGCTCTTGAATTCGGCGCGATTAAGGACACCCGCCTTAAGCTGCCATCCATGTACTCTCCCCTTCCCATCTATTGAAATAATATCTTTACCCTGCTCAGTTGAAGAGTGAGTATCAATATGAGCAATCTGATGGCCCTCCGATTCCAGCATGTTTGCAAACGGAATCTCGAAACCCCGTTCCGGCGTGTTAATCAGCCAATTTTCGATCAGCTTCTCTGTCACGCCACTCGTCGTACTTTCGCGTGATGATATCATTAAACTTTCTCTTAAAGTCAGGAGAATTCTCCAAATCCATCATTTGCTGCTTTAGAGTGCCCTTCCCTACTACAAACGAAGGCATGATTGGCTGGCCATCTTCAGAAAAATCGACTCCGATTTTTTCTATCGAACGGAGCATTACTTCTTCAAGCGGGAGGCCCGCACCGTCCACTACTTGACCTGATTCTTCAGTGTACTCGTTCATTCTAGTGAAAAACAGCTTGGTCTTTTCACCGATCATCTTTGAGTGCATTTCAACTAAGAAATCCAATGCTTCTTTTGCCGACCAATTTTCCATTTCGCGTGTTGAAGCTGACACACTAAAACTCAACTTGGCCATGCCCTTCGGAGAAAGCGCGTTGTTGATTGCATGCATGATCGAATCTGATCCCTCATGCATCTCATGCGCCAACGGAAAATTGCGCATAAACTCGTGCTTTTCTTGATTCTCGGCAACGCAGGCTGCCGTGCGCATCGAAGCTTCGTACAAGACACGTTTGGCTTCTGGATAATCTGGCAGCATTGCATGGCTCCCATCACCATGAATTCCCGACGATCGTTTAGGACGTGAAGGGTATTCTACCGCCCCAGCCCCACCAGCTGATCGTTCGTCTCAAACCGCAGCATCGCCGCCTTGAGTTGCTCCACCTGTTGCGGCGGGGGCATGTTCAGCAGGCGCTTGCGCAGGGCGTTGACGGTTTCGTAGGTCTTCTTGTCCAGCAGCTTCTCTTCCTTGCGCGTGCCCGACGATGCCAGGTTGATCGCGGGGAAGATGCGGCGCTCGGCGATCTTGCGGTCGAGGATCAGCTCCATGTTGCCGCTGCCCTTGAACTCCTCGAAGATCACCTGGTCGCCCTGGCTGCCGGTATCGACGAGGCAGCTCGCGATGATCGTCAGGCTGCCCGCCTCCTCGGTGTTCCTCGCGGAGCCGAAGATGTAGCGCGGCACCTGCAGCGCCTTGGAGTCGATGCCGCCACTGAGCGTGCGCCCCGAGTTGGCGTGCCGGTTGGAGTTGTTGAAGGCGCGGGCGAGGCGGGTGAGGGAGTCGAGCATCAGCACCACGTGCTTGCCCGCCTCCACCATCCGGCGGCACCGCTCGATCACCGTGTTGGCGACCTCGATGTGCTGCTCGATGTTCCGGTCGTTGCTCGAACCGAAGACGCGGCAGGGCGAGGACCGACGGAAATCCGTGACCTCCTCCGGGCGCTCGTCGATGAGCAGGGCCATGAGCTCCACCTCGGGGTAGTTGTGCGAGATGGAGCCGGCGATGTCCTTGAGGAGCGTCGTCTTGCCGGCCTTGGGCGGGCTGACGATGAGCCCGCGCTGGCCCCGCCCGATCGGGCAGAAGAGGTCGATCAGGCGGCAGGAGTCCGGGCAGCCCGGGTACTCGAGCGTGTAACGCGGGGCCGGGTCGATCGAGGAGAGGTCCTCAAACGGTTGGCGCTGGCGGTACTCTTCGGGGTCCATGCCCTCGATTTTGATGACCTCTTCGACAACCGGTCGAGGCGGTTTGGCCTCGCCCCCACGGGTCTTGCGCTTGCGTGGGCGGCGTTCGACGACCTCCACCGTGAGCTCCTGCCCGTTGCGCAATGGGTAGCGATCGCCTAAAGCGATGGGGACGAAGGGGTCGTCGGGGGTGGATATCAGCGTGTCTTTGAGTTGCCTGAGGCGCCCTTCGGCGCGCTCGGACCACTCGAGGATCCCGGTGAGCGTCGTCATGGAGCTCGTCGATCGTGTCGGGCGTGCCTGTGGTCGCGCTCCGGACCCAGCGAGGGCGTCCGATGCCCGGTTGGGTTGATAGCCGCGGAGCGAGCGGCACGCTGTGATTGGATCTGCCCGACCGCCCTCATCGTCGAGGGGGGTGTGTGGGCTCTACCAGTGTATCGGCCTCATGGGGCACGGTCCTGAAACACCAGGGGTTGGTGTATTTTCGTGCCTCTGGGGCCGTGCTGGGCTACCTTCTCGGTCCGTATGCAAGAATTCAAGGGCATCCCGGTCTCCCCCGGCATCGCGATCGCGCCGTGCTTCGTGCTCGACGACGAGCGCGAGCCCGTCCCGATGCGCGCCGTCGCGGAGGCGGACCTGGAGCGCGAGGTCACGCGCGCGGGCGAGGCGATCGAGGCCTCGCTGGGCGAGCTCGCGGCGCTGCACGAACAGGCCAAGACGGAGCTGTCGTCGGACGCCGCGGCGATCTTCGCCTTCCACCAGACGATGCTCCGCGACCCCTCGGTGGTGAAGCCGATCGGCGCGATGATCCGCGAGGAGCGCGTGAGCGCCGAGTACGCGGTGCAGGAGCGCTTCAGCGCCGTCGCCGAGATGTTCCAGAACATGTCCGACGCGACGTTCCGCACGAAGGTCGATGACGTGTGGGACCTCGAGAAGCGCGTGATCCGCCAGCTCATCGGCGAGCACGCGACGGGCGTGGAGCGCCTCGAGGGCGACGCGATCATCCTCGCGCCGGACCTCACACCCACGCAGGCCAGCGCCTTCGACCGCACCAAGATCCGCGGCTTCGCGACCGACACGGGCGGGCAGACCTCCCACACCGCCATCTTCGCACGGGCGCTCGGGATCCCCGCGGTCGTGGGCGTTTCGGGCATCTCCCGGGTCGCACGCGAGGGCGACACGCTGATCATCGACGGCGATTCGGGCATCGTCGTCGTGAACCCGGACCCCGAGACGATCGAGCGGTTCAAGGACCGCCAGCGAGACGTCCGCGCCATCGAGAAGGGCCTGACCACCCTCCGCGACGAGCCCGCCACCACGCGCGACGGCACCACCGTCACGCTGCTGGGCAACGTCGAGTTCGGCGCCGAGACCGAGCGCGTGCTGCACTACGGCGGCGAGGGCGTGGGCCTCTTCCGCACCGAGTACCTCTGGCTCACGCGCGACGGCGACCCGACCGAAGACGAGCAGTACGAGGAGTACAAGTGCGCCGTGGACCTCGCGGGCGGGTTCCCCGTCACGCTCCGCACCTTCGACCTCGGCGCCGACAAGACCACGCAGGCACGCTTCGCTCGGCCCGAGCGCAACCCATTCCTCGGCGCCCGCAGCATCCGGTACTGCTTCGAGCACCCGGAGATGTTCAAGACGCAGCTCCGGGCCATCCTCCGGGCCTCGGCCCACGGGCCGGTGAAGATCATGTTCCCGCTGATCGGCTCGGTGGGCGAGCTCCGCAAGGCGCGGCTGATGCTCAACGAGGTGATGGAGGACCTGGCCGACGAGGGCATCGCCCACGACCCGAAACTCGAGGTGGGCATGATGGTGGAGGTGCCGTCGGCCGCGATCATGGCGTCGGCCTTCGCCCGCGAGGTGGACTTCTTCAGCATCGGTACCAACGACCTGGTCCAGTACACCCTGGCGGTGGACCGGACCAACGAGCGTGTCGCGGACCTCTACTCCGCGGCCCACCCCGCGGTGATCCGACTCATCAAGGACGTCGTCCGGGCCGCCAAACGCCGAGGGGTGCCCGTATCCCTGTGCGGCGAAACGGCTGGGGAGCTCGTACAGAGCCTTTTGCTGATCGGGATCGGCCTGCGTACACTCTCGGTGACGCCCAGTCGGATCCCCTACCTCAAGAAGGCGATCCGGACGGTCGATCTAGCCCACTGCGAGAGGCTGGCCCGTACGGCCGGCACCTTCGATTCAGAACAGCAGGTGACCGCTTACCTGCGGGATCAGGCCAGGCGCCTCTTCCCCGAGCTCTTGGACGGGCGAACCGACGGCTGACCCCCACCTCCGTGGACGGTCGCAGGTCGAAACCCCCAAGAAAGCACACGGGGTCGAGGCGAGACAACACGCCCCGATCTTCACACGCCGCGCGACGTCGGATGCTTCTTCAGACTTGGAGAGGGTGTCCCCCGCGGACCGGATAGTGAAGCACGCAGGCGTCCGTCCCGGCGAGGTTGGGCCCAACTGCCCAACGACGCCGCGTCCTTGAGCATCGTGCCCCTTGTCGTGGGCGACGATCTCGAGCGAACCGATCCCCAGCGCGCGGCCTCTCGCGATACCTACGGATCGGACCCGTTCCACCATGGCCGACGAAGCCACCACGAAGAAGACCACGAAGAAGAAGACGACCACCAAGAAGGCGTCAACCAAGAAAACGACCACCAAGAAGACCACGACGAAGAAGGCCCCGAGCCGCTCGCGTGCGTCCTCCGCCTCTGCGCCACCCAGCGACCGCAGCAGGACCTCGGGCGGTGCCTCCACACGGACGACCGAAGCGAACGACCAGCCGCCGAGCTCGATGATCGTGAACTACGTCCCGGGCGAGGAGTGCCGCATCGCCTTCGTCTCCGAGGGCATGCTCGAGGAGTACGAGGCAGAACGCCCGGCGACCGCCACCTCCGTCGGCAACATCTACATGGGCACCGTGACCAACGTGGAGTCCGCGATCCAGGCGGCCTTCGTTGACTTCGGGCACGAGTCCAACGGCTTCCTCCACATCTCCGACGTCCACCCCCAGTACTTCCCGGGCGAGGACGAGGACACCACCGAGACCATCGGCAAGAAGACCTCCCGTCGCGACCGCCCGCCCATCCAGCGGTGCCTCAAGCGCGGGCAGAAGGTGCTCGTGCAGGTCATCAAGGAGGGCATCGGCACCAAGGGCCCGACGGTCACCAGCTACCTCTCCATCCCAGGCCGCTACCTCGTGATGCTGCCCCAGATGGACAAGGTCGGCGTTTCTCGCAAGGTTGAGGACGACGACCTGCGCCGCAAGGGGCGCAAGATCCTGGACTCGCTGGACCTGCCCGAGGGCTTCGGGTTCATCCTCCGCACCGCGGGGCTGGAGCAGACCAAGACCGAGCTCAAGCGCGACCTCAGCTACCTCAAGCGCCTCTGGACCGACATCGAGAAGCGCCTCAAGACCGCCAACAACACGCGCCAGAAGCGCGGCGACATGGCCGGCCGCCTGCTCTTCGCCGAGAGCGACCTGCTCATGCGCGTCCTGCGTGACCGCTGGGCCTCCGACGTCCGCGAGATCATCATCGACCACCCCGCGGCCCTCCGACGCGCCGCGCGCTTCATGAAGATCGTCGCCCCGCGTTCCGACACGCGCCTCCTGCACTACGACGACCCCACGCCCGTCTTCCACGCCTTCGGCCTCGAGGAGCAGATCCAGCGCATGCACGAGCGCGAGGTCCCCCTCCCCGGTGGCGGCTCCCTCGTCATCGACGAGACCGAGGCGATGATCGCGATCGACGTGAACTCCGGCAAGAACCGGCGCCACGGCGACGCGGAGACCACCGCCTTCGAGACCAACAAGCTCGCTGTCGATGAGATCTGCCGCCAGCTCCGCCTCCGCGACATCGGCGGCCTCGTCGTCTGCGACCTCATCGACATGATGAAGCGCTCGCACCGAAGCGAGATCGAGCGGCGGATCGAGAACCGCCTCAAGCGCGACCGCGCCGCCTCCAAGGCCCTCCCGATCAGCCAGTTCGGCATGGTCGAGATGACCCGCCAGCGCATGCGCGGCAGCCTCCGCAGCCAGCACTTCACCTCCTGCCCCGCCTGCGCCGGGCGCGGGCTCGTCCGTCGCCCCGCCTCCGTCGCCTCGGACACCCTGCGTGATATCGCGGCCCTGCTGAACCACGACCGCGTCGGCTCCGTCGAGATCGTGATCGCCCCGCGCGTCGCGGGCGAGTTGCTGTCCGCCGGTCGCCTCCAGCTCACGCGCCTCGAGCACCGCTCGGGCAAGTCCGTGATGGTGCGCGTGAAGGAGGACATCCAGGCCGACCGGGTGGTCTATTACGCCTACGACGAGAACGGCGCGGACCTCGCCCTCGACAAGCTCCCCTCCCTCAAGCCGCCCAAGGAGCTCCCGATCTGGGAGGACATGGGCGCCGAGGAGGACCTCGAGACGATCGACGAGATCGAGCAGCTCGAAGAGGAGGCCCTCGAGGAGACCGAGTACGAGGACGACGCGATGCTCGAGGCGATGCCCGGCATCGACGCCGCCGAGGAAGAGGAGAAGCCCGAACCCAAGCGCGAGTCTTCTGAAGAAGAGGAGCTCGACGAGAACGGCGAGCCCAAGAAGCGCCGCCGCCGACGCCGTCGGGGCGGGCGCGGGCGCCGTCGCTCGGGCGACGAGGAAGGCAACGACCAGGACGCCGCTTCCGAAGACCGGGCCAACGCATCGAAGGACGAAGCGCCGCAGCGCGAGCCCTCCGAGCGCGACGAGAACGAAGGCGAGGGCGACGGCGAACCCCGTCGCCGTCGCCGGCGTCGGCGTCGCGGCGGAAACCGTTCCGAAGAAGGCGAGCCCGAGACCGAGAGCCGCACCCAAGAGCAGAGCGCTCCCGAACCCCGCCCCGAGCGTCAGCGCGAAGAGCGGGCGCCCCGTGTCGAGAAGGAGCGCGACTCCGGCGGACGCGGTCGCGGTCGAGGCCGCTCTCGTCAGGACGAGGACGCCGAGGACGACGGCGTCCACATCGCCCCCGCGGACACCAGCGATCGGGGCGACTCGTGGGACCTCACCCCCGAGGAGTTCGAGGCCAAGTACCCGCGCCCCGACAAGCGTCAGCGGGCCCAGGTGCCCGGACGCAAGAAGCGCAGCCGCAAGCCCGAGTCGAGCGACGAGCCGGTGACGGAGAAGGTGTCCACGACGCCCGAGCCCGCCCCCGCGTCGGCGCCCGAGCCCGAAGCCACCCTCCACACGGAGGACGGCTCGGCGGTCATCAAGAAGCGTCGTCGAAAGGCCCCGATGAAGCGCGCCCCCGCGAAAGACGCGCCCTCCAACGGGGCTCCGAAGCCCGAGGCGGACCTCAAGCCCGTCGTGAAGGGACGCTCGCTCTTCGGCTCGCGCCGGGCGCGTCGCTGATCCATATCGATACCCCCCGCCCGGTTAGAGTGGCCCCGCGATGACGACGACCAAGCGCCTTCTCATCCTGGGGTCCACCGGTTCGATCGGCGTGCA
>JAJDDE010000121.1 GCA_029260475.1 Phycisphaerales bacterium | reverse complement strand
CGTGCAGCGGGTGCACGATCAGCCCCAGCAGCCCGATGAACCACGGCAGCTCCAGCGGGATCAGGAACGTCTTCGCGTCGATGAGCGTGACCGCGACGAGCACGCTGAACATGATCAGCAGCAGGATCCAGTAGGGCCAGCTCGGGCCGAAGCCGCCCAGCGCCCACTCGGGCGTCCACGCGAAGACGTCCACGCCCACCAGTGTGAAGAGGCTCGGACGCATGTACCACAGCGCGAAACTGACACTAAACAGCAGGGCCGTGAAGAGCTCGACGATCGGGTACTCGGGGGAGATCTTCGTCTTGCAGTACGCGCAGCGACCGCGCAGGCGGAGCCAGCCGAAGATGGGGACGTTGTACTTCCAGGCCAGTCGCGTTTCGCAGGCGGGGCACGCCGAGGGCGGGCGGACAAGGTTCAGCCCCTTGGGCAGCCGGTAGACCACCACGTTGAGAAAACTGCCCACGATCGCGCCGAAGCAGAACGTGAAGAAGAGCCCGCTGATCGACCCGAGCCACTGGATCGCCTCCAGGTCCATCGCTCAGGCCCCGTCGTCTTCGGGCGCATCGCCCGCGAGCAGTCCGTCGGCGCTCAGTTCCTCGATCCGCTGCTCCGCGTGCTCCAGCAGCTCACGGCACCGCTTGATCAGCCCCACGCCCCGCTCGTACTCGGTGACGGACTTCTCCAGCCCGATCTCGCCCGACTCGATGGCGTCGGTGATCGTCTCGAGCTCCGCGATCGCCTCCTCGTAGGAGAGGGCGCTCACGTCCGGCTTCTGATCGGCTTTCGCGGGCTTCTTGCTCACGTCAGAACGGTACCCGTCACGCGGCTGCGCGTACAGTCGGGGCCATGCACCGCGCCAAGAACCAGCTCGAACGACCCCCCGTGCCCCGGGGCCTATGCGTCCACCACGCCGAAAAGAGCTTCGCGGTCGTCGAGAAGCCGGCGCACCTGCCCTCGGTGCCCGCCCGCGGCGCCGACGAGGACCCGCGCCTCGCTGACTCCGTACAGACCCGCACCAAGGACGCCTTCCCGCACGCCGAAGGGCCCATCACCGTCCACCGCCTGGACATGGACACCTCGGGCCTGATCGTCGTCGGGCTGGACCGGGCGGCGCACCGCAACCTCTCAGTGCAGTTCCAGGACCGGCACACCCGCAAGGGTTACCTCGCGCTGCTCGAGGGCGTCCTGGATCCGTCGATCCCGGAGGAGGGCGCGATCGACCTGCCGCTGCTCGTGGATTGGCCCAACCGCCCGCGCCACCACGTCACCTTCGACGGCGGCAAGCCCGCCCGCACGCTCTACCGCGTGCTGGGCGTCGAGAAGTGGGGGGACCGCGACGTGACGCGCGTGAGCTTCCGACCACTCACCGGACGCACCCACCAACTCCGCCTGCACGCCGCCGCCCCGATGGATCAGGAGCGCCCGGGGCCGATCGAACCCACCATCATCGAAGCGGCGGGTGCCACCGGGCGCACCGAGCCGCCCACAACCACGCTGCAGGGCGGGTTCGGGCTGCCGATCCTGGGGGACACCCTGTACAGCGACGAGGGCGACGCTTCGCCGCGCCTGATGCTGCACGCCGAACGCCTGGCCTTCTGGCACCCCGTCGAGGGCGACCGGTGGATGGAGTTCTGCGCCCCGATCGACTTCGGTAGAGGCTAACACCAACCCCCGCGGCCCCTCCTCGGTCGATGGTGCGCGACGATGACCGTGGGGCGTGCCCGCATCGCCCGCCTCAGCGCTGGGCCGGTCCCTTGTTCGTCACGCGCCAGACGCGGTCCGGGTCGTTGGTAACGACGTACATCGCCCCCGCGCTGTCGAAGCCCACATCACGGACGCGCCCGTACCCCTCGAGGATCACCTCGTCGTGCATCACGCGGTCTTCGGTGTTCACGAGGCGGCGCACCTCCTTGCTCACGAGGCCCGTCGCGATGTAGTCGTTTTTCCACTTCGGGAACTCGTCGCCCGTGACGAACTCGGAGCCGCAGACGGCGATAGAGGGCTCCCAGTAGTAGGTGGGCTGCTCCATCCCCGGCGCGCGCATGCGGTGGGTGATGATGGTGCCGCTGTAGTTGATGCCGTAGGTGATCACGGGCCAGCCATAGTTCTTGCCGGGATGAACGATGTTCACCTCGTCCCCGCCCCTCGGCCCGTGCTCCACGATCCACAGCTCACCCGTCTCGGGGTGGAACCCCATGCCCTGCGGGTTGCGGTGCCCGTAGCTGTAGACGGTGCCCAGCGCCTCGGGGTCGTCGCTGAAGGGGTTATCGCTGGGCACCCGCCCGTCGGGATGGATGCGATGGACCTTGCCCTTCGCGGAGGCGAGGTCCTGCGCGGGCGTGCGCTCGCCGCGCTCGCCGATGCAGAAGTAGAGCATGCCCTCTTTGTCGAACACCACGCGGCTGCCGTAGTGGTGGCGGGTCATGCCGTAGTCCTTGATCGGTGCTTGGAAGAGGACCTCCTGGTCCACCCACGCGTGATCAACGATGCGCCCACGCACGACGCGCGTGTGCGCCGCGCTGCGCCGGCTCTTGGGGTTCAGCGCGTGCGAGTAGGTGAGGTAGACCCAGCCGTTGTCCGCGTAGTCCGGGTCGATCGCGACGTCCATGAGCCCGCCCTGACCCGAGTGCAGCACCTCGGGCGTATCGCGTATGGGGTCGGGGTGCAGCCAGCCGTCCACGATGAGCCGCAGCCCGCCGGGACGCTCGGTGACGAGCGCTGCGTTGTGATCGATGAACTGGATCGCCCAGGGGATGCTGAGATCACCCGCGCCCCAGGGCTCGACATTGAGCACGTAGTGGCGCGTGACGACGCGCTTCGGGCGGTCGTTCGGCGTGCTCAGCTTGCCCAACGCGCGGACCCGGTCAGGCTCCTTGATGAACTCCAGCAGGTCGCCGATCTCTTCCTTGCTCAGCACACCACCGAACGCGGGCATCCCGGCGTCGGCGATCCCCTCAGCGGTCGCGGCGTACCGCTCCCAATCGGTCTTCGCGTACAGCCAGGTGTCGTCGATGAGCGAGCCGGACATCCCGCCTTCGTCGTCCGCCCCGTGACAGCGCAGGCAGTACTCGCGGTAGAGCGCGTCGGTGTCGCGCGGGGCGCTCGCGCCCGAGACGGCGTGGAACGAGACGGTCTGCGTGGTCGCCTCGCCCGTCGGGAGATCGTCGGAGCAGCCGACCATAAGAGCGGGCAAGAGGGCGAGGACGAGGGTGACGCGCATGGAAAAACTCCTCCAGAGTGATGCGGGAGTGTACCGCCGGCGCTAGGACCCGATGACGTAACCACCCGCTTCCAGCGCCGCGCGCACGGAGCGGGAGATAGCGAGGGCACCGGGCGTATCGCTGTGAACGCAGAGCGTGTCGATCCGGACGCCGCGGACGCCCTCTCCCGCGAGGCGGACCGCTTGGGACGCGGCTCGCTCGGGATCGAGAATGAGTGCCCCGGGCTCGGAGCGTTCCACGAGCATCCCGTCTGGTGTGTACGCGCGATCGACAAACCCTTCGAGCGTGATCGCGATGCCCGCTTCCTCGAAGATCGCACCCGTCGCGAGCGTCGGGGGGAGCACGACGCGGAGCGACGGGTCCGTGCGCACGATCGCGTCGCGGAGCACACAGGCGATCGCAGCATCGCGGGACACGTCGTGGTAGAGGGCACCGTGAGGCTTGAGGTGAGCGACGACAGCGCCCGCTACATCCGCGAGAGAGCGCACGCGCTCGATCTGTTCGATCAGCGTGCCGAGCAGGGCGTGGCGCGACATCGCGATGCTCGTGCGCCCGAAGCCCGCGCGATCGGGGTACGACGGATGAACGCCGATCGAGGTGTCGTGTGCAAGACAGCAATCGATGAGCGCACGGATGCTGTGCTCGTTGCCCGCGTGCCCGCCCGCCGCGATGTTGGCGCTGCTGACAGCGCAGACGAGCGCGTTCTCACGTCCGTCGGCGAGCGCCTCGGGGATTTCTCCGACGTCGGCGTTGAGATCGATGCTGCGGGCGGTCATCAGGGTGCATCATCATCCGCGCGCGGGAGGGCACGATCCAGCAGTTCCTCGCGCGCGCGGAGGGTTTCGATGGCCTCCTCTATAGAGACCGAGATCAGCGAGACGGTGGTGCCCGGGCGGAGCTGTCCCAGCGACGGGAGATCGGCCTGGATAACGGTCGCGACGACGGGGTAGCCGCCGGTGGTGGGACCGTCGGGGCCCAGGGCGATGAGTACGCCGTCGGGCGTCGCCTGGATCGCGCCGTGGTGCATCGCTTCGGAGTCGATGGCTTCGGGCGGAGAGACCGGCGTGGACGGCTCGAGACGCACGCCCACGCGATCGGACTGGCGTCCTACGACGCACTCTGTACTGAATGCGTCACCGATGATCCGCAGGCGCGGGCTGCTCGAGACTCGGAACAGTTCGACGAGGGCATCACGATCGGCATTGATGCTCGTGGCGCTGCTGCTCGTGCCGATGGGAACCGCGTCACCGTCGCGCAGGGTGCTCGTGTCGCGTGCTCCGAAGCCGCTGGTCGCGTGCGTAGAGCGGCTGCCCATGACGGGCTCCGTGCGCACACCGCCAGCGACACACAGGTAGGTGCGTGCCCCCGACCGGGCCGGTCCGAGCGTGACCGAGTCACCCGATCGCAGCACGAGGGGCCGGTGCATCGGCGCGGTGCGCTCGTTGATGCGCACATCGCAGGGCGCGCCGGTGATCGCGATGGTGGTGTCGGCTTCGACCCGGAAGGTGCCCCCGCTGATCGTCGTCTCGATCGCCGCGGCGTTGTCCGGGTTCCCGAGCAGTCGGTTGCCGATGCGAAGCGCGAGTGTGTCGGCGGCCCCCGAGCGCGTGACGCCCAACCAGGCGTGCCCGAAACGCCCGAGGTCCTGCACGCTGGAGAGCATGCCAGGATCGATGACGGTGAGGGCGCTCAAGGCGATTCCCTCAGAGCGCGATCGAAGTTGTCCCGATCGATGCGCACAAAGCGCACCGTGTCACCAGCGCCGAGCAGCGCGGGGCGCTCGCGCGTCGGGTCGAACATCGTCAAAGACGTGCGCCCGATGAGGTTCCAGCCGCCCGGGGATGCCCCCGGGTAGATCGCGGCGTGCCCCCCGCCGATCGCGAGGCTGCCCGGCGCGACGCGCGGGCGCGGGCGCTCCAGACGAGGGGTGTGCAACTCCGGCGGGAGCCCGTCGAGGTACGCGAAACCCGGCGCGAAACCGAGAAGGGCGACACGGAATTCGATTGTCAAGAGGCGATCGATGGTGCCGGGCGGGAAGCGGACCAGGTCGGGTGCGAGGTCGTCGTCGAAGCAGACGGGCAGCTCGATGGCTCGCGCGGGGAGGGCTCCGAGGTCACAGGGCGCGCACACGACGCGCAGCGCCTCCTGTTGGACGTGCGCACGGTCTGCGGCGAGCGGATCAGTGAGGATCGTGAGCGAACGGATGCCGGGCACGATGTCGAGAACGCCCGGTGCGAGCGAGGCGCGGAGCTCCTCGCACCAGGCCCTCGCCCGACGGGCGTGATCCGATGCCGGCACGCCCCACAGCAGGCGCAGCGTGCGCTCGGAGGTCCACGTGACGACGGGGGGTGTCAAACTGGGTGGTTGTAGAGGGGCCGGCATGCGTACGGAGTCTCATCGGTCGATTCGGGGCTGGGTGATTCCTCATGGATTTGGGGGGGTAACGGGACGTTCACGTTGACTTTTTCACGGCATGAGCGATGGTTGTGACCGCTGGCTTGCACAGGCCGGTGATCCCACAGCACAGAGGAGAAAGAACCCATGCTTCGATGGACCCTTGGCGCCGCGTGCGCCTGTGTTGCCGTGACGGCCCTCACCGGGCAGGCGATCGGCGGCACCACGACCTACACCCCGCTCGTCTTCGGCCCGCTGGGCGATCCCGGGAACGGCCTGTATTTCACCAATGTCTACGACATCTCCGCCGATGGACAGTCGTACGTGGGCGTGTTGAACAACAACACCGCACGCTATGCCTCTGCGGGCACGCTCTACACCATGAGCGGCCCGGGCGGGCCCTTCGGTATCTCCGCGGATGGTCAGACCGCGGTCGGCGGGCTCTCGGGGCAGCAGCCGGTGCGTTGGAACATCTCGGATGCTGTGGGCAGCAACGTGCCCTCGCAGGCGCTGGCCAACATCGGGCAGCCCGCGACCCCCGCCTACGGCGTGAACGCCAACGGCACCGCCTTCAACTTCTCGACCCCGACGGGTGTCGCCAGCGCCGGCGTCTTCACGCCCGCCAACGGCGCGTTCACCGCGGTGGACCCGGCGGCGTTCGCGGGCGCCAACCGGGGGATGGCGGCGTACGCGCCCGTCTCCGTCGTGCTCGGCTTCGTGCCGGGTGAGGCCTCCAACGCGTGGCGCTGGGACTACCTGACGGGCGACATCGCTCCGCTGACGCTCCCCGCTGGCGCCACAGCGCTGCAGATCAACGGCACCGGCACGCAGATCTCCGGCGACGGTTCAATCGTCGGCGGGAGCATCACGATCCCGTCGGAGACCGCACTCGGGCAGCCGGCGTACTGGGACGCGATGGGCGTCGGTCACACCGTGCCGGGTGTCGGGGGTCGGGTGTGGGGCGACATGTTCGCGGTCAACTACCCGGGCACCTGGGGAGGCGGCAGCCTGTTCGGCGCCGGTCTTGAGCGACACGCGTACCTGTACGACTTCGACAACGACGAGTCCTACGACCTGAACGACCTCTTTGCGGAGCAGATCCCCGACGGCTGGGTGCTCGTTCAGACGCAGCACATCAGCGACGACGCATCGCGAGTCTTTGTGCAGGCCAGGGCCCCGGACGGCTCGCTGCGATTCGTGCTGCTCGAGGGCGAGGTGCCCGCCCCTGGCGCGCTCACGCTCCTCGGCGGGGCTCTGATGGTGGCACCACGTCGGCGTCGCTGACGTAAACAGACGGATGATCAATGGAAGGTACAACACCCGGCTGGTGACAGGCCGGGTGTCTTTGTGCGCCGCGGCTGACGGGCGGTATGCACGCGCGTATTCGGGTGATGACACGCCTTGTAAACGCTCCATCGGCGTCTCGCCCCCTGCACAGGCGGGCGTCTCGGTCGGCACGTTGTTCGTAATCTGATAGGACATCGACATCGAAGCGGGAAATTGGTACAGATTTGACTTGATTTCAAATCAGATTTCACCACACTCTCCGTAGAGGGATCACACGCGTTTCACGCGAGAGGTAAGAGACATGTCAATACGTACCACCACACTGATCGCAGGCGCTCTGTTGTTGACGAGCGTTGCGCCCGCGGGCGTCGAACTCTTCACGCTCGGGTCTATCGCCGATCGGGGGGATTCTGTCGCGTTCGACATCAACCAACTCGGTCAGGTCGTCGGTCAGGCGGAGAACGATCGGGGCGTCATGCACGCCTTCCTCTGGGACAACGGCGTGATGACCGATCTCGCGCCCTTCGAGCCCGACACCGTCTCGAACGCCTGGGCGCTGAACGATCTGGGGGCCGCGGTCGGCTACCGCACGGATCGGGACGGCTTCTTCGAGGCGCTGCTGTGGTCGGGTGGGTCCACGACCAACCTGGATGTGCTGACCGGCTCGATCGGCCCCAGCCAGGTCTTCGACATCAACAACAACGGCACGATGGTCGGCGGCTTCTCGGTCGATGGCGCACAGACCAAGCCGACGGTGCTCGACGCTTCGGGCAACGTGATCGCGCAGCCGACGTCCGGGTTCAACCAGGCCGGCTTCATGCGCGGTATCAACGAGGCGGGCATGGTCGTGGGGCACGACTTCGAGTTCGGCACCCCCGACGACGCGATGTTCGCCTTCCCGGACACCGAGGGCGGGTACGCCCAGCCGACGAAGCTCCAGGAGCAGCTCGGCAACGATTTCTTCCCCTTCACCCTGGCGTACGACGTGTCGGAATCGGGGATCATCGTCGGCACGTCCAACAACGGTTCGGGGACGTCCGAGGCCGCGATGTGGCTGCCCGATGACGAGGGCGGCTACGACCTACATCTGCTCGGAACGCTGGGCGAGCAGGACACGGCGCTCGCCTGGGGCGTGAACGCGATGGGCGTCATCGTCGGGCAGTCGCGTGACGAGGACGCCTCGCTCTCGGACCCCCGCGCGTTCATGTATCTCAACGGCGCGATGGTTGATCTCAACGACTTCGTGGACGAGGACAGCCGGTTCACGCTGCTCATGGGCGCCCACGCGATCAACGACGCGGGCGACATCGTCGGCTTCGGTCGTACCACCGAGGGCACGGTCGAGGCCTTCGTGCTGCGCGGTGCGGTGCCGTCGCCCGGGGCCGGCGCGTTGTTGGTGTGTGCCGGGATGCTGATGCGCCGCCGGCGTTCAGAGCAGCGGTGACACGAGCTGGGCGGCGTTCTCCGTGAACCGGCGCGCCCATGATCGCTGCATCCACGCGGACTCGCCGACGAGATGGCTGTCGGCGAGGTACCCCTCCTGCACCGACGCCAGCGTGCGCACCGTCGGGCCGCCCTGCACGATGAGGCTCAGCTCGTAGTTCAGCCAGAAGCTGCGCAGGTCGAGGTTAACGGTGCCGATGATCCCGAGCGTGTCGTCCACGGTGATCGTCTTCGCGTGCAGGAGGCCGCCCTCGTAGGCGTACAGTTTCACGCCTGCGTCGATGAGCTGGTCGTAGTACGAGCGGCTCGCGGGCGCGACGAGCCGCCCGTTGATCCGCGCGGGGACGACGACGGTGGTCTCCACGCCGCGCATCGGTGCGGAGAGGACGCCCATCAGGAAGTCCGGGTCCGGCACGAAGTAGGGGGTCGTGAGCGTGAGCTTCTTCTGGGCGCCGTAGATCGCGGCGGTGAACATGTACCGCAGCGCCTCGGGGCGCTGCCCGGGGCCCGAGGGCACGACCTGCACCGTCTCGTCGCCCGAGCGTACGGCGTTGCGGTGCCACGCCTCGAAGTCCAGGGGCTTGCTGTCCTCCATCGCCCAGTCGAGCTCGAAGAGCGCGCCGAGCATGCTCGCGCTGGGGCCCTCGGTGCGCATCGAGAGGTCGATCCACTCGCCGAAACCGGCGCCGCGCATGAATTTCTTGGGGTCCACCATGTTGTGACTGCCGGCGTAGGCGACGCGGTCGTCGATCACCGCGAGCTTGCGATGATTGCGGATGTCGATGCGCCCGAACCTGCCGCGCATCGGGCTGACGTCGAGCGCCGCGCGCACCTCGACGCCCCCTTTGCGCAGGCGGTGCGCCGCGTTCACTTGGAGCAGCGGCTTCCCGCCGATCGCATCGACGAGCACGCGGCAGGTCACGCCGCGGCTCTGAGCGCGCAGCAGCGCGTCCTCCACCTCGCGCACGCGCCCCTCGCTCTCCCAGATGTAGTACAGCAGCTTGCAGGAGTCCTCGGCGAGGTCGATGTCCGCGATGAGCGGATCGAAGAACGTCTCGTCGTCGCCGATGATCTCCAGCACGTTGCCGCCGATGGGCAGTGCGTAGCCCGTCGCCCGCCCGATCCGAGCGACCGCCGAGGCGGCGGGGTGCGTGTAATCGGTGCTGTCGCCGTACTGCTTCTCGATCTCGCTGACCGGCCCGAGGAGCTTGGCGGCGATCTCCGCGGTGCGACGCGAACGCCGCCCGCTGAGCCAGTGCTCGCCGACGAGCAAGTAAAACCCGACGCCCGCGACGGGGATGATGATCGTCAGCCCGATCCACGCGAGGGCCTCGCCAGTGGGGCGGTTCCGCCCGACCACGCGCAGGGTCACCGCGGTCACCACCAAGACGTGGAGGAGCCAACCGAGCGTCGAGAGCCAGGCGAGGAATTCGAGCACGGGTGCAGTCTACGATCAGGGTGATGGATCGCGATCCCGAGATCAACGGTGGGGCGCGCACGAAGCCCAAACGCCTCGCGCGCGACGCGGTGCGTTCGTCGCTGCGCCGGTACCCCTCCCAGCTCATCAGCGCGCTGCGGAATTCGGGGACCGACCCCGATCACGAGCCACGACCGGTACTCGACGAGTTGTTGCCCCACGACTTGGCGGTGAGCTGGCTCGGGCACGCGTCGGTGCTCTTGGGCCTTGGGGACCAGCGGATGGTGGTGGACCCCGTGCTGTCGCGCCGCATCGGGCCCCGGGTGCGCACGCGGACCATCGGCATCGAGCGCCTCGAGCCCGCGCCCTTCGGCCCGGACTCCCTCCGCGGCGTGGACGCGATCCTCATCACGCACGCCCATTTCGACCATCTCGATCGCGAGACGCTCATGGGCATGACCGACGAGCGCACGACGGTGATCGTGCCGAAGCGTTGCGGGCGCCTTGTGCCGCGCGGGTTCGGGCGCGTGGTGGAACTGGACGAGGGCGGTGTCTTCGAGCTGCAAGACACCGAGATCCGTGCGCACGCACCGCGCCATTGGGGCGCGCGGGCGTGGCTCGATCGCAGCCGGGGCTTCAGCGCCTACGAGCTGCGCCACGGCGTGGGCAACGTCTTCTTCGCGGGCGACACCGCCTACACCGACGCCTTCGATGGGCTCGAGGACATCGACCTCGCGGTCTTCGGCATCGGCGCGTACAACCCGTGGGAGCACATGCACGCGACGCCCGAGCAGGTGTGGCGGATGTTCAACGCGATCGGCGCGAGCCGGCTGCTGCCGGTGCATCACTCGACGTTCGAGCTGTCGGACGAACCGAAGGACGAGCCGATGGAGCGCTTGATCCAGGTCGCCGGGCCGGGCATCGGTCGGGTGGTAACGCCCGGCGTTGGTCGGCTGGTACAGATCGAGACAGGTCGCTGAGCGTACGGACAGTACTGCGTGCGCGGGCTTGCCAGCCGCCATCTGTTCTCATCTCAGGCGATCTCTGCGCGCTGCAGGATCCACGCGAAGACCGGCGCATTCCTCGGAGCTCAGAGCGCAAGCGTGGCGCGGCAAGATGGGAGGGGGCATGGGCCGAAATGCGGACGAACAGCATGAAAGTGCGGGGTAACGGTTGCACCGGGCGTGTGGGGCGGTAGATTGTCGGTGCACAGGGACCCAAAAAAAATAGGGAGAGAGTCTATGAGCTTCATTCGATGTGCTGTGGTGTCGTCGCTCGCGGTCGCCGCCCTCTGCGCCGCGGCGAGCGCCGGATCCGAGCTGTACCGCAGCCCGCTGGAGAGCGGGGCGGGATGGGTGACGACGGCCGATGCGGACACGAGCGTGATGTTCGGGTACGACTACAGCCTGGATGGCCTCCCCGAGGCCCCGAACAGCCGCATGGGTGATCTCTCGACGCGCGGCGTCCGGATGCGGGCCAACCTGGTTCAGATCCCCGAAGCGGCGGAGATAACTCTGTCGCCGACCGGCCAGAGTTTCTCGGGTTCGTACCGACTCCGATTCGATGCGTGGACCAACTACGACGCCAACGAGCGCATCAACGGCAGTTCTGCGGGCACGACGGAGTTCATCGGGGGCGGGGTTGGGCTCGGTGCCGCGGAGACGCTACCGCTGAACGGTTATTCGATGCTGGCGACCAACGACGGCGGGTCGGGTTCCGATTGGCGGGTCTTCACTGATGGCGCGTTTCTGAATGGCACCGACATGCCCGCGGGCTCTCGCAACGGGTCCGATCCGTATTACACCGACTTCCTGCCCGGCGTCGCCCCGCCGATGGCCCAAGCCCAGGACGCGTTCCCCGAGGGCGTCGCCGGTTCGCCCGGGTTCCAATGGCTGACCTTCGAGATCTTCGTGACGCAAGACGACAAGGTGCTGTTCACCATCGAGAGGCCCGATCAGAGCAGGCTGCGGATCGCCCAGTTGTTGACAGCCGACTTCCCGGGTGTCGGGACCGACGGCAACATCGGCATCTACTACGCGGACCTCTTCAGCTCCGTGAGTTCGCGTCCCGATCTCGCGTTCGGCGTGATCGACAACGTGATCGTCGAGACCCCGGCGCCGGGAGCGACTGCGCTGTTCGGTGTGGGCGTGCTCGCGCTGTCGCGCCGCCGACGCGCCTGAAGTCGTTCCGCTGGGACACGAGTGATGCAACGTAAAAGCCCCGCGAGAGCGGGGCTTTTCTCGTGGTCTTCTTTTCTCGTAATCATGAAAGTGGAGCCGGTCGGGACAGAATCGACGACCGCTCGCAGGCCATCGCCAGTGAAGCTCCAAACAGCGTTGAATATGGCATAGGGCGCGTCAGAAGGCATCGGCCTGGCTCGGACTGGAAACAGGACACGCCGGGGTCAGTTTGTTCCAGCACACATCGGCCCACCCATGAAAACGCTCTTGTCAGGCAGCCGAAGGCGTTTCGTCAAGACGGGGTGCGTGCCGTACACATCCGATTGCGCGATGCTGGAAAAACTCCCTGTTCAAATACGGATTCGGTGTAGGCTGAACTGCTCTGAATCATTGAGAAGTTCTGACAAGAATCAACGGCTCCAGCAGGCTCTACGAGGCCCATGCGGTCTGGGCGAGCCGTGCGCGGCCGCGGAGACAAAGCGACGCGAAGCGATATCTGTTCGCTCTGTGATATGAGGATTGAAACACATTTGAGGAGACGGAAACATGTCCAGGACCAAGAGAAACAGCAGCCGTCTGCTGTCATCAGTCGCACTATCGGGTTGTTGCTTGACGGTCTTTGGTGTCTGCGAAACCGCTTCGGGCGCGGTGCAGTGGGCGCAATGGATCACAGGAACCGAGAACTTTCCCAGCAGTGTTTCAGTGGGCAGCCTCCCAGGCCCAAACGCCGTGACATACAACGGCTCTTCGCTCATCCGACAGACCGGAGCCGGCACCGATTACTGGAGCCCCTCAGCCCCGTACCTCAGCGGATCAGTCACGAACGCGCCAACGCCTGCGCACATGATCGGCGTCGTCGATTTCGCAGCGTCACACTCCATCACGTTTGGTTCGCCTGTCACGAACCCCTTCGTGGCGATCGTTGGCCTTGGTTCGGCGACCGAGCAGACACAATGGACGTTCGATTCGCCCTTCACGATCCACAGTTTCGGCACGGGGTTCTTCGGTGGCGCGGGCACATTGACGGACATCGGCGGCAACACGCTCCAGGGAGATGAGGGGAGCGGTGTCATTCAATTCCTGGGCACGTTCTCAAGCATCAGTTGGACGATCGCCAATGGCGAGCAGTCGTGGACGGATGAAGCCAATATCACCGGCATCACAATCGGAGTCGTTCCCGCTCCCGGCGGGCTCACTGCGTTGGGTATGGCGTCTGTGTTGGTGGTGCGACGGCGGCGCAACTGAGTACCCATTGAACGACAATGGATCACAAAGATGACGATGCAGTCGAGCCATCTCGATTCAACAACGGGTCAACCAGTGGGTCGATCGGTTTCAGAATGAGATCTGCTTGCCAACGAAAAACGCCTTTGGTGGTGAGCCAAAGGCGTTTCTTAAAAGTGGAGCCGGACGGGATCGAACCGACGACCTCTTGCATGCCATGCAAGCGCTCTCCCAACTGAGCTACGGCCCCATGTCGTGAACACCGCTATCGGCGATCACACCCCGCCGGCTGAGCCGGATCGGGGCCTCAAGGGTACACCGGTGAGGGTCCGGGTCAAGCCCTGCGGGCGAGCGGGTCTGAGGTCGAGCGCGTTGGGGCGATGGGGCGTATGCTGGGCCGACCATGGCGTTGGAACACCCCGAACACCCCAATCTGTACGTTTTCGATCACCCGTTGATGCAGCACAAGCTGGGTCAGTTGCGTGACGAGGGGACGGGTTTCCGCGCGTTCCGGGCCCTGATGGGGCAGGTCGCGGGGCTGATGGTGTACGAGGTGACGCGGGCCTTCCCCAGCGTGGAACGCGAGATCCAGACGCCCGTGGAGGCGACGACGGTCCGCGCGATCGAGGCGCGGATCACGGTGGTGCCCATCCTCCGGGCGGGCCTTGGCATGGCCGAGGGCGTGCTCGAGGTGATGCCCGAGGCGCGCGTCGGGCACCTGGGGCTCATCCGCGACGAAACAACGCTCCTCCCCGCCCGCTACCTCTCGAAATTGCCAAGCGACCTGGCGGCGGGGCCCGTCGTGCTCATCGACCCGATGCTCGCGACCGGCGGCTCGGCGGCGGCGGCGGTCGGCATGCTCCGGGCCGCGGGGGCGCGGGACCTGTCGATGATCTGCCTCGTCGCGGCCCCCGAGGGCGTCACCAAAATGCGCGAGGAGCACCCCGACGTGCGGATCTACGCCGCGGCCCTCGATCGGGAGCTTGACGACAACGGGTACATCAGGCCGGGCCTCGGCGACGCGGGCGACCGCCTCTTCGGAACGGGTTGAGGGAGATCGCACGGATGAGCACCCCCAAGAGAGAGGAGCCGCGGGCGCAGCCCCGTGGGTCCAAGAAGAAGACCACGAAGAAGAAGGTCGCCAAGAAGACCGGCACCGCGCGCGCATCGCGTGCGCGCATGCCCTCGTCGAAGAAGAAGCTGCCGACCGAGTACCACATGAAGGACCCGGCGCTGGACGTCTTCGTCGGCGACTGCCGTGCGCTGCTGCCGACGATCCCGCAGGTGAAGAAGGGCGAGGTGGACCTCGTCTTCGCAGATCCGCCCTTCAACTGGGACCGCGCGTACGACCGCTGGGACGACAAGATGCCCGCGGAGGAGTACCTCGAGTTCACCTACGCGTGGCTCGACCTGTGCATCGGTGCACTGAAGCCGCACGGCGCGGTGTGGGTGAACATCCCCGACGACTGGGCGGCGGAGATCGTCGTCCACCTCAAGAAGCGCGGGCTCGAGATGGTGAACTGGTGCGTCTGGCACTACCGCTTCGGGCAGAACACCAGCGGGCGCTTCATCAACAGCAAGGTGCACGCGCTCTACTTCATGAAGGACAAGCGCCACCCCGACCGGCGCTGGAACGATGGCGAGATCCTCGAGCCCTCCGACCGCGCAACGACGTACGGCGACAGCCGCACGATGACCAAGAAGGCGGGCACCGCGGGCATGCGCACGCCGATGGACGTGTGGTACGGCAAGTTCTGGGGACGCATCCAGGGAAACAACAAAGAGCGGCGCCCGAACCACGACAACCAGATCCCCGAGGTGTACCTCGAGCGCGTCATCCGCGCCTGCTCGCACGAGGGCGACCTCGTGATGGACCCTTTCCTCGGCTCGGGCACCACCGGCCTCGTCGCGCGCGAGCTCAAGCGGCGCTTCGTCGGCACCGAGTTCTCACCCGAGAACGCGGCGTCCGCGATGGAGCGCATCAGGAACGGCACGGTGCGCGTGAAGTTCGACGAGCCGACCCGGAACGCCAGCGCGATCTTCGCGCCTCGCGGCACGATCCCGCTCGAGGGTGAGGTCAGTTCCTGACGCGCGATCTCAGTTGAAGACCGAGTAGTAGCGCTCGTCGGCGAGCTTGCGGAAGCCGCCGGCCTCGAGATCGCCGTCGTCGATCATCTCGTCGATGATGAGCATATACGCGTCGTCGCGCACCGAGCCGGTGCCGTCGAAGTGGACACCGATCGCCGAGCGGACGCCGAAGGAATTGAGCTCCGCGTCCCACACGCCGCCGATGGGCGTCATCGAGGTCCAGACCGCGGGGTCGGCGTACTCGGACCAGGTGTCCGTGGTGGTGCCGCTGCCCATGTCGGGGACGGGCTCGCCTTCCATGTTCTCGTAGAGCTGAGCGGCCTCAACGAACTGGCGCAGGTCGGTGGCGAAGACGGTGCGCTTCGAGCTCTCGGAGGCCTCGGTGAAGCTGGGGGTCACGATCGCCGCCAGAATCCCGAGGATCACGACCACGATGAGGATCTCAACGAGCGTGAAACCGCCCCTTCGGATTGGCTGAACGGTCCGCTGCATTGTGCACTCCTCGCACGCTCCCTCACGGAACATCGGTTCCGCAGCGTCGGTCACGAAGCGGCGAGGGGGCAGGGTCTGTCGCTCGCTGTCGATCCGTGCGTTTCACGCGGCCTAGGGGAGATGGCATCGCGTTATCGGCAGATCAGAGCGCCGTGGGTGTCCAACGAAGCGGCTCGTACCCACGGCGCCAGGGCATTGTGATGTCCGTGCCACATCACCCGCGCTGCTTACTGCAGGTTGACGGGCATCACCACATACAGGAAGTCAGGCCCGGCCTTGAGCAGGCCCGGCTTGTTTGAGGACTTCATCTCGATCGTCACCGTGTCGTCATCGATGACCTTGAGGGCCTCGGTGATGAACTGCGGGTTGAAGCCGATCTCGATCTCGTCGCCGTCGAAGCCCTTGAGCGCGACGTTGACCTCCGCCTCGCCCATCTCCGGCGCACGGCTGGCGAGCTTGAGGTTCGGTCCGCCTTCGGAGGAGAAGGTCATGCGGACGCCGCGGGATTCCTCGTTGGTGAGCAGGGCGGCGCGCCGGACGGCGGAGCCGAGCGTGACAACGTCGAGCGTCGCCTTCTTGTCCTGGTCGCGTGGGATGACGTCCTCGTAGGGCGGGAACGTGCCCTCGACGAGGTTGGAGGCGAGCACGGTGCCCGAGCCCGGCGCATCGGCCTTGGTGTCGTCGAAGGCGAAGAGGATCTGGTTGTCGGTGATCGCGACGCGGACGATCTCGCCCGCTGATTGCAGGAGTTTGTTGACGAGGTTGAGCGCCTTGGTTGGCACGATGCACTGCCCACCTGCGGAGGCGTCGTCGTCGAGCGTGATGGTGCCGCGCGCCATCGCGAGGCGCCGGCCGTCCGTCGCGACCATCTCGAGCTTCTTGCCGTCGCGCTTCAGCAGCACGCCGTTGATCGCGTAGCGCGAATTCTCGCGGGCGGTGCTGAAGATCGTGCGGCTGATGAGTTCGTGCAGTTGCTTGGGCGTGATCTCGAAGCTGTCCTGCGCCTTGCCCTTGTCGGGGAAGGTGGGGATCTGCGGGAAGTCCTTGGGTGAGTAGCCGTACACCGTGAAGCGCGAGCCCGAGCCACGGATGACCGTCTGCTCGGCGGCGGCGTCGATGGTCAGGGTCTGGTCGTCCTGTGCGCCGACGATCTGCTGCAGCTTCTGCGCGTTGACCAGTGTCTCGCCCTCTTCCTGGACCTCGACCTCGGTGGTGGAGAGGCGGAGTGAGATGTCCGCGTCGGTCGCGGAGAGCGTGAGTCGGCCCGCCCCGCCTTCACCGGTCCGCTCGGCGGAGAGGTGGACGCAGGAGAGCTGCGGCTTGGGTGTGCGCGTGGGGGCGACGCTGGCGGACATGTTGGCGGCGTCGGTGAGCGCGGCGCGATCGCAGATGACCTTCATCGGTGCTGGCTCCATGGGGCGGCCTGTGGATAAGGTGCCCGGGCGGTAGATACGGGGGATCGGAGTCTACCGCGCACGACGGGTGGGGCGCTGATTTCGGGCCACCCTGTCAGTGGGGGTGGATTCTTGGTGGATGTTATGGCGTCGTGCGGTTGTCGGGAGGGCCCGGGGTGTGGATACTGCCGGGTTCACCTCGCCGCCGGCCGATGCCGGTGCGCGGTCTCGCTGCGCCCCTCGCGACGCCGTTCCTCAACTCCACGCCGGAGTAGGCGTCACGCTCGTCTTATGGAAGGATCGGATCATGTCATTCGACGCCGCTGTTCACGCCCAGGCCATTGACCTGGATCGTTTGTCGTTGGAAATGACCGCTGCTGCTGGGAGCGGGCACCCTTCGACGGCGATGTCGATCGGTCACATCGTCACGGTCCTGATGTTCCATTCGATGCGATGGAGCCCGGAATTGCCGGATTACCCGACCTCGGATCGCCTCGTGCTCTCCGAAGGTCACGCGGTTCCCGCGGTCTACGCCGCCTGCGCCATGCTGGGCGTCCACGTCGGCACAGACCCCGACAACCGTCGCCCGCTGCGCATCGAGGACCTGCAGACGCTTCGCGAAGCGGACTCGATCCTCGACGGCCACCCGAACCCCTTGGAAGGCTTCCCCTTCTTCGACGCCGCGACCGGCTCGCTGGGGCAGGGCCTTTCGGTGAGCGCGGGCATCGCCGCTGCAGCCCGTCTGGATAAGATGGACAAGCGCGTGTACTGCATCATCGGTGACGGCGAGGCCCGTGAGGGCCAGATCGCCGAGGCGCTGGACCACATCGTGGACCACAAGCTCACCAACGTGCTCCCCATCTTCAACTGCAACGGGCACGGGCAGGTCAGCGCCGTCAGCAAGCAGCAGTCCCCCGAAGTCCTGCAGAAGAAGCTCGAAGCGACCGGTTACCAGGTCCAGGTCATCGACGGGCACAAGCCCGACGACATCAAGAACGCCTTCGACGCCTTCGTCGCGATCTCCGCGGACGAGAACGCAAAGCCCATGGCGGTGATCGCCAAGACCGTCAAGGGCTGGGGCTCCCCCACCATGAGCTCCGCCAACTTCCACGGCAAGCCCGTCACCGGCGACCAACTCGAGAAGGTCCTCGAGGAGCTCGGCGAGCGTCGCACCGAGCTCACCAGCGCGCTCGTCAGCAGCGACTCCTTCACCATCCAGCCCCCCGAGCAGGCGCCCGCGAAGGCCGGGGCGATCTCGGACATCCCCAGTTTCAGCGACACCATGAAGTCCCGCGACATGCAGACCATCCTGCAGGGCGGACGCCTCGCGACCCGCAAGTCCTACGGCATCGCCCTCCAGACCATCGGGCACCACAACCCGGATGTGGTGGCCCTGGACGCCGACGTCTCGAACTCCACCTTCACGGAGTACTTCGCGAAGGACCAGCAGCTCTCCGAGCGCTTCGTGGAGTGCAAGATCGCCGAGCAGAACATGATCTCCGTCGCCGCGGGCATGTCTGCGGGCGGAAAAATCCCCTTCTGCTCGACCTTCGCGAAGTTCGTGACCCGTGCGTACGACCAGATTGAGATGGCGATCGTGGGCGGGGCCAACCTGAAGATCGTCGGCTCGCACTGCGGCGCCACGCTCGCCGCCGACGGCCCCAGCCAGATGTCGCTCCCCGATGTCGCCTGGTTCCGCTCCCTGGCCAGCGCCAAGAACAAGGAGGGCAACCCCCTCTGCTACATCCTGCAGCCCGCCGACGCCTACGCCGCCTACGCCCTGACCAACGTCATGGCGGAGTACGAGGGTGCCTGCTACATGCGGACCGTCCGGAACGACGTCGAATTCCTCTACAACGACGAGATCGTCTTCAATCTGGGCGGCTTCGAGCAGCTCAGCGAGGGTCGGGACATCCTGATCTGTGCCGCCGGCTATATGGTCCACGAGGCCAACAAGGCGATCGACATCCTCGATGAGGCGGGCGTCTCCGCCTCGCTGGTGGACCTCTACTCGCTGCCCTTCGACGAGGACAAGCTCCTGGACATCGCCAACGACAACAACGGCTACGTGCTCACCGTCGAGGACAACTACGGCGGCGGCATCGGATCCGCCGTCGCGGACGCCCTCACGCGTTCGGGAGAGGGATTCACGCTTGAGCAGATGTACATCGAGCGGGTGCCCAAATCCGCCAAATCGCCCACCGACGTCCTCAAGATGGTCGGATTGTCGAGCGACGACATCGCTGCCCGTGCCCTCGAAGTCCTGCAGGTCGCGGCGGTCTGATCGCCCGAACAGGGGGTGTGACTCGGCAAGAAACCCCACGTGTTCGCATTCTGTGCGGATATATTGGGGTTTCGTTCCTTCAATTGTGTATACCGGACGGGAACCGGGTCGAAGAACAGGCTCACGTGGTTTGCAACCGCTAGTTCTACGGCTAGACTAGTGACCACTCACTTGACAGGTACCGCATTGTCGCGGTGCCGAATCTGCTGTGAATCAACCTCTCGACGGTGTTCCCTTAGGATGGGCCCGCGTGAGGCGTTCGAAGGTTCGACTGCAACACGTGTCAGCCGAACCACCAGCTTCCTCCACTTTCACGGAGAGTTCCAGAATGAAGAAGACCATGCTCATTTCTTCGCTCGCTGGCGCCGCGGTGTCCTTCGGTGCGGTTTCGACCGTCGCCGCGAGCACCAGCGCTGACGAGGTCCGCGCCATTGTCGCGGAGATGATGTCCGACGCCGAGTCCCGTTCCAGCCTGCTCCAGTCGGGCGGCATGGCCGGGTACGACAACGGCTTCACGATCTCGGATGCTTCGGGGAACAACACCCTGAAGATCAACGGCGGCACCCAGTTCCGCTACAACATCAACTTCCTCGACAACGACAACGGTGGCGACGACTACGAGGGCGGCTTCAACAACCCCCGCACCCAGCTCTGGTTCAGCGGCAACGTCGTTGACCCCAACCTGTTCTACGAGATCCGTGGCGAGTTCTCGGACTCCACCACCGGCGGCACCTTCAACCTCCAGAACGCCTTCGTCGGGTACAACTTCGACAACGGCACCTACCTCAAATGGGGCCAGTTCCGCAGCGACTTCGCTCGCGAGCGCAACGTCCGTGGCTTCCAGCAACTCGCCGCCGACCGCTCCCTCACCGGTGAGCTCTTCGGCCAGACCGAGACCCAGGGCATCGAGTTCGGCTACAACGCCGAGGATTGGCGCTTCAGCCTCTCCATCAACGATGGCCTGCGCTCCCGCAACGTGGACTACCCCACCGGCAAGGCGATCGGTCTCACCTACAACACCAACCCCCTCGACCCCGCGTTCGGTTCCCTCACGGGCATCGGCAACGGCCTCGGCGGCGAAGCCGACTTCGCCATCACCGGTCGTGTCGAGTTCAAGTTCGCTGGCGCGTGGGATCAGTTCGCTGACTTCACCTCCATGCCCGGCTCCGATTACGCCGGCATGGTCGGCGTTGCCGGTCACTACGAGTACACCGACGGCGACTCCAACGTCTCCGGCGGCGACCTCAACTACTTCACCTGGACCATCGACGCCTCGCTCGAGGGTGATGGCTGGAACGCCTTCATCGCCGGCTACGGCCAGCACGTGGAGGCCGACGGCGTCCTCACCGACACCGTCCTGCTCACCACCGGTGACGTGGACTACGACAACTTCGGCCTGATCGTCCAGGGCGGTATCTTCATCCCCGAGACCGACTGGGAGCTCTTCGCTCGCTACGACGGCATCTTCGCGGATGACGCGTACACCAACGAAGACGTCTTCAACACCCTCACCTTCGGTGCCAACTGGTACTGGAGCGGGCACGCTGCCAAGTTCACCATCGACGCGCAGATCTTCATCGACGACGCCGCCGACCTCGGCGCCATCGCCGGTGGCGGCGCTGGCAACACCCGCCAGAACTTCCTCGCCTCGGGCGAGGGTGAAGTCGCCGTCCGCGCCCAGTTCCAGCTCCTCTTCTGAGGTCGCTTGAACCCTGCGGAACGCTCGCTCACCTGAGCGAGCACACCTAGATTCGATCAGCCGCCCGCCTTCCAGCGGGCGGTTGTTCTTTTTGGAACGCTCCCTGGCATGCAACGTCTCCCCTCCGGGTGGCCGGGAACGGCCGCCCCGGCTGCTCCCGGAGTGTGTCCGCACACGCGCCCGAGTCTCGGATGCTCGTGTTTCGTGAACGGACAGTGTCCATTCCGGGAGCTGCTGAAGCAGCAGTTCCCGGCCACCCGGCTTGGATTCAGACGCAGGCGTTCACGAGCGCGACGTATAGCCCCAGCCCGAGCCCCTCCGCCTCGGTTCGCTCGGGGTGCCACTGCACCCCCAGCAGGAAGCGGTGCCCGGGCAGGTCGATCGCCTCGACCACCCCGTCGTGCGCCGTCGCGATCACGCGCATCGAACCCGCGTCCGACACGGCCTGGCGGTGGTGACTCGTGACCACGCCGCCCTCGATCCGACCGCCCGTCGCATCGCCGGTCGGGCGGACGGTGTGGGCCTTGTCGCCCCAGTGGTCCGCGTGGGTGGGGGTGGAGTCGGGCATCCACTGGTCGAGCGAGCCCCCCGCGCACAACGCGAGCATCTGCATACCGAGGCAGACACCCAGCGTCGGCACATCGCGCTCGAGCGCGAGGCGGCACAAGGCCGTCTCGTACGCCTGGCGTGATGCCTCCACGGGGGTCACACGCGGGTCGGTGGGCACGCCGAAGGGCTCGGTGCGCGGGTCGTCCCCGCCTGTCAGCACCAGGGCGTCGATGGCGTCCAGATGCGCGAGCGCGAGGCGGTCAGCGTCCTCCGATCCAGGCGGCGCAAGGACCACCGGGACACCGCCCGCCAGCGAAACCGCCCGGGCATAGGTGCGCGACACGCGCGTTCGCCCCTCGTGGACGTCGGACGTGATCCCGATGAGTGGAGCCTGTGGCATGCCCGCATCATCGGCGACTCGGGCGGTGCGGGTGAAAGTCCGGCGGTCCCGCGGGGATCAGAACCCCGTGGGGTTGACGGCACGCCCCCGGGTGTGGGACGATCGGACATGGGACAAGCAAGCAACATCACCGATCAGAAGATCGTCGAAGAGGGAATCACCTTCGACGACGTGCTCCTGCTGCCGCGCGCGAGCGACGTGAACCCCGCGACGGTGGACACCTCGTCGAGCCTCACCCGAGCCATCCGCCTGAACATCCCGATCGTCTCGGCACCGATGGACACGGTCACCGAGTCCGCCCTCGCGATCGCCCTCGCGCAGGAGGGCGGCATCGGCATCATCCACAAGAACATGTCGCCCGAGAGCCAAGCGATCGAGGTGCAGAAGGTCAAGCGCTCCGAGAACGGCGTGATCACCGACCCGATCACGCTGGGCCCGAACGAGACCGTCGGCGACGCCCGCCGCGCGATGGACGAGTTCAACGTCTCGGGGTTCCCCATCGTCGAGGGGGGCGATCAGGGCATGCGCCAGCGCGGCAAGGTGCTGGGCATCCTCACCGAGCGCGACCTCAAGTTCATCGACTCGGACGCGACGCCCATCCGCGAGGTGATGACGAGCGAGGGGCTGGTCACCGCGCCGCCGAACACCGACCTCGAGGGTGCCGCGCAGATCCTCAACAAGAACAAGGTCGAGAAGCTCCTGCTGGTTGACGCCAACTTCAAGCTCGCGGGTCTCGTCACCATGCGCGACCTCGAGCAGCTCACGCGGTTCCCGCGTGCCTGCAAGGACGCACGCGGGCGGCTCCGCTGCGGCGCCGCGGTCGGTGTACACCAGCTCGACCGCGTGGGCGCGCTGCTCGAAGCGGACGTG
This sequence comes from Phycisphaerales bacterium, assembly GCA_029260475.1. Taxonomy (GTDB): domain Bacteria; phylum Planctomycetota; class Phycisphaerae; order Phycisphaerales; family UBA1924; genus OFTM391. The sequence goes on along the minus strand of JAJDDE010000121.1, from coordinate 1,243 downwards.
GACGTCCTCACGGTGGACACCGCGCACGGGCACTCCAAGAACGTGCTCGACACCGTCCGCGCGATCAAGAAGGAGTACGACATCGAGGTCATCGCGGGCAACATCGCGACCGAGGACGCCGCCCGCGACCTCATCGACGCGGGCGCCGACGCGGTGAAGGTCGGCATCGGTCCGGGCTCCATCTGCACCACCCGCGTGGTGACGGGCGTGGGTGTGCCGCAGATCTCCGCGATCCTGAACGCGGTGCGGTACGCGGCGGGCGCGGGCATCCCTGTGGTCGCCGACGGCGGCATCCGCCAGTCGGGCGACATCGCCAAAGCGCTCGCCGCCGGGGCATCGACCGTGATGATGGGCGGCCTCTTCGCGGGCCTCGACGAGGCGCCGGGCGAGGTCGTCATCTCGCAGGGGCGCCGCTACAAGGCGTATCGAGGCATGGGCTCGGAGGGCGCGATGGCCTCGGGCTCCGCGGATCGATACGCGCAGGCCGAGACCGCCCGGGCGCGCGAGAAGGCCAAGGAACGCGGGCAGGACATGACGCGCATCAAGTTCGTACCCGAGGGCGTCGAGGGCCTCGTGCCCTACCGCGGCTCGCTCGCGGAGTTCGCCTTCCAGATGGTGGGGGGCGTCCGGAGCGCGATGGGCTATTGCGGCTGCGAGACCATCGAGGAGTTCCGCGAGAAGGCACGCTTCACGCGCGTCACCGGCGCCGCCCTCCAAGAGAATCACCCGCACGACATCCGCATCACCAAGGAATCCAGCAACTACATGGTCGAGCTCCGGCTCGGCGGCTGAGGGAGGCACGCGATGGAACGCAGGCGGGTCTCCACCGGCACGGTCTGGGAAGAGCAGAACGGCTACTCGCGCGCCGTGCGGGCCGGGAACCTCATCTACGTCTCGGGCACCCTCGCCGCGGACGAGCAGGGCAACATCGTCGAGCCCGATTCTCCGTACAAGCAGACCCTCTTCGCGCTCGCGAAGGCCGAACGCGCGCTCATCGAGCTCGGGTCGTCCAGAACCGACGTCGTGCGCACACGCCTCTACGTCACCAACATGACGCAAGGGCGCGAGGTCGGACGCGCGCACGCGGAGTTCTTCGGCGATGTCATGCCATGCTGCACGCTGCTGGGCATCCACCAACTCGCCTCGCCGACAGCGGTTGTCGAGGTCGAGCTCGAAGCGGTCATCGATCCCGCGAATCCCCTATGACACTCGAGAACCTCGGGGTGGGCGTCCGCCCCAGGAC
>JAJDDE010000120.1 GCA_029260475.1 Phycisphaerales bacterium | reverse complement strand
CGCGACCGTGAAACGGAAGAAGAAGGCGACCGAGGAACCCAAACCGGGCGATGCGCCTGCCAAGACGTTCAGCGTGACGTTCGAGCGCTCCAGCATCACCGAACCCTGGTCCGAGGACGCGGATTCGCTGCTCGACTTCGGCGAAGAAAAGGGCGTGACGCTCGACTCGGGCTGCCGCGCGGGCAACTGCGGGTCCTGCCTCGTCGCCATCAAGTCGGGCGAGATCGAATACGACACCGAACCGGGCGCGAAGCCCGAGGCTGGTAGCTGCCTGTTGTGCGTCTGCCGCCCGAAGACCGACCTCGTGCTCGACGCCTGAGCACGATCACCCAGAAGCACCGCCGGCATCCGCCGGCTTTGACGAGAGATACGGAGTGGGAACGATGAACGATTCAACACACAAGCGTGGATTCACCGGCGCGAGCGTCGTGGCTGGCCTGGCGATCGTCGGGCTCCTGGGCGCCGTCGGCACCGCAGCGATCGTCGGCTCGACCGCCGCCGACCCCGTGCTGTACGCGTCGGGCGACAACCCGGGCAAGATCGCGGGCCCCGACAAGTGCGCCGAGTGCCACCCCAAGGAGTCCGAGGCGTGGCAGACCACGCACCACCACGCGACGTTCATCGACCTGCCGCGCGACGATAAGGCGCGTGAGATCGCCGACAAGATGGGCATCCGTCGCATCAAGGCGGACTCCACCTGTCTCTCCTGCCACTTCACGGTGCAGGGCGCGACGGAGATGGAGCCCATCTCGGGCATCTCCTGCGAGTCGTGCCACGGCGCGGGCGAGGATTGGATCGACATCCACTCCACCAACGCGGACGGAGCCGACCGCGAGACCGAGACCGAGGCGCAGCGCATCGTGCGCATCGAAGCCGCGGTCGCCAAGGGCATGCTCTCCCCGATGGACCTCTACACGGTCGCGGAGAACTGCTACCAATGCCACACCGCCCCGAACGAGAAGCTCGTGAACACCGGCGGGCACCCCGCGGGCTCGAACTTCGATCTCGTGGCGTGGAGCCAGGGCGAGATCCGGCACAACTTCAACCGCACCGATAACACCAGCAACGCACCCGCGGACCAGGACACGCTCCGCGTGATGTTCGTGCTCGGCAAGATGCTCGATCTCGAGTACGGCGCTCGCGGGCTCGCCGGTGCCACCGAGTCCAAGGACTACGCCAAGGCCATGGCCCAGCGCACCAACCGCGCCCTCAAGCAACTCGGGCAAGTCAACGGTATCGTTGAGATCCCGCAGATCACCACGATGCTCGGCGCGCTCGAAGCGGGTGATCTCAAGCTAAACAACAGCGAGAAGCTGCTCGCGGCTGCCGACGCGATCAAGGCGGCGGCCCGCGACTTCGCGGCCAACAACGACGGCTCGGGCCTCGCAGCGCTCGACAAGTTCGTGCCGGGCGAGGACAAGTGGAAGGGCTCCGCGCACGGGGGCTGAACCCGTGACCCTGAGGACAATGACAAGGATGGCGGAGCGCGCATGACACAAGCCGTCGGTTCGACGCACACACGCATCGGCGCGCCGCAGCGCTGGGATGTCCCATTCGGCGAGATGACCGAGGCGGACGTTGCGCAGGTGATGGGCATCGAGCCCTTCGCTTCGCTCGACATCACTCGATTCTCGGCCGCGTCCCCCCTCGAGGGCATCATCAAGAACGACACGCGCGTCCGCCGGTTCGAGGACGGGGAGATCGTGTGCCGCGAGGGTGACTACTCGAACTCCGCGTTCTTCATCTGCGAGGGCACCGTCCGCGTGGTGCTCGAGAGCCTGCCGCCCGAGTCGCTCGGGCGCAAGCAGAGCAGCGGTGGCAAGCTCGGACGCACCCTCGCTCGCCTGTTCCAGGGTAACCGTGCGCCGGAGGCGCGTGACGTCTCCTCGTACGGGCCCAGCGGGCAGGTGCAGGGCGGCGGGGCCGGCGTGAAGGTGTTCCTTCAAGACATCCCGCGTGTCCTCACGAGCGCCAACACCGTTTCGATCGAAGCGGGCGAGTTCTTCGGCGAGATCGCAGCCCTCGGGCGCACGCCACGCACCGCGACGATCATCGCCGACGGCCCGTGCACACTCCTCGAGATGCGGTGGCAGGGGCTCCGGGACATCCGCAGGCGCTCCGATTCGTTGCGGCAGCACATCGATCGCCTGTACCGAGAACGCTCGCTCGCGACCCACCTCCGCGAGACTCCGATCCTGAGCCACCTCGACGAGGCGAGCCTCAAAGTCGTCGCCGACGCGACGGAGTTCGAGTCCTACGGCGAGTTCGATTGGCACGTCTCCTACAAGAAACTCGCCGCCAAGGGGGCAGCGGGGCGGTTCAGCAACGAGCCCGCGATCGAGCAGACGGGGCACTACCCCAACGGTCTGGTGCTGATCCGCGCCGGGTTCGGTCGCCTGTCCGAGCCCTACGGCGCGGGCGAGCGCACCGTGAGCTACCTCCAGCGCGGCGGGGTCTTCGGGCTCGAAGAGGCGTACCACAACTGGAAGCGCGACGGCGCCGCAGAGACGCCCTACACACGCACGCTGCGCGCGCTCGGCTACGTCGATGCCCTGCGCATCCCGACGAAGATCGTGGAGGAGGTCATCCTCCCGGCGCTGCCCGCGCACCTGCGGCCGGCGCCGATCGTGACCGAGGGATCGACGGTGACGACCCATGAGGCGGGCCTCGACACCGCGCTGCTCGAGTTCCTCGTGGAGAAACGCCACGTGAACGGCACGCAGACGATGGTGATCGACACCGATCGCTGCACACGCTGCGACGACTGCGTGCGGGCCTGCGCCTCCACCCACGACGGCAACCCAAGGTTCCTGCGCCACGGGCCGCAGCACGACCACTTCATGATCGCCAACGCTTGCATGCACTGCGCCGACCCCGTGTGCATGATCGGCTGCCCCACGGGCGCGATCCATCGCGACCCGGACTCGGGCAGTGTGATCATCAACGACCGCACCTGCATCGGCTGCGCGACGTGCGCGAATAGTTGCCCCTACTCGAATATCCGCATGGTGGAGATCCGCGACGGGCACGGCAGCCCCGTGCTCGACCAGGATACGCACCTGCCGATCCTCAAGGCCACCAAGTGCGACCTCTGCGCAGACAACGTGGGCGGGCCCGCCTGCCAGCGTGCCTGCCCGCACGACGCGCTCAAGCGCGTAGACATGCGTGATCTCGAGGCATTCGCGGAGTGGACGAAACGATGAGCACGATCGCCTTCTCAACGCGGCGCACCATCGGCCTGTGTGTGCTGATCGTGGTCGGCGTGCTCGCGTTGGGCGCGTGGTGGGTGCTGGACACCGCCCTCTACGAGGACACCGCGATCGGCACCGGCATCGCGCTGCTCACGGTCTGCGTGCTGCTCGCTCTGTTCAACGGGAAGAAGAAATTCCCGTTCCTGCCGACCTTCTCGGGCGCGGTGTGGCTCCAGTTCCACATCTACGCCGGCCTCTTCTCGGGGCTTCTGTTCCTCTTACACATCTCGTTCCACTGGCCCCGGGGCGTCTTCGAGACGGTGCTCGCGATGGTGTTCGCGATCGTGTTCCTCAGCGGCATCTTCGGCCTCGTGATCACGCGTCGTCTGCCCAGGCGGTTGACGCGCCGGGGTGAGCAGGTGCTCTTCGAGCGTATCCCCGCGCACCGTCGCACGATCATGGAGCGTGCCGAGGAGGTCGTGGAGAACGGTGTCCGTGACTCGGGCGCCCGCGCCGTGGCGGACTACTACGAGCGCGAGCTCCGCGGCTTCTTCCTCGGCGGCCGCTACTTCTTCGCGCACCTGTTCCAGTCCAACGCCCCGCGCCACCGCATCGTCAGCTCGATGGAAGCGCACAAGCGGTACCTCGGCGAGGGCGAGCGCACCGTCATGAACGAGCTGCGCGACCTCGTCGAACAGAAGGACGATCTCGATTTTCAGCACTCCTGCCAGACGCTGCTCAAGCTCTGGCTCTTTGTCCATATACCGATGACGTTCTCGCTGCTCGTCTTCGCCGCCGTCCACACCATCCTCGTCCTCACCTACCGACCCTTCTGGTCCTGAGCCGTCCGCATGCCTCGAGTGCCCCTCCAACAGTTCGATCACGACCGCTCCAGCTACGAGCGACCCAACATGGATTGGGTCTGCGGACGCGCGTCCTGCGGCAAGGCCTGCTCGCTGGGCCCTGACCACACGGGCGGGTGCCACACCTCGGCCGAATGTGAGCCGACGAGGCAGGACGACCGCTGGGTCTGCTCGCGCCCCGGCGCAACGGGGGGAAAGTGCGAACCGGGGCCCAGGCCCGACGGGAGCTGCTGCCGGCCCATCGTGCCCTGCACTCCGGTGCGGTCGCTGCGCAACGTGCGCGGCGCGATCATCCGGTGGACCGCCGCCGCCTCGCTGGGCGTCGTGCTCCTGATGCTCGGGCTGCCCGGCTCGGACGCGGTCTTCTCGCCCGGCCCGCTCTCGACGTCGCACGGCTCCCTGACGACGCGGGACATCGTGATGGAGGGTGCCTCGCAGTGCTCCGCGTGCCACGCGGACTCCAACAGCATCACCGCGCAGATCATCCGCACGAACACCGATGCGGGCGTGCGTGAGCCGTCCAGCGGCGTCGGCCCGGTGCTCAGCGAGAAGTGCATGGAGTGCCACCTCATGGGGGCGCACTCCAAGCAAGCGCACAGCCTGGGCAACGCCCGGCTCGAAGAACTCACCGCGAGCACCGCCAGCGCATCGGGCACCCTGCCCCTCGGTTTACGCCTCGCGCGGATGGCCGATGTGGGGGTACACGCCCTGCACGCCGCGGGCGAGCCGATCGAGTGCGTCGCGTGTCACACCGAGCATCACGGCACAAACTTCGACCTCAAGGCGATCTCCGATCAGCAGTGCCAGACGTGCCACTCCCAGCCCTTCAAGGCGTTCGCCGCCGGCCACCCGGAGTTCACCGGCTACCCCTACGACTCGCCGGTACACATCTCGTTCAACCACGCGACCCACATCAACACGCACTTCAACAGCCCCGAGCACGCCGACGAGCAGTTCGCCTGCATGACGTGCCACGTCACCGACGGGTCCGGCAGCGCGATGCTCGTGCGCGGGTACGAGCAGTCGTGCCTGAGCTGTCACGAGGGCCAGGTCGTGGGCGAGGGACGCGCGTCCGTGCAGGGTGTCTCCTTCTTCACGCTCCCGCCGATGGACGTGCGGTCGCTCGAGGACAGCGGACGCTGGATCGGGGCGTGGCCCGCCGACAGCGCGGTCTACGCCGGTGCCGTGACCCCCTTCATGCGCCTCCTGCTCGCGGGCGATCAGCCCGTGTCCGAGGCGCTGGCACGCACCAGCGAGAAGGAACTGCAAGACCTCTATGAGGCGGACGACGCGACGCTCGATGACGCCGCGACGATCGCCTGGGGCGTGAAGCAGCTCGTTCACGACGTCCTCGCGGGCGGGCAGCGCGAGGTGCAACGCCGCATCGAGTTGGCGCTCGGACGACCGCTCACCCGCGGAGAGGCCAGCCGCGTGCTGGCGGGGCTGCCCGTGAGCGCGATGGTCGGCGCCCGCGACGCGTGGTTCGCCGAATTGCACGAAGAGGTCGCGATGCACAAGGCGGGGCGACGCCCCGCAGCGCCGGCGCCCGACGAGCCCGAGGCCCAACCGACCGACACCCCCGCCGACGACCAGGGTGACGACGACCTGATGGGCGATGACCTGCTGGGCGGCGACGACGATCTCTTGGGCGGCTCCGATGACCTGATGGGTTCAGACGACCTCATGGGCGGCGACGATCTGCTCGGTGGTAATGATGATCTGCTGGGCGGTTCTGATAACCTGATGGGCGATGCCGACGCGGGCGATGACCTGCTGCTCGCGGATGACGATCAAGACGACCTGATGGGCGGTGACGATCTACTCGGGGGCGGCGACGACTTGTTGGGCGGCGACGACGATCTGCTGGGCGGATCGAACGATCTGGGCTCCACGGACGACTCAGAAGAACCGGACTTCGAGGCCAAGCCCTTCGTGCTGCCCGATCCACAGGATTGGGTCGAGCACGGCGGGTGGTTCCTCCTCGACGCCGAGACCCTCTCGCTCGTCTACCGCCCCAGCGGGCACGCGGACCGGTTCATGCGCGCGTGGCTGGACCTCGCTTCTGGGCGGGTGAGCAACGGCCTCATGGGCTCCGACGCCTCGATCGCGATGGCCAAGAGCGGCGTCGAGGGCGTCTTTGGCGAACTCAGCGATCGCGGCGCACCGGGCGTCTGCATGAAGTGCCACACCGTGAACGACGCACCAGGCGCGGCCTATGTCCACTGGGAGGCGATCGGTGCCGATCAGGGCGTCACCGCCTTCACACGGTTCTCCCACCGCCCGCACCTCACGGACCTGGGCGACAACGCCTGCTCGACCTGTCACGAGGTCGCGGCCCTGCTGCCCTCGGGTTCCACGGCGGGCGCGGTCCAAGCATGCTTCCGCGATCTCTCGATCGAGGGATGCCAGTCGTGCCACAACCAGAGCGAGGTGGACACCTCCTGCCTGGGCTGTCACAACTACCACGTGGGGGTGAAGCCTGTCCGCGATTGGGGCGGCTCGCTCGACACCGGTATCTCGGACGATGACGTAGGCGCGGCGCAGGCGCGGGCCCGATCGCCCTTCTGGCGCCGTGCAGACCTCGCTTCTGAGCGCTGAGCCGCCGAATCCGGCAGATAGGGCGATCCATTATTCGTGACGCGGGGCGACCCCGATCGCGCGCCGTGAATACGATCTCACAGTGATCGATCCTGTCAGACAGGACGAAGCCAGCGCACACCCCCCAGCTCGGAATGAGTCACATGCCCGACGACCCGACGTTCAGCGAGTCGCACCTCACGCCCATCCGCAGCGAGGGACGACGCAGCGCGGTGACGTGGCTGCTCGACTTCTTCTCCAGCTTCCGGCTCTGCATCGTGCTGCTCACGCTGCTCTTCTTCTATTGCTCGATCGGCAGCGCCGGCATGTTCGTGCCCGAGGGCTGGAACGTGCTCAGTCCGTCGAACTGGTCGTACGCGCAGCTCCGTCAGTGGCCTGTGTTCGAGATGACCGAGTTCGAGTGGTTCCACACACCGTTCTTCTACGCGCTCAACGCACTGCTCGTGGTCAACATGTCCGTCGCGACCATCCGGCGCATCCCCTTCAAACCCGTCTCCTACGGCTCGTGGATGATCCACTCGGGCATCGTGGTGCTCATCGTCGGTTGCGTCATCTACTTCTCGACCAAGATCGAGGGCGACGCCCCGGTCTGGCGGCGCAGCGTGGTAGTCACCGTGCCGGGCGGGCACAGCACGACGCTCCCCGCGATCCCCGGGCGGCGCGTGAACATGCAGGGCGACGACGGCGCGTACGCCTTCCAGATCGCCGACATCAACCCCAACTGGCCCATCCTGTCGGGCGATGACGAGGGCGAGGTCGCGTACTCGGTCAACGTGCGCATCACCACGCCGCGCGGCGATACCTTCGTCCGCCAGCTTCTGGCGGGCTACCCGCAGTACACCGAGGACGTGCTCCCGGGCGAGGGCCGCGTCAAGAAACTCGAGCGCTTCGGCGGCTCGGCGCTCGTGGACAACACCGTCGCGCTCTCGCTCATCTACGACGCTCAGGACCACTTCTGGGTGAAGGACAGCTCGGCGATCTACATCCGCGAGGCGAACCAGCGCGGCTGGAGCGAGCGCGTCATCAAGAACATGCCGCGCTACAACGAGTACCTCCCCAGCGCCGACGAGGCCTTCCCCGACGCCCTCAGCCCGGACATGATCCGTTCCTTCAGCGCCGCCGGGCGCCCCGATGACGATCTGCTGGGCGATATCGACGTCCGCGTGACGGGCTTCGTGCCCTACGCGGAGCTCCAGACGCGCGCAACGCCCTCGGACGATGCGCCCGTCTACCCGACGACCAACATCGAGTTCTTCACCGGCACCGGTGAGCCGACGAGGTACCAGCTCGCCGCCTTCGACCCGAGAGGGTCCGAGGTGCCCGGCGGCGCGGTGCGGTTCGTCTGGGTGGACAATCCCCGCATGGTCGATGCGCTCGATGAAGGGCACGCCGCGATCCTCACGATCGGTGTCCCGGAGGCGGGCATCAACCTCGAGGTCCCGTTCACCGCGGCGGAGCTGGGCGATCGCGACCCGGAATTCACGCCCATAGAGGGCACCGAGTACGCCTACCGCGTGACGAGCATCCTGCCACGCTTCCCGATCGGCCAGCGGATGCTGTCGCTGGCGATCGTGGAGTTCAAGACGCCCGACGAGACCTTCGCACGCTGGGTGGGCAGCGATCCCTCGATCACGCGCGACCTCGCAGACGGCGCGCACATGCCCAGCACGGACAGCGAGCGTGCGCTCGACGAGCGATTCGTCACCACCTTCGATGCGGTGAACCTGGCGACGGTGACGGTGGTCGCCGGCCCCCAAGGGGTCGTGACGCCGCGCGTTCTGGTGCTCAACCCTTCTGGTTCTGGCACGTTCACATCAACACAGGTGCCCGTGGGCGGCGAGCCCAAGGTCATCCTGCCCGGGCAGGGCGTCAGCGTGCGGATCGCCGATCTCTACGAACGCTCCGAACAGAAGACGCTGCCGCGCATCGTGCCCCGATCGCTGCGCGACCTCGACACCGCGCGGGGCCGCTTCGCGGCGCTCGCGCAGGTCGAACTCTCCGCCGGCGGCAAGACCTACACCCAGTGGGTGCACTACCACCGCTACGCCTTCGACCGCGACCTGTACTACGGCGGCTCGATGGGCAACCTCACGCCCACCACCTTCGTGCTCGACGACGGGCGCGTGATCCAGGCCATCTTCTCCCGCGAGACCGAGCGCATCGCCAACCCGGTGGCGCTCGATGACTTCGTGCTCGAAGAGCGAGTGGGCGGCTACACGCAGCAGGCCGGCGCGCAGTCCGTCCGCAACTGGACCAGCGAGCTCCGGTTCCTCAAGAGCGACGCGACGTGGACCGAGCCGCGCGCCGTGAGCGCGAACAACCCCAAGGCCTTCGGCGGCCTCTGGTTCTTCCAGGCGAGCTGGGACCCGCCCCGAGGCCCCTCGCAAACCGAGCCCAACGGCTACGCGGGCCTGAACCACACGGGCCTTGGCGTCGGCAACCGCAAGGGCGTGTGGACGATGTTGCTCGGCTCGTGCATCTCCGTGCTCGGGATGATCTATGCATTTTACATCAAGCCCGTCATCAAGCGGCGCCAGCGCGACGCGGTGTACGCGGGCCTCAAACGCACCATGAAGAGCGAGCGGCAGGCCGTCTCGGAGGCCAAGCCGATGCGCCGCTCGGCGGTCGCGCTCTGGTTCCTCGTCGGCGTGCTCATCGCGTCCGGCGCCGCGTACCTGGCGCTCAAGTCCGCCCTGAAATCGGCCCTCGCCGACCCCAGCACCTTCGCGGGGCAGGTGGACCTCACACCTCTTGACCGCAGCGCCGTGTACTCGCGAGGCCGCCTCAAGAGCTTCGACTCCTTCGCCAACGAGATCCTCGGCTTCGTGACGGGCAACAAGCGCATCCAGGACCAGCCGACGGACTTCACGTTCCTCGACCTCCTGTTCGTGCCCGAGCGGTACGCCGACACGCCGCTGATCTTCGTCAAGAAGCAGCAGATCCGCGCGAAACTCATCGGCGCCGCGTCACCACTGGTCGCGACGATGACGCCCACCCAGGGCGAACAGCTCCAGTCGCAGCTCGACGCGTTCATGGAGACGGGCCTCGTGTCGCCAACGTTCTTCGAGCTCGACCCCGTGCGCGCACAGCTCATGGTGATGCAGCGCGACGTGGTGAAGACCGCGAAGTTCGTCAACCAGATCCAGAGCGCCATGTCGCTGCGTCAGCCCGAGGTGCTGGGCGACATCCTGCGCATCATCCCGCCCCCCAGCGGGCGTGAGTCGGAGATGTGGCTCTCCCCGATGGACCTCTTCGGCGGGCAACCGGGCATGGTGTCACCCACCGCGATCGCCGCTGAAGAACTCCCCGCTCTCCGGCGCGAAGCGCTGCGTCAGGCCTTCCAGCGTCTCGGTGACCTGTGGTTCCAGACGCGCACGATTGAGTTGCGCGAGGGGCCTCAGAACCTCGATCTCATCGCATTCGAAGAGGCGATCGTCCAGTGGCTCGGGACCCTCCCGCCCCGCGCCGAGGAACTGCGTACGCAGGGCATGCGCCACCTCGTGGGCATCTCGCAAATGGACACCGCCGAGCGCTTCGCGCGTCTCGACCGCTTCGGCAAGCTCATCACCGACGAGGGCGAGGAGTTGTCGTGGTCGCAGCACCAAAGCCGCTACTTCGCGCTCGTCCACGTCGCCGAGCTCGCGGCTCCCGATGAGATGATGCCCGAGCGTATCACGCTCGGTGCCCGACTCACCAGCGACGCCATCGCCGGGTTCGCGGCTCTGCTGCCCTCGGAGATCGACGAGGAGGCGAAAGCCGAGGGCGCGCTGTACCCCAACCAGTCCAGGCTCCAGATGGAGAGCTGGTACTTCAAGGTCGGCGGGGCGACGTGGATCTGGATCGTCTACCTGCTCAGCATGCTCATGCTGCTCATGGCGGTCGTCTACAAGTGGTCCGGCGCGCGCGCGATGGGCATGGGCCTCTTCTCGTCGGCGTTCCTGATGCACACCGTTGTGCTCGGCTGGCGCTGGTACGTCTCGGGCCGCTGGCCCAACAGCAACATGTTCGAGGCGGTCACGACCTCGGTGTGGCTGGGCACGCTGTGCGTGATCGGCATCGAGCTCTTCGCCCGCAAAACGCCGATGCGCAACCTCTTCGCGCTGACCGCCGCCGGGGCCTCGATGGTCGCGATGATGAGCGCGACGTACCTGCCGCAGCTCGACTCGAACATCGGCAACATGATGCCGATCCTGCACGACATGTGGCTGTACATCCACACGAACGTGATCATCGCGAGCTACGCGTTGATCGGGATGTCGGCGATCACCGGCTTCCTTTACCTCGCGTGGCGAGCGATGGGCAAGGGCCCCGATCACGCGACGGTGGGGGGCACGGACATGCTGCTCCGCACCGCCCCCGGCGCCAGCGGCCTCAAGCGGAGCGTCTCGGCGGGGGCGGTCTTCGACGGCGCCACGATGATCCTCATCGAGCTGAGCTTCGTGATGCTCTGGGCGGGCCTCGTGATGGGCGCGATCTGGGCGGACCACTCCTGGGGCCGCCCCTGGGGCTGGGATCCGAAGGAGGTCTTCGCGCTCAACACCTTCTTCGTCTACCTCGTGCTCATCCACATCCGCCTGTCCTCCAAGGACAAGGGCCTGTGGACCGCCCTGCTCGCCCTCGTCGGGTGCGGCGTCATGCTCTTCAACTGGATCGTCATCAACTTCGTGATCTCGGGCCTCCACTCGTACGCCTAAGCGATGGGTCCGAAAATCATCATCCGTGACGCAGGATTCGGATGCGCGGAACTCGGGTGCCCCCCTGTGCGAAAAGACAGGTGCGCACCCGAGAGCCCGTCACGACGATGCCCAACCCGGACGATCAATACGAGAGCCCGCTCCGCCAGAACCCGTACGGGGGCGGACGGGCACCGAACGCCGCGTTGACACCCCCCTCGGGCCACCCTAGTTTGCGCCCGGACGACCTGACTCTCTTGGACCCGGACGACAGCGGTCCCATGCGCATGCCCAAGCCCGAATCGGCAAACCCGAACGAAGACACCCGCCTCCCGATGCCAGAGGACCTGAGCGAGAGCTCTGCGCCCCTCGCGATGCCGGGCGACACGCATGTGCCCGGGGACGACTCCGAGAAGCTCCCCATGCCCGCCGACACCGTGGAGATCCTCACCGGTCGGGGCGAGGCGGCGACCGCCAGCCCGGACGGCACCACCGGGGCGGGCACGCGCGGGCGCGAAACGAATTCCGGCACCCCGAACGGCGCCGGCGGATCGCAGATGGGCGAGACCAGCTCGGGCGGCACCAACGTTGACACCATCATCGGCAAGCTCGTCGTGGATAGCGGCCTCGCGACCAGCTCGGAAGTCGAGGCCTTGCGCAAGGAGCTCATGGAGTCGGGGGTCGATGTCAACCAGCGGTCACTCGCCCAGGCCCTCGTCCAGTCCGACTACATCACGCAGCGCCAGCTCGACCGCCTCCGAGGCCAGGCCGAAGCGGAACGCAAGAGCCAGCAGATCCCGGGGTACCACGTCATCGGCAAGGTGGGCGCCGGAGCGATGGCCGCCGTCTTCAAGGCACGCCAGATCAGCCTCGACCGCACGGTCGCGATCAAGGTGCTGCCCCGCAAGTACTCGGGCAACCGCCAGTTCATCGAGCGTTTCTACGCCGAGGGACGCGCCGCGGCCCAGCTCAACCATCCCAACATCGTGCAGGCCTTCGACGTGGGGCAGGCGGGCGAATTCCACTACTTCGTCATGGAGTACGTGGAAGGGCACACCGTCCACGACGAGATCGTCGAGAAGAAGCGGTACCCAGAGGCCGAAGCGCTCGAGATCATTATCAACGTCGCCGACGCGCTGAAGCACGCGCACATGAAGGGCCTGATCCACCGCGACGTGAAGCCCAAGAACATCATCATGACCGACGCGGGCATCGCCAAGCTCGCGGACCTGGGCCTCGCCCGCGCGATCGATGACAAGGAAGCGGCCCTCGCGGAGGCCGGCAAGGCCTTCGGCACGCCCTACTACATCAGCCCCGAGCAGATCCGGGGCGAGGTCAACATCGGGCCGCAGGCGGACATCTACTCGCTCGGCGCCACCCTCTACCACATGGTGACCGGCAACGTGCCTTTCAACGGCAAGAACCCGACCGAGGTGATGCAGAAGCACCTCAAGGCCCCGCTGATCCCGCCCGACCACGTGAACGCGAAGCTCTCGGCGGGCATCTCCGAGGTCGTCGAAGCGATGATGGCCAAGAGCCGCAAGCACCGGTACAAGAACTGCGAAGAGGTCCTGACCGACCTCCAAGCGGTGAAGCGGGGCGAGAACCCGCCCATCGCGCACAAAGAAGCGACCTCGCTCGACCTGGCAGAGGTCGCGGCGGCCCAGTCCACCCGCCCCGCGGAAATCGCGGTGCAGCAGGACGTCCGCCCCGCGCTCTTCGACCACCCCGGCGCGGTGATCCTGATGATCTTCGCCATCGTCTTCTTCGTGCTCAGTGCGGTCTTTGCGGTGCTCGCCTTCAGCGGCTGAAACGCCGCCTTGGGCGTCATACACTGCTGCTCGACATCCACCAAACACACTCACACCCCGACAAGGGATCAGGAGCACGCGATGGAGCTGTACATCGATACCGCCAGCCTCGACGAGATCAAGCAGGCCCACGACATGGGCGTGCTCGACGGCGTCACCACCAACCCCTCGCTCATCGCCAAGGAGGGTGTGGACTACCACAAGCGTCTCACCGAGATCTGCAAGGTCGTCGCGGGCCCCGTGAGCGCCGAGGTCATCTCGACCGAGTTCGCCGACATGATGAAGGAGGGGCGTGAGGCCGCGAAGATCGCGGACAACATCGTCGTCAAGCTCCCCTGCACCCCCGACGGCCTCAAGGCGTGCAAGGCCTTCACGGACGAGGGCGTCCGCACCAACCTCACGCTCTGCTTCCAGCCCATGCAGGCGATGCTCGTCGCCAAGGCCGGCGCTTTCCTCGTGAGCCCCTTCATCGGGCGCATCGACGACATCGCGGGCGACGGCATGGACCTCATCCAGCAGATCCGCACCATCTACGACAACTACGGCTTCGAGACCAAGATCCTCGCCGCCAGCATCCGTCACACGCTCCACGTCGTGCAGTGCGCGCTCGTCGGCTGCGACGTCGCGACCGTGCCATTCAGCGTCATCAGCAAGCTGATGGCCCACCCGCTGACCGAGAGCGGGCTGGAGAAATTCGTCGCCGACTACAAAAAGGCGTTCGGATAAGGTTCAATCGACCACGAACGTGAAGGCGATCTCGACCGGCACCCCCAGAGGCAAGCTGGACACGCCGACCGCCGCCCGAGCGTGCCTGCCTGATTCGCCCAGCAGCTCTTCGAAGAGGTCGCTCGCGCCGTTGATGACCTGCGGCTGCTGCGTGAACGACTCGTCGCACGCGACGAAGCCCTCGAGCTTCACCACGCGACGGAGACGCTCGAGATCACCGATTTCCTGCTCGAGGGCCGCGAGGCCCTGGAGGGCGCACTGGCGTGCGCACGCCTGCGCGGTCTCCATGTCCACCTGGTGCCCCACGCGCCCCGTCGCGATGGGGGCGCCGTCCTTCATCGGGGTCTGCCCGGAGATGAAAACGAGCCGCCCCGCGGAGACACTGACCGCCGGGACGTAGGAGCCGATCGATTCTGGGACCTTCGGGAGCGAGAGTCCGGCGCGCTCGAGACGGGCGTGGAGGGTGGGCATTTTGGCTATGTCCGGTCTTTGAAAGGGTAAAAGTGGGCGGATTTTTTCAAGGTCCGGGGCCCGCCTGCAACCTCCGGACCTTGACTCTCGGACAGGGACATGTAGCGTATCGGATTCCCCCGGTCTCGGACCACCCCAACAGGGCGCAGTGCGAACCCGCACTCATGACACTTATTCCTATACCGAGTGTCCTGCAGGAGTGATTGAGGCCGGTTGCCCCGCACACGGTGTGCGGTGCTCGGCGCGACGAAGGTCGTCGTGCCTACTGCAACCCGGTGAGTCGCATCGCTTGCGACCCACCCGCACTTTGGAGGTGTTCACATGAGCACTCGCAAGAAGTCTGGCTTCACTCTGGTCGAGCTCCTGGTCGTCATCGCGATCATCGCGCTCCTCGTCGGCATCCTGCTGCCCGCGGTCAACCGCGCACGCCGCAACGCGCTGCAGCTCAAGGACGCCACGCAGCTCCGCAACGTCATGCAGGGCTTCCAGCAGTTCGCCGCGTCGAACCGCAACAAGTACCCCCTGCCCACCGCCGTCGATCGTTTCAACGACGTCGAAGGCACGCCCGCCGGCGTGCTGGCGACCCAGGGCCGCAGCGACGTGGACAAGAACCGCACCGGTTCGATCCTGTCGATCGCGATCTTCAACGACCTCTTCACGCCCGAGATCTGCGTCAACCCCTCGGACACCGGCTCCGTCCGCGTCTTCGACGAGTACCAGTTCCAGCGCCCCGACGGCGCCAACACCCCCGGGCGTGCGACCTACGACCCCGCGTTCAACGGCACCCCCGAGGATGACCGCAGCGCGGCGCCCAGCAACGTCCCCAACAACTTCGATCAGGGCATCAGCCACAACTCCTACGCCCACAACTGCGTCGCCTTCGGTCGTCAGGCCGACTGGACCAACACCTCCTCCGCCTCCACCCCCATCTGGGCGAACCGGGGCCCCGTGTACAACAACGAGGCCCTGACCAGCTACACCGCCGGTCAAGGCTGGGAAGTGCTCCCCAACAGCCCGCTGGG
>JAJDDE010000119.1 GCA_029260475.1 Phycisphaerales bacterium | reverse complement strand
CCGCATAGCGCCTGAGAGAGAGAGAGAGAGAGAGAGAGAGAGTCCGTACCTTCGATCCGGAACAGCGCCGGTAGAGCACTCGCCGAAACGAGGATCGAGTCAAAAAATATCTCACGGAGACACTATCGATTAACCACGAGGCCGAATCGATACCTGGAATCTCTATGTTATCTGTACTGATGTCCCCGTAAGGCCCCTCAGGGCCGGGCAGACGTACACTCTTCGCCAGTAGCGGTGCGGTGCCGTTGCATGTTGTTTCCCTTCAATTCTCGCGCACCGTTCTTGTGGACGGTTCACGATGGCGTGTTTCGAATCGCAGAGATCGCGACGCTTTCGCGACGCGTGCGGATGGTGGAGACTCGGATCCCCGGTGCCCGGCGGACTCGATGACACGCGGATCGATGTCACCGTTCAACGCGGGCGTCGGGCGGTCTGATGAGGAGTGCCGCAGCACATGCCTGTAAGCGCGCCTCGGATGCTCGAGGCCATTGCTCGGGATGGTGCCGTTCTTCACGGGCACCCGCCGATCGCAGAAGTCATGTCGTGCTGCGTAACGTGCGGCTGAACAAAGAAGAGTCGGCCGAACGACGTGTTTCCCTCTGGCTCCGATGCTGGGTCTCGGCCAAGGACTCAACTCCCGGACCGACGCGCGTGATTCGTTCCCTCGCTGATCGAAACGCATGACCAGCGATCGAACCGAATTATACCGACATCGCCGACATGTCAACGAATCTTGCCACCACATCCAGGTGCAATCCTTCTGCCAGATTGCTTGGACGATCGAGACGAGATGCCTTCATGTCACTGTCTTTCAACGACTTAGGCGTTTGTTGCCTCGACGAACCGGGCTCGATCACGGGAGTGATTTTCATCGGATGAATTTATGCCTCGGGATGCCAACAGCCCGGAAAGGACGATCAGCGCGAGCGAACTCGGTGCTGGGACGATGCGGATGTCGATGAAGTTCGTGACGCCCGGGGTCTCGAACCGCGTGACGGTCGCGTCGAAGCCCGCGAGCCCGTTCTGGAACGAAAGCGTCTGACCCGTGCCGAGCACGAAGGACTGTGTGCCGACCGTCGGGAGGCTGACGCCGTCGTAGATGATGGCGACCCCGCCCACGCCGGTGGTGAAGATACCCCAGTTCACATTGGACGCCATGCCCGAGACGTCCCAGCTCACCTCGATCTCGGTCTCTTCGCTGGCCTGCACGCTGCCGATGAACGTGGAGATGGTGGACGCGAAGCCCTGCGTACCCATGCCGTCCCAGACGCCTTCGAGGCGCAGGCTCGTGGGTGTCTCGGTGAAGGAAAGCGTCGCGGTGCCCGATTGAGGCGTGGTTCCCGTGGTTGACACCGTCAGCGGGTCGGGCGAATCGGCGAAGCCGCCCGGGGCGCCGTCCACCTCGAGCGAGACGGACCCGGTGGCCCCAGTGAAGAAGGCGGCGTGGGCCGGGAGCGCGATGGTGAGCACACACAGGGCGCATCTCGTGGCGTGCATATCGGGCCGTTCTGTTCGAGGAGCGTGTTCCTGAGGACGCGTACGCGCCGCCCTCGATCACAGGATACTCGAATCGGCTCGGGACCAGCACCCGCCAGCCCCGCCGATGGACACGCCCTGTGCGCACGGTGTGGCAGAACTTTGCACCCAGCGCATCGCCCCGCGCGCAATATCGTGTACCTCCGCGTCAACGCACTTCCCGCGTGCCCGCTCCGGTGGCACGATGCCCCTGCAACGCGCAAGCGAAGGGGGCGAGGCATGGCGAGGACGATCCGGGGATTCGACAAGGCCAAGGCGGTGCGGGAGGCGTCGCTCCGCGGGGCGCTCGAGGGTGCGCGCACGTCCGAGGCGACCGCCAAGAGCGTGCTCATGATGCTCACGACCTACACCGACGATCGCGGCGTCGCCTGGCCCAGCGTCAGCACGCTGGCGCGCAACACCGGGCTCTCGCCCTCCTGTGTGCGCCGGGCCTGCGCCGCGTTGCGCGATATGGGCGTCCTGGAGTTCGACGACGCCAAGGGCGGGCGTCGCTCGGCGGTGCGCACCGTGCGCTTCGACCGCCTCCCCTGCGCCACCACCCCGCCCACGCGGCGCGACCACCCCGCGCCCTGTGCGCCCCCTGCCCGCGCCACGGGCGCTACGAACAGAACAGAGAACCCGCCAGGGAAGAGACCAGCAGAACAGACACACGAGCCGAGCCCGCCTCGCACCGCCGATAGCGCAGAGCCCACCACGCGCACGCCGGAGCGCGATGCTGCTGCTTCTCTCTCCGGGTTGGGCTTCGGGGAACAGGAAGCGAAGGAGGTGTGCGCGCGTCACGCCGTCACGAATGTTCCGACGCACACGCTCGCACTGCTCGCGCTCGGTGTGGACGCGCCGGTGGTACGGCGACTGGTCGCGCGGCACCCGAAGGACGCCATCCTCGTGCAGGTCCGCAGCGTGAACGCCAAGCGAAACTCCAAACAGCCACCACGCAACGTCGCGGCGTACGTCGTCAAGGCGATCCGCGAGGACTGGTCGCCCTGCGGGGCCCTGGTTGAGCAGGAACGGTGTGCAAAGCGGCGGGACACCGAGCGACGCATCGAGCGCGAACGCAACGCGAGGCGTGAGCGTGAAGAGGCCTTCGCACGCGAGCTCAAAGAGCAGCGAACACGCACGATGGAGCGGCTCCGTGCGATGCCCGATGACGAGATCAACGACGCGTGGCGACGCTTCCTCGACAGCCGCCCGCCCGTGAATCGCCTTGCGTTGCAGAAGCACAACCCCCGCAAGAACCCCGTCGCTGCGGGGCTTTTGTTGGGATGGATGGAGAATGCAGGGGTCTCGAACACGCCCGAGAGGGCCGCCGATGCACGGCCCATCCATCAGACAAGATTCGATGACGTTCTACCCGGGAACCGGAACGTCTTGCCATCCATATCGCACGAGCAGGAGCCAGAGAACGCGGCTCGAACGCTGTGATCGGACGGTTGCAGAGCGTCCCCGCCCCGGGCGCCGCCCTCACGCCTCATCTAGGCGACCGATGCGTACGGGTATCTCCCGGCGTCCGGCCACGGAACGGCGCTTTTCGTGGGCGGGCGGACACGTCGAACGCGACAAAGTCAAGAATCCGACCGGTTCGCGTTGCGGCGGGACAGAGCCCGGCTATGTTGTTGAGAGGCACCTCGCACTGGGTGCCCCCCGAGTCGGTTTCAGTGACCCATAACCGGAATGACCAGCTTGATGCGCGGGTGTTCTCTTGCGCAAGAGCTTGAGGAGAGTCAGATGTCTCAGTCTCGCATCGCGTGCGTCTGCGCGCTGTCTGCGTTCGTGTTCGGTGCCGCCGCCAGCGCCTCCGATATCGTGGTCGTCCTCGAGATCAACGCGACGGACCCGAGCGCCGTGGTCTTCACCGCGACGGGCGCGGCCTCGAACGCGATCGACAACTCGGTCAGCACCAACTCGGGCGTCACGCTGCTCGACCTCTTCGCGTCCGACATCGATCTCGGCTTCGTCACCCCCGCGTCCGCCGGAGACCTGACCGCGAGCGGTGCCACCGCGCCCTTCAACCGCATCGTCAACGGATTCAGCACCGTCGGCCTGCGCGACCTGAACATGTGGAACGCGGGCAGCTCGAGCGACATGGACTTCAACTTCACGGACGCGGCGTTTACCGGCTCCTGGACGATCGACCTCTCGGGCGCGACGTTCGGCGGGCCGGGGCGTTTCGGCTTCATCGTCTCGGACGATGACCCCGCGAACACCGGCGAGATCATCGGCGAATGGCGCCTGGTCCCCGCCCCGGGCGGGGTGGCGGTCCTGGGCATCGGCGGCATCGTCGGCCTCCGTCGCCGCCGCTGAGTACGAACACCATCGCAGACCACAACACGGACGCCGCCCGCGAGTTCACACGCGGGCGGCGTTTTTCGTGGGGCGCTCGCGCACCGCGTACCATCGGGGCATGGGCACAGGCACGATCACCGCGACCGGGCGCAAACGCATCGTCATTGTCGGCGCCGGCTTCGGCGGGGTCGAGTGCGCCAAGGCGCTCAAGGGCGTGGACGCGGACGTGGTGGTGATCGACAAGCGCAACCACTTCACCTTCCAGCCGCTGCTCTACCAGGTGGCGACCGCCTCGCTGAGCCCCGCGGAGATCGCGCACCCGATCCGTCAGGTGCTGCGCGGGACGGGCTGCCGCGTGGTGATGGGTCGCGTCGCGGGCGTGGACCTGGATCGCAAGTGCATCCGCATCGGCGAGGGCTCGCTGTCCTACGACACCCTCGTGCTGGCGGCGGGCGCGACGCACGCCTACTTCGGGCACGAGGAGTGGGCCCCCCTCGCGCCGGGGCTCAAGACGGTGGACGACGCGACGGAGCTGCGCCGCCGACTCCTACTCGCCTTCGAGAGCGCCGAGTACGAGGCGGACGACGATGCGCGGCGCGCGTGTCTCACCTTCGCGATCGTCGGGGGCGGTCCGACGGGCGTGGAGCTGGCCGGGGCGATCAAGGAGGTCGCCGCCAAGACGCTGCAGAAGGACTACCAGAACATCGACACGGGAACGACCCGCGTCATCCTCATCCAGGGCGGTGACCGCCTGCTCAAGGGCTTCCCCGAAGAGCTGAGCGCGCGAGCGAAGCGCGACCTCGAACGCATGGGCGTGGACGTGCGCCTGGGCACCTACGCGCAGGACGTGACCGAAGGGGGCGTGCGCCTGGGCGACGAGTTCGTCTCGGCGCGCAACGTCTTCTGGGCAGCGGGCGTCAAGGCGAGCAAGGTGACCGCCTCGCTCCCCGAGGGGCTCACGGACGCGTCCGGGCGCATCGACGTCGGTCCGGACCTCAGCCTCCCTGGGCACCCCGAGGTCTTCGCGATCGGCGACATCGCCAGTGCGCACAGCGCCAAGACGGGCGAGCCGGTGCCGGGCGTGGCTCAGGGCGCGATGCAGAGCGGCGCGTTCGTCGGGAAGCTCATCAAACGCGAGCTACAGGGGCGCTCGACCGTCGAACACCGCCCCGCGTTCAGCTACGCCGACAAGGGCCAGATGGCGGTGATCGGGCGCAGCAAGGCCGTTGCGCAGCTGGGCCCCTTCAAGCTGGGCGGCTTCGTCGCGTGGCTCGCGTGGAGCGTGATCCACATCGTCTTCCTCGTGGGCTACCGCAACCGCATGAAGGTGCTGATCAGCTGGGGCTGGAACTGGCTGATCAACTCGCGCGATGCGCTGCTGATCACGGGCGATGTGCGTGCGACGATCAAACGCGTCGAGGCGCCGGGGTACGAGCGGGACGAACCAGAGCAGCAACCCGCGGAAGCCGGTTCGGCCTGAGGCCCACGCCGTCCGAGACTCGGCCCTACGCTCCCCGCCCCGTGCCAGACGCCCCTCCGCCAACCCGCTACTACGGCTGGACGATGCTCGTCGTCGCCATCCTCATGGCGGGGGCCACGATGCCGGGGCAGACGGTGCTCGTCTCCCTCTACAAGGACCAGATCGGCGCCTCGCTCGGGCTGGACCTCACGCGCGTCGCGCTCGCGTACATGATCGGGACCATCCTCGCGGGCTTCCCGCTCCCCTTCGTCGGGCGGATCGCCGACCGCGCGGGGCTGCGCATCACCGTCTTCGGCGTGGCGATCGCCTTCGCTCTGGCGCTCGTGCTCACGCGCTTCGTGATCGGGTTCTTCACGCTGACCTGCGCGTTCTTCTTCATCCGTTTCCTCGGGCAGGGCGCGCTGGGCATGCTCAGCGGGCACACCATCGCGATGTGGTTCGAGCGCCGCCTGGGCTTTACGAACGCGCTGCTGGGCGTGCTGGGCTTTGCGCTCACGAGCGCCGTGCTCCAGAAGCCCACCGCTTGGCTCATCGGTCGCTACGGCTGGGAGGACACGCTCGTTGCCCTCGCGGGGCTCGTGCTGCTGCTCACCATCCCCAGCGTGCTCTTGGTCTTCAAGAACCGGCCCGAGGACATCGGCCAGCACCTCGACGGCGACCCGGTCGAGCACCTGGTCCACGACACGGTGCACGGCGGCCCCCCGCCGCTGGGAGATCCGGCGTTCACCGCGAAGCAGGCGATGCGCACCGGTGCGTACTGGATCCTGCTGGCGCACCTGAGCACGACCGGGTTCATCGGCACCGCCCTGCTCTTCCACATGGGCCCGATGATGCGACAGGGCGGCATCGAGGGCGACGCGGCCCAGGTCGCCAGCGCGAACATGGCGTGGCCCATCGCCTTCGGCCTCTGCACGCTCGTCGTCGGCCCGCTCGCCGACCGCTTCAGCGCCAAGCGGCTCCTGCCCGTCGCGCTCGTGCTCATGGTGGTTGGCCTGGGCGCGGTGATCGCGGGCGTCACCGGCGTCGGCGGCGGTGCGTGGATCGTGCCGCTGATGATCGTTGGTATGTCCGTGTACAGCGCGAGCCAGGCGGTGGGCAACGGCGTCGCCAACCCCGCGATCGCGCGCTTCTTCGGACGCACGCACCACGGCGCCATCCGAGGCACCGTCTCGACCGCGATGGTCATCGGCACCGGCGCCGGCCCCTTCCTCGTCGCGGCGCTCGCCGACGCGATGGGTTCGCAAGAACAACCGAACTTCGCGCTCCCGCTCGCGCTGTGCGCGCTGAGCGTGCTCCCGCTGGGCCTCGCGACGCTGCGCCTCAAACGCCCAGACCCCCCAGTGTCACCAGACCGCACGCCTGATGCGGACCAGCCGGACCCTATCGGGCCCGGGGTGTAGCGCGGGTGGACGCCCGCCCATTGGGTGTCCCCGTCACTCTTTGCACCGGCCCCGTGCTGGGTTCACACTACAGCCACCCCCGCCTCCCTCCCCCGCTGCACACCGAGGCGTGTTGTTGTCAATCGCTGAACCCCGGAGCCCCCCGCCATGCCGTCTCCCGTCCACGCCCTTTTCGCCGTGGCCCTCTGCGCGAGCGCCGCCCACGCCCAGTTCGCCTTCACCGAGATCGTCATCGACGACGGCCCGACCGCCCCGGGCTTCAACGACGCTTTCCCCGCAGACATGGACGGGGACGGGGACCTCGACATCGTCACCGTCCGCCGAGGGTCCACGGGCGATGTCCGCCTCTACCTCAGCGACGGCGCGATCGACCCGACC
This sequence comes from Phycisphaerales bacterium, assembly GCA_029260475.1. Taxonomy (GTDB): domain Bacteria; phylum Planctomycetota; class Phycisphaerae; order Phycisphaerales; family UBA1924; genus OFTM391. Next base: position 10,134 of record JAJDDE010000119.1, on the reverse strand, counting down.
TTCACGCAGACCGTCATCGAAGCCACCGGCACGAGCATGTTCTCAGTCTTCGTCGCGGACATGGACAACGACGGCGACGCCGACATCGTCGTGGGCGGCAACACCACCTCCGGCGGACTTCGCTGGTTCGAGAGCGACGGCGCGAGCCCGCCCGTCTTCACCGTCCAGACGATCCGCGCGGGCATCGAATTCTCGAGCGTCTTCGTCGCGGACATGGACAACGACGGCTTCCCGGACGTCGTCGCCGGCGGGTTCAACTTCCTCGCGGTCTACGAGCACGACCAGCAGGCGGACCCCGCCTTCGCAGAGGCCGTCCTCGACACCACCAACACGCACTTTGACATCGCCGTCGCGGACCTCGATCTCGACTCCGACCTGGACATCGTGACCTGCACGGGATCCTTCGGGGGGAGCGTGCTGTGGTACGAGAGCGTTGCGGGAGGCGCGTACTTGCCCTCCGTGGATATCTACGATCCTGTCCTCGGCGACGGGGTCCCGGTGAGCGTGAGCATCGGGGACCTGACGGGCGACGGCGCGCCGGACGTCCTGGTGTCAAACGACTTCGACTTACTCTTGGAGGTGATGGTCTCTTCCGGGGGCGCGAACCCCACGTTCAGCGGCGAAGGGGCCCGCACTGGATTCGGCCCGAACTTCGTCGCCGATCTGGACGGCGACGGGGACCTTGACGCGGTGGTGAGTGACGGCACTTTGCGGGTCTACGAGAACGACGGCTCGACGCTGGACGACTTCCCGCTCACGACGCACGGCTCCGGGCTGATCAGCAGAGACGGCATGATCCCCGCGGACCTGGACGGGGACGGCGACACCGACCTGATCGCGGTCGGCACCTCGGCTGACGCGCTGGGCTGGTTCGAGAACACCTCCGCGCCCAACCCGAACGAGGTGACCAACGGCACGCAGGGCACCAACCACCTGACGATCGCCGATGCGCTCACCAACGCGCAGGCGCGCGACGTGATCGCTGCCAACCCCGGACGTTTCCGCGCCGAGGGCTTCACGCTCAGCGGCGACCGCCCGGTGCGCCTCACCAGCGCCGGACGCGGCTCCATCGTGCAACCCCAAGGCCTGCTGTACAACCTCCAGGACGGCACCGAACTCGAGTCCGGATTCGAGCCCGCGCGGACCATGATGTACGGTAGCGCGGCGCTGCCGCTGGCCGCGGCGCAGGGCATGCGCATCGGCGGTCTGGTCGACGTTGCCGGGGACCAGTTCATCGACGCCAACACCTTCCGCCTCGAATCGACAGGCACGCTGACAGCGCTCTCTAACGCCTTCTCACGCGTACTCAGCGCCACCGGCCCTCTCGAGCTCGCGGGCTTTACCGACGTGCAGCTCAGCGCCGTGATGCTCACCGGCAGCGACATCGATATGCAGGCGGGCGGGAGCACCCTCGTCCGCAACAGCGGCATCCTCGCGAGCAACGCGATCATCGATGTCAACCACCCCGTCACGCTCCAGTTCGGTCAGATGATCGGCTTCGGTGGCCTCGTGAACCGCGACGAAATCACGATGTCCGACGGCCTGCTCGAGGGCTTCGGGCAGGGCGTGATCAACGCCGGCACGATCACCGGCTGGGGCAACTTCGAGGGCGAGGTCATCAACCAGTTCGACGCCGAGATCACCCTCCAGGCCGACACGCAGATGACGCAGGACCTGACCAACGACGCGGGCGGCACGATCACCGTGCAGAACGGCACGCTCACGGTGCTTGGAACGCTCTTCGATAGCGGCACGATCATCGGCGATGTGTCCTCGCGCTCCGCCGGCGGCCTCTTCGCCGCGCAGGGGTACAGCGCGGGCAGCGGCGCAACCCTCCGCTTCCCGGGCGGCGGCACCGTCTCCACCGGCGGCGACTACGACAACGCCATCGACGACAGCGCGCGTTACGACCTCGCCAGCGCCACGCTCAAGCTCGTCGGGCTCCCCGAGGACGGGCCGCAGTCCGTCGAGGCGATGAGCGCCGACATCGGCGCGCTGCCCGAGGGCCTGGACCGCTCACTCGCGGGCCACTTCCCGCTCGGCGCGCTGCGCATCGGCCCCACCGCGACGACCGTGAACCTCGTGGACACCCACGACAACGCGCTGGACACGCAGGCGGTGCCCGAGGCGGTCTACTGCTCCACGCTCCGCATCGACGCGGGCGCCACGCTGAACACCAACGGCATCAAGGTGTACTACGAGACGCTGATCCTCGATGGCAGCGTGGACGACCCCTTGAAACTCTGCCCCATCGCCACCAATACCTGCTCGGCCGACTTCGACAACGACGGCGATGTGGACCTGGGCGACTTCGGCGTCTTCGGAGCGGCGTTCAACAGCATGACCGGCGACGGCAACTACAACGCCAGCGCCGACTTCGACAACGACGGCGATGTGGACCTGGGAGACTTCGGCGTCTTCGGCAGCCAGTTCAACCGCAGCGATTGCTGGGCGGCTGAGGCCTGTCCGGCTGAGAAGGTGATCTCCGGCGTCCGGGGCCGTCCGCGGCAACCGCGAGCGGTCGGGCTCCGTATGGTGGCCCCGATGGTGCACCCTGCGCTGTCGTTGCCCGCGTGTTCCGAGAACCCGACCGGAGAGATGATTCATGCTGCGATCCGCCGCCCTGTGCGCCTGCCTGTTCCTGCCCACCGTTGCCCTCGGGCAGTTCGATGCGGAGGGCGTGGTGCTGCGGAGTCACGTCGATCTCCCCGACTTCCCGACCAGCCCCAGCAGCGCGAGCGATTGCTGGGGCTACACCTCACCCTCGGGGCGCGAGTACGCGCTCATCGGGCTGCGCGAGGCGCTGGCGGTCGTCGAGGTCACCGACCCGGACAACCCCGTGGTCATCGGTGAGATCTCGCACTCCAACAGCCTGTGGGCGGACGTGAAGGTGTACCAGGACCACTGCTACGTCAGCAACGAAACCGGCGGAGGCGTGGACGTCATTGATCTGTCGGACGTGGACAACGGCAACGTCTCGCTCGTCCAACGGCTCACGCTCGGCGGGCTCGCCTCGGTCCACAACATCGTCATCGACGAGGTCTCGGGCTTCCTCTACCCCGTCGGCTCCAACCTCAACGGCGGACGCCTCCGCGCCTACGACCTCTCCGACCCCGCCAACCCCACCTTCGCGGGCGTGGACGGCACCGCCGGCGGCGTCTACTGCCACGATGCCCAGGTCGTGACCTACACACAGGGTGTGTACGCCGGTCGAGAGGTCGCCTTCTGCGCGAACCCCGCCGCGGGGCTTGATATTTACGACGTGACGAACAAATCCGCGTTTGTGCGCCTGTCGCGCATCACCTATCCGGGCATCGATATTCCCCACCAGTGCTGGCTCAGCGAGGACCGCAGCCTGCTGTACTTCGGCGACGAGGGCGACGAAACCAACCAGGCGTTCCAGACACGCACGATGGTCTTCGACGTCCAGGACATCGACAACCCCGTGTACCTGGGCGAGTTCTCCAACGGCTCCAGCGCGATCGATCACAACCTGTACGTCAAGGGCAATCTCGTCTTCGAGGCCAACTACTCGACGGGCCTCCGCATCTTCGACCGCACCGACCCCGTCAACGCGACGGAGGTCGCCTACATCGACACCTTCCCCGAGGACGACCGCACCGATTTCGTCGGCGCGTGGTCCGTGTACCCCTTCTTCGACTCGGGCACGATCATCATCTCCGATTTCAACCGCGGGCTCATGGTCGTGACGCTGGACCTCGCGTCGTTGAAGCTCACGAAGGTCGGCGACACGCCCCAGCTCGTGGAGCCGAACGCGCCACTCGGGACGGGCGTGCGTATCTCGGAACTGACGGGTGTCATCGACGGCGCCACGCCCGCCCTCCGCGTGCGCACGCAGGGCGATGTGTCCTTCACCAGCATCCCGCTCACCGCGCAGGGCCTGGGCCTCTACGACGCGACGCTCCCAGGGGCCCCCTGCGGCGACACCCTCGAGTTCTACTTCGAGGTCAGCGACACGCAAGGCGCGGTGTTCACCCTGCCCGTGGACGCGCCGGCGAGCCTCTTCGAGACCGAGGCGGTCGAGCTCGTCGCGGACTTCACCGACGACATGGAATCCGACACCGGCTGGTCCGGCGGCATCGCGGGCGACACCGCGACGACCGGGCAGTGGGTCCGCGTGGACCCCGTCGGCACCGGCGCGCAGCCCGAGGACGACACCACCCCAGACCCCGGCACGCTCTGCTGGGTCACCGGCCAGGGCGCGATCGACGGCGGGCTCGGCACGCAGGACGTCGATGGCGGTTTCACAACGCTCATGACCCCCGTGCTCGATCTCAGCGCACTCACCCGCCCGCGCATCATCTACGACCGCTGGTACTCGAACACCGGCGGCGGAGCGCCCGGCGCCGACATCTTCGTCGTGGACATATCCAACAACGACGGCGCGACCTGGACCAATGTCGAGACCGTCGGCCCCACAGGCCCGGGCACCAACGGCGGGTGGCTGCGCCACGCCTTCGAGGTCGCCGATGTCATCGCCCCCACCGCGCAGATGCGCCTCCGATTCATCGCCTCGGACGTCGGCAGCGGCTCCATCATCGAGGCCGGTCTCGACGGCTTCGAGGTGGCCGACGCGGTCTGCACCGACATCAACACCTGCACCGCCGACTTCGACAACGACGGCGACGTGGACCTGGGCGACTTCGGAGTCTTTGGAGCGGCCTTCAATTCCATGACGGGCGACGCGAACTACGACGCGGCGGCCGACTTCGACGCGGACGGCGACGTGGACCTGGGCGACTTCGGCGTCTTCGGCAGCCAGTTCGGACGCGGCGACTGCCTGGACGGATGAGCCCTTCCCGGGGCTCTGACGCCCTTCGGTGCCGATAACGTCTTTGCGCTGCAACACTTCGGTGGTATGGTCGAATGGGGTTGCAGCGGCCGGTGAGAAGTGCGGACGGGTGTTCCGTGCTCGTGGCGATCGGGGTCGATGACTCCACCGAGAGGGTGTGCAGGATGGTCAGTGGTCCCAGGTGGTGCGTCGTCGCGATCCTCGCTCTTGCGGGCGGTGCCCACACGCTCGCGCAGCAGCCAGACACCGACGCCTCGAACGTGACGACACGCCTCGGCGCGGTGAAGGCGACCCTCGACGTCGTGGAGCAGCGGGCCGACGGCGCCACGATCTATAAGCACACGGCGCAGGCGCTCAACGGGCGCGCCGTAGCACGCGAGGTGATCGAAGCGCGTCGGGACATGCGGCTGGTGGTGCTGCCCACGTTCGTCGTTGAGCTTGCGCCGGGCGTGGATGCCCGGGCGCTGGCCGTCGAGACGGGGCACGCGGTCGAGGAGGTGCGCACCTACGCGGGACGGCGTTTCGCGATCATGCGGGCGCCGACAGGCGCGCTCGCCTCCGCGGCGTGCGACGCCCTCGCGACCGACAAGCGCGTGCTCAGCGCCGAGACGATGCTCGAGGGCCTCTACCGCCCCACCGGCACCGTGCCCACCGACACGCGCTTGCCCGACCAGTGGCACCACAACAACACCGGGCAGTCCGGCGGCACGCCCGGTGAGGACGCCAACACCTTCGCCGCCTGGGACATGGGCTACAGCGGCGTCGGCTCCACGATCCTCATCGTGGACAACGGCGTGCAGACCAACCACCCCGACATCGCGCCGAACTTCAACGCCGCGGGCTCGTGGGACATCGATCAGAACTCCGCGGACCCCAACCCGAAGCGCAGCGGCGACTTCCACGGCACCGCGTGCGCCGGCAAGGCGGCCGCGGCCGATGACGGGACGAACTGCGTCGGCGCCGCCTTCAACGCGGAGATCGCCGGCTTCCGCGTGGACTTCCCCACCAGCTCACTCACCGACTTCGTGACCGCGCACACCTTCGCGCAGTCCATCAACGAGATCACCTCGAACTCCTACGGCCCGCGCGACAGCCTCCTGATCAACTCTCCTCTCAGCTCCATCGAGCGGGCCGGGCTCGAGGACGGTATCGCCAACGGGCGGGGCGGTCTGGGCACGATCTACGTCAAGTCGGGCGGCAACGGGCGCGTCTTCGGGGACGACTCCAACTTCGACGGCTTCGCCGGCTCCCGGTACACCATCTCCGTGACCGCGTCGTCGCACGACGGCGTGCAGTCCAGCTACGCCGAGTGGGGCACGAACCACCTCGTCAACGCGCCGTCGTCGTCGGACGGCGAGGCGGGCACGACCACCTCGGACGTCGAGAACATCCCCGTCGTCGGCAACGGCTACAGCGGCGGCGACTTCACCACGACCGGCTTCGGCGGTACTTCATCGGCGTGCCCGCTCGTCGCGGGTGTCGTCGCGATGATGCTCGAGGCGAACCCGAGCCTCGGCTGGCGCGACGTGCAGCAGGTGCTCGCACGCACCGCTTCGCGCAACGACCCGTCCAACCCCGACTGGTCCCTCAACGATTCGGGCCTCTGGTACAACCCGCGCTACGGCTTTGGGCGTGTGGACGCCGCCGCGGCGGTGGCGCTGGCGGAGACGTGGACGAACGTCGGACCCGAGATCACCGAGTTCTACGATTTCAACATCGGCTCGCCGATCCCCCTCGCCGACGGCCCCAACGGGATCACCGAGGTCACCGTCAACGTCAGCAACTCAGACATCGGCGCGCTCGAGTTCGTCGAGTTCCGCGTGGACTTCGACCACAGCTTCCAGGGCGACATGCGCTTCGTCCTCATCTCTCCCGACGGTGTGCAGAGTGTCGTGCATGAGCGGCAGGGCGACGACCTCGACGGCTACTCCGTGCCCTTCACCACCGTCCGCCACCTGGGCGACGACCCGAACGGCACGTGGACGCTCCGCTGTGTCGACACCTTCCCGGGCGACACGGGCCAGCTCCGCCTCGTCTCGATGCGCCTCTTCGGTGTCGCGGAGCAGGAGCCCGTCATCGACTGCGACAACAACACGATCGACGATGCGCTCCAGATCGCGGCCGATCCCTCGCTGGACTGCGACAGTGACGGCGCGCTCGACACCTGCCAGATCATCGCAGACGCCTCGCTCGACCTCGACGCCAACGCCGAGCTCGACGCCTGCCAGATCGCCGCCGATCCCTCGCTGGACTGCGACGCCGATGGCGAGCTCGACAGCGTGACGATCGCTCGGAGTCTGTACTTTGATTGTGACAACGACGGCACGCTCGACGCCTGCCAGATCGATGCCGATCCGTCGCTGGATGCCAACGGCAACGGCTTCTTCGACGCCTGCGAGCCGGGCCTCATCAGCGACGCCGACGCCTCGATCACCCCGGCCGACTTCACCACGATCAACGCGGGCAACGACTTCGGGCTCTATTGCGGCGGGACCAACGCCGGCGGGCCCGACTACATCGTCGAGATCCGCCTCACCGTCGAGAATTCCGTGACGCTCTTCTTCGAGTCCACGCTCGGCGGCACCGCGCGGATCGCGCTGCTCGACGAGCCGGTCTTCACGGCCGACTGTCTCGGCGTGAACGACAACGGCGAGACGATCAAGGTCCTCCATGTGCCGAGCCTGCAGCCGGGTTTTTACTACGTCGTGGTGGACAGCGATTTCGGAGCCGGAGGCGACTTCGATCTCGACATCGAGTTCTCGAGCCCCGGCGTGCCGGACTGCGTCGCCGACTTCGACGGCAGCGGCGCCGTGAACCTGGGCGACTTCGGTATCTTCGGGGCGTCCTTCGGCTCCACACCCGCGGACTCGTTCTGGAATCCCAACGCGGACTTTGACATGGATGGCGATGTAGACCTCGGAGACTTCGGCGTCTTCGGATCCGAGTTCGGACGCACCGATTGCCCGTGAAATTTCCTGCAACGCGGCACGTGTCGCCGAACTTCTGCGCCCACATGACTATGAAAACACTGCTGATCACTATCGGAGTGCTCTCGCCCCTCGCGGGCGCGCAGGTCACTATCTTCATCGAGAACCCCGGTTTCGAAGCGCAGGCGGTCGCGCCCGGGTGCTTCGCGCTCTTCCAGCCGCAGGGCTGGGACCCGCACGACCCGATGATGATCCTCGATGGCGGCTCTGACGTGCTGGGCGGGCTGCACCCGGAGAGCGGGCCCTACTTCCCGGAGGCGCCCGAGGGGCTGCACGTTGCGCTCGTCTTCCTCGCGGGTGACGTCGGCGTTGGCGAGGCGGGCCTCTCGCAGACGCTGGGCGAATCGCTCATGCCCGATCACCGGTACGAATTGACCGTGGAGGTCGGCGACATCGCGTCGGGCACGGGCCCGCCGCCCTGCGACACCGCAGGCTTCTTCAACCTCGACGGCTTCCCGGGCTACCGCGTCGAGCTGTGGGCGGGCGACACGCTCGTGCTGCGCGACGACAACACGCTCGCGTCGGTGCTCGACGACGGCCTCTTCGCGACCTCCGTGACGAGCGCGGACATCGGCGACGCGCACGATGGGTTGGACCAGGCCCTCGAGATCCGACTGATCAACCTGAACCAACCCGGGACCGGGCTGGAGCCGGGGATCGAGGTGGACTTCGATGATGTCCGCCTCACACGCACCGCCCTCAACGCATGCGCCGCGGACTTCGACGGCAACGGCGAGGTGAACCTCGGCGACTTCGGCGTCTTCGGAGCCGCCTTCGGTTCCGCGATCGGGGACGCGAACTACAACGCTGATGCGGACTTCGACGGCAGCGGCGAGGTGAACCTCGGCGACTTCGGCGTCTTCGGCTCAGAATTCGGACGCACCGATTGCCCGTGACCCGCGTCCGAACCCGACAACAACGCGGCGGCGGAGTGTTTCGTGTTGCACCCTGGCCCCCATCGTGTAGCGTTCGGGTATGCGATTGATCACAACGCTCGCGATCGGCCTTCTCTCCCTCGGCGCTTCGGCGCAGCTCGTGGAGGTGAAGGACGTCAACGCCCCGCCCGAGGACATCCTCTCCGGGCGCCTGCGCCTGCCCCACCCCGCGAGCTGCGCCACGCACTCCACGAGCGCGATGCTCTTCTCGGACGAGTTGCAGCCGCACCACACGACGCTCGATCTGATCGGCGCGAAGGCGGGCGTCGTGCTCTTCGGGCCGGGCATCGAAGACTGGGCGCTGAAGGCCTCGACGCAGCAGCAGGCGGTCATCGCCTCCGGTCTGCTCGAGCAGAACCCGCTCACGCCGGGCCAGCCCGCACGCGCGATCGATGGCACGGGTGTCTTCGGCACGATGAGCTTCTCGCTCACGCCTCCGACACCCGAGGACCGCTGCGCCGTGCTCATCGCCGACGGGCACGAGGACGTGGTGCTCACCACGCACCTCGACTCGCACATGACACTCGTTGATCACCCCGTCACGCTGCACGCGGACGCGGGCATCGACGCGATCGACTTCCCGACCAGCGAGGGCGAGGTCACGTCGCCCAGCGGCTTCGCTGAGCGCCTGCCCCTCAAGCACGACGGAACGCTCACGTTCGTGCCGCACGAGGAGGGCGATTGGACGGTGCGCACCATCGCGACGGTCACCGGCGTCGGACGCGTCCACACGCGCACCACGCAGCACGTGATCCGCGTGAGCGCGCCGCTCGTGGTCTTCGACACCCCGCCCCGCATCGACCGGGACCGGCTCGTGGTCCCCGTGCGGACGCTGGGGCGCGAGGGATCGCTGATCCTCGCCGCCGAGCTGTGGGGCAAGGACACAGGCGGTACCGAAGTCCCGGTCTGCTGGCTCGCCCGTGTGCAAGTGCTCGACAGCGAACGGCAGCAGCAGGACCTCGTCATCGGCTACGACCCCGCGTGGATCGCCAGCGCCGGCGTCGATCCGCGCACGCTCTTCGTCCGCGAGCTCCGTGCCCACGACGCCAACGGCGCGGCCCTCGTCGCCCATGTCCCGAACCCAGCGATGGGCGCGCTCACGCCGATCGATACGCCCGGCACCACACCCAAAGCGGCGCTGCGCACCGGTGCGTACGTCCAAGGCGCCCCCGACCGCGGCGGGCGCTCGGTCGGCGGGCACGTCATCATGTTCAGCCACGGCTACTGCTCGGGCGGAAACCCCTACGACGTCTCGGACTTCTCGGGCGACTCCGAGGTCTTCCTCGACATCAACCAGAACCGCTCGAACAACGAGTTCGCGCTGCTGCTCGAGGAACGCGGGCGCGACGTGAAGTCCATGGGCATCGTCGCACACTCGCAGGGCGGCAACGCCACGGCC
>JAJDDE010000118.1 GCA_029260475.1 Phycisphaerales bacterium | reverse complement strand
ATTCGCGGTTGGTCGCGATCAGCAAGTCGGTGATGGGTATCCAAATCTCCGCGTTCATCACGGAGTTTGGTGCCTGGAAACGCCCCACCACGGTCCAGTCGCGGTCATCGAAGTGGAGTGTATTCCCGAGTGCGAGGCGTTTCTCGGGGACGCCTAGCCGCGTGGCGGTGAGGGCCCCGACCATGAGTTCATCGCGCCCCGGTTGGGGCGGCCGCCCTTCGACGATCTCGATCTCCGGATGTACGAGGAGAGCAACAGGGCGCACGCCGCGCATGACGGCGAGGAGGTCCTTGGTGCTGTCGGCGCTCTCGTGGACAGGGAGAGCGGCGTGGATCTCGGGGGAGGCGTAGATCACGCCGGCACGCTCTTTGATGCCCGCGATGCTCGCGCCGGCGATGCCCTCCACCGAGGCGTCGATCTGCGATCGTTCGACGCCTTCTTCGCTGCCGGCGCCGAGGAGCATTACGTTGTTGTGCAGGCCGACGTCCTGCGTAAGCGTGAGCTGCATGCCGCGGACGAAACCGCCTGAGGCGAGAATAAGAAGGACAACGAGTGTGGAGCCGACGAGCGACGCGATCAGGCGCACGCGGCTGCGGCCGAGGTTTCGGAAGGCGTATTGGAAGGGGAGTTGTCTCATGCTGTGATTACGCGATGCGGAAGCATTCGGCGATCTCCCGTCTTGAGGCCTGCCAGGCGGGCACGAGACCCGCGAGGACACCGATTACTGCGCAGACCGCGAGGCCCGTCACCAGCAGGCCCGCGTTGGCGACGATGGGGATCGAGGTCCCCTCGACCGAGAGCGCGAAGTTGCCGGTGCGGGCGGCGATGATCGCCGCCGCAGCCCCGAGCCCGCCACCAAGCACGGAGAGGATGAGCCCCTCGGTGATGATGAGCAGCGCGATGAGACCGCCCGAGTAGCCGAGAGTCTGCAGCACCGCGTGCTCGCCCACCCTGCTCTGAACACTGAGCACGATGGAGTTCGCGACGAGGGCGAGAACCGCCGCGAGAGACCCGAGACCGAGCCAGCGTGCGAAGCCGACCAACTCGATGATGTCGTTGGCGATGCGCCCGATGAAGGCTTTCTCTGTGAACGTCGCGGTCGGTTCCTGCGCGGTGTGGAAGATCTCGTCGATGTCGGAGGCGACGCGGTCGAGTTGTGAGGCGTCGGCGACATTGACGTTGAACTGCGTCACTATGCCGAGTTGATCCCGCCCCGCGAGTTGCACGAACTCGAGCGCGGTGTACGCGACGTTCTGGTCTTGAGGGTCCGATGAGCGCACGATACCCGCGACAGTTGCGGTGATCCCTGCCGCGTCGAATCGCATCCCCGGTTTCAGCCCGCGTCGGTTGGCGAGCGTTTCGCCTAGCAACGCCGCGTCCGTGCGCGATTTCCACTCTTCGATGGACCCTTCTATCACCTCGAGGTCACGCCCTCGACCGGCGAGGAATTCGTCCTTGGGAACACCGCGGAACGTGACGACATCGAGGCTCGTCCGGCAGTTCGAGACGACGATTTTCATCGGCGTGACCCTGGTCACGCCGTCGACGCCCTCGATGCGACGTTGGTAATCCTGCGGGAGTTGGCTCGTCGCGGGGCAGTAGCGGTCCTCCCGATAGACGACGAGCGTGGTGTCGTTTGCGGTGGCGGTCGTGGCCTCGGTGACACCTCGGTTCATCGCTTGTACGGCGCTGAAAAGGAACATCGCGATACCGATGCCGGCGACGGTGAGGGCCGATCGCACGCCGTGGCGTGTGATCTGCTTGAGGACGTACGGGACGCAGTTCAACGCTCTCATATCGTGGCCTCCTGTACGCGCATGTCCGCACCCTCACGCACGAGGCGCCCCTTGTCGAGGTGCAACGTACGCGTCGCGTAATCCGTTGTGTTGGGGTCGTGCGTCACCATGATGATCGTCTTGTCGAGGTCACGGTTCAGGCCTTGCAGCAGCGTCATCACGGCGTGCGCGGAGGGTTTGTCGAGGTCTCCCGTCGGCTCGTCCGCGACGAGGATCGCGGGGTCGGTGACGATGGCGCGTGCGATCGCGACGCGCTGTTCCTGCCCGCCCGAGAGCTGGCGCTGGTAGTGATCCGAGCGGTCCGCGATGCCAACGCGCTCGAGCGCGGACATGATGCGTTCGTGGCGCTGCTTGCGGGTGAGAGCGTGCAGGAGCAGGGGCAATTCGACGTTCTCGTACGCGGTGAGCACCGGGACCAGGTTGTAGAGCTGGAAGACGTAACCGACGTGGGCGGAGCGCCACGCGGCGAGTTTGTTGCGGCTGAGCGAGGCGAGGTTGATGCCGTCGATGGTCAGGGTTCCGCGTGTCGGAGAGTCGATACCAGCTATGAGGTTGAGCAGTGTGGTCTTGCCGCTGCCGCTCGGACCCATCAGAGCAAGGAAGTCGCCACGCGGTACGTCGAGGTCGAGTTCGTCGAGCGGGCGGATGATGGCCTCACCCTTGCGGTATTCGCGCGTCAGCGCTTTGCATTGGATCAGTGTCATGAGCCCGTCCTTCCGTCCGCTGTGCGGATCGCGACGGTCTCGCCCTCTCGGGCACCGGCGTGGTCCATCGCGACAAGGGTGCCGGGCGAGAGTTCGCCTCGGACGGTGGCCCACCCGTCGGCTTCACTGATGATTGTGACGGTTCGTGCCGAGAGGACGCCACGATGGCCGCGTCGTTGTGCGATTGTCCACACACACACCGGCTGGGACCCGGTATCGAGGGCGGCGGACTCCACCAGCACACGGGTTTCGAGAGACGAGGTTCCGGCGTCGGCGCGGGAGGGTCCGCCTGAGAGCGGGAGGAACTTCACCCGCGTCAACATCTCCGGGCGCAGCACGGGGTCCGGATCGTCGACTTTTACCTTGATTTGTAGCGTGTTCTTCTGCAGGTCGGCCTCGTGTGTGATGCGGAGCACCTCGCCGGCGAAGACGCGGTCGGGGAGGATCTCGACCACGACTTCGCACCGCTGCCCGACCGAGATATGCGACGCGTCGGCGAGGGGCACGTCTACGCGGACCTGCAACCTGTCCGGGTCGTAGAGGTGCACGATCTGCATCGAGTCCGGCGCGTCCATCATCCGGATCACTTTGTCCCCCGGGGCCTTCAGCCGGCGTTGCACAAAGCCGCTGATCGGCGCTCGGATCGTCATCCGGTCAAGCTCGAGTGCCGCTTCGTCGCGTGCGACTACCGCACGAGCGACCTCGGCCCTCGAGCCGGCGAGGCTCGCGCTGGCACTATCGAGCCGGCGTCGGTCTGCGATGCGCAACTCGAAGTGACGCTCTGCTGCGGCTAGCTCCGCGCGGAGGCGATCGACTCTGGCTCGCAGGATTGGTTCGCGCGCTTCCACCGCGTGGAGTTCGCCGACCTGTGCCGCGACGCGCTGTTCCGCGATGATCGCTTCCAGCTCGTTCACGTCACCGTTGTCGGCGGAGGCTCGGATACGTGCCGCCTCTTCCTGCAACCGCTCGAGCGTCGCTCGGGCGGATATCACGAGCGAGGGCAGCTGCGCGAGTTCGCCCTCGCCCTCGGCGACAGCGGCTCGTGTTGAGGCAACTGCGCGTAGTAGCTCGATGGGATCGTCCCATGACCGCTGTGCCGCGACCCGTTCAGCCTCGGCGATTGCAAGCTCCGCTTCTGCGGCAGCCACCTGCGCCGATGCGTGTCGGAGGCGTAGCTGCGCGTCTTCATCGATGAGTCGAGCAACCACCTGGCCCTGATCCACGCGATCGCCTTCGAGGACGTCGATCGTTTCAACCACGCCGTCCGCGAGGGCGGTGCAGGCGATCATGAATGGTTCCGCTTCCAGCCACCCAGCGGCCTGCACCGTGGGGCCCGGGGGTTGACCTGCGCTGGGTCCCGGTTCTATTTCATCAACCGAGGTCGATCGCTCGAAAACGACCTGCGATACTACGACGCTCCGGACGGGGCGCATCGTCGGCCATGTGACCCATCCGATCAAACAGATGGTCACGATCCCGATTGCCATCGGCACGAGGGTCGCTGCCCGGCTGCGCTTCGGGAGCGGTGATCGCGCTCCCGTCGCCATTTTATCGTTGTTCATACTGGCGTCTCCAAGAATGCGAAAACCGGGTGCGCTCGGCGCGCACCTCTCCCGTCAGGAAGTGGTTTCGCCTCTCGGAGGTCGCTTGAGGCCGAGCACGTGTGAGGATCGGTCACACCGCTCTCGGAAGCAGGGCGCCGGGGTGCAATTTTCTTGCGTGCGCGTCACGAGTACGTGCGGAGTCGCAGACGCGGGAGTCTTAACGAGGCTGCAGCACTGCAGCGGACAACCGCAGTCATCTGCGGGCTCGTCCGGGTCCGAGGTGGGCGCTTGCCGCTCTTCGCACCCATTGCAAGAACAGTTTGCGGCTGATGACACCTCGCCCGTCAGAGCGGGGTGCTCTGTGGAATCGCAACAGCATCCGCAACTCGCGATCGAAGCGATTGCTTGGGAGGCAATGGCGATAGCCAGCAAGATGATCAGCACGCGGTTCACTGGTTCATTATACCGGTCTGTCGAGTGAGTGTTTCGATGTGTAGGGGGCTCAACAAGGGCGGTGCATGCTGCTCTTATCGGCACAATGGTCTGATGGCTGATGAGCACCGCGAGGATTCGCATCGGCAAGGCGGCGGGGCACCCATCACTTGGGATGGTATTTCTGACGATGTTTGGTGGGTGTACACCTGGCGATCTAGGCGTGCTCGAACGATCGGCAGCGTGCCCGAGAGGCAGAGCAACTGGTATCGCCCCGACACCCGATGCCTCCTTGTGCGCTCCTTAGCCCGGTCGGCTCCGCTGGCGATTCAAGCGCTCGATTCCGGCGTCGTGGGTCAGCGACACGATGTCAACCGGTTCCAACCCAACCACTGGCGCGACGCAGTGTCGTCCGACCGGTCAGAGAATCTGGGTTCCCGAACGCTTGGGCCGACGGGCACCGATCGTGAGCGGGCGGTTCCGAATGGGTGTTCGCTCCTGCCCTGCACGCGCGTCTCCACACCAGTTGATGCGTATGCACCGAGAACGCGATGCTATCTGTGCGCTGCGTTGGCTGGTGTCTCCGGGTTTCACTCGCCGGCCCTCTCGGGGCTCGTGTATTCGAACGACACCGGACGGATACTCGGCCGCCGGGTCGGAGACATGGCACGCTTGCTGCTCGGGGCGTCTCGTGAAGTATGGCGGGACGATCCGTTGTGGTTGATTCGGATCTGACCTACCATATCGATTGGTGTAGGCCAGACACAACCTGGAGAATTATGGTGAGCACAGCAGTAGCCGGACACTTCATCGATGGGAAGCAGGTGCGTGGATCCTCCGCATCTGGCTCCAATGCCGTCACGAACCCCGCGAATGGGGAGCCGCTCGGGAACGTGCCCGACGGCGGTGTCGAGTTCGCGGATCGGGCGGTGCGTTCTGCGAAGCAGGCGTTCCCCGGGTGGGCCAACACACCGGTGGGTGACCGTGTGCAGTGTCTCTTTCGCTACAAGCAGATCCTTGAGTCGAACATCGAGGACATCGCGGACATCGTCGTCGCCGAGCACGGCAAGACGAAGGCCGAGGCCATCGGTTCGCTTCGGCGCGGCATCGACTGCATCGAGTACGCGACCGCGGCACCGGTGCTGATCATGGGCAACACACTGCCGCAGATCGCTGTCTCGACCTCGTTCTGCCGGACGGAGGACGAAGGGGGCGTCGGTATCGATTCGCAGGTTGACCGCGTGCCGCTGGGTGTGTGTGTCGGCATCACGCCATTCAACTTCCCGGTCATGGTGCCCATGTGGATGTGGCCGATGTCGGTTGCCTGCGGCAACACGTTCGTGCTCAAGCCCTCCGAGCACGACCCGTTCTCGACGACGCGCATGATCGAACTGGTCAGCGACGCCGGGTTCCCGCCGGGTGTGATCAACCTGGTGCATGGCGGCCCCGATGTCGCTCGAGCCCTGATCACGCACGATGACGTCCGTGCGGTGTCCTTCGTGGGCTCGACGCACGCCGGCGCGGAAATCTACAAGACCGCGGCCGCTTCGGGGAAGCGCGTCCAGTGCATGTGCGGCGCCAAAAACCACTCGCTGATTATGCCCGATGCGAATCGGGGGGCCGCGGTTGACGGTGTGCTGGGGTCTGCGTTCGGGAACACGGGCCAGCGTTGCCTGGCGGGCTCGGTCGTGGTCTGCATCGGGGACTCGGCGGACTGGTTCGTGCCGGCGCTCGTAGAAGCCTCCAAGAAGGTGGTCGTCGGTCCGGGCGATCAAGCCGGGGTGGGGATGGGTCCGCTCGTCAACAACGCCGCGAAGGACCGCGTGCTGTCCTACATCCAGCAGGGCGTGGATGCGGGCGCCTACCTCGTGCTCGATGGTCGCGAGTGCAAGATGCCGAAGACCGGCTGCTTCGTGGGGCCGACGATCTTTGATCGAGCGACCCCCGACATGTCGATTGTTCGCGAAGAGATCTTCGGCCCCGTGCTCTCCATCATGCGAGCGGAGACGCTGGACGACGCGATCGAGATGGCGAACCGATCGGAGTACGGCAACATGGCGGTGATCTTCACGGACAGCGGCAACGCGGTCCGACGCTTTACCAGGACGATTCAAGCCGGGATGCAGGGCGTCAATGTGGGCGTGCCGGCACCGATGGCCGTCTTCCCGTTCTCTGGTTGGAAGAATTCGTTCTACGGCGACCTACACGCCAACGGCGACGATTCGGTTCGATTCTTCACCGACTCGCGTGTGCTCGTTACAAGATGGATCTGAGCGGTTGCTCGTACTTGGAGACCCGATATGCCCAGAGTGACCCGTGCCGCGATGATTCAGGCATCGAGCCCCAGCGCTGAAGGCGTGACACCCGACGAGCTGAAACGCGCGATGATCGATAAGCACGTAACCCTTATCGCGCAGGCCGCCGAGCGCGGCGCGAAGGTGTGCTGCCTGCAGGAGATGTTCAACGGCCCGTACTTCTGCGCTGAGCAGGACACGCGCTGGTACGACACCGCCGAGCCGGTGCCCGATGGGCCGACGATCAAGCTGATGCAGGGGCTGGCGGCCAAGCATCAGATGGTGCTCGTCGTCCCGATCTACGAGAAGGCGATGGCCGGCGTGTACTACAACACCGCCGCGGTGATCGATGAGCAGGGCGAGTACCTCGGGAAGTACCGCAAGCACCACATCCCCCACTGTCACCCCGGTTTCTGGGAGAAGTTCTACTTCAAGCCCGGCGATCTCGGGTACCCCGTCTTCCAGACGCGCTACGGGCGCATCGGGGTGTACATCTGCTACGACCGCCACTTCCCCGAGGGTGCCCGCGAGCTGGGACTCAACGGCGCGGAGATCGTCTTCAACCCCTCAGCGACGGTGGCGGGGCTCAGCGAGTACCTCTGGAAGCTCGAGCAGCCCGCCCACGCGGTCGCGAACCAGTACTTCGTTGGCGCGATCAATCGTGTCGGCACGGAGGCGCCCTGGAACATCGGCGAGTTCTACGGCCAGAGCTACTTCTGCGACCCGCGGGGGCAGATCGTTGCCGAGGCCTCACGCGATCAGGATGAGGTGATCGTGGCCGACCTGGACCTCGATCTCATCCAGAAGGTTCGTAACACCTGGCAGTTCTACCGAGACCGTCGTCCTGAGAGTTACACGCAGATCGCGAACCCGCTGAGCCGATAGCGGCTCGCCTTCAGCACGCTATGTCCAGCCACCTCAGCAACCCCGATCTCGACCCGGTGCCTTCCGAGCAACGCACGTGGTCCCAGTGGAACATCGCGGCGTTGTGGGTCGGCATGGCGGTGTGCATACCGACGTATATGCTCGCCGCCAGCATGATCAACGCGGGCATGCGTTGGTGGCAGGCGCTGCTGACGGTCATGCTCGGCAACCTGATCGTGCTGGTGCCGATGATTCTCAATGCGCACGCCGGCACGAAGTACGGCATCCCCTTCCCGGTGCTCGCACGCGCGAGCTTTGGGACTACCGGGGCCCACATTCCTTCTGTTGCCCGGGCCCTGGTCGCTTGCGGCTGGTTCGGGATTCAGACATGGATCGGCGGGGCCGCGATCTACTCGATCGGCAGGGTGCTGGGCTGGATCACCGAAAACCCGGACACGGCTCGAATCGCGTTCATCGGCATCTCGCCGATCCAACTGCTCTGCTTCGGCATCTTCTGGTTGATCCACTTCGTGATCATCATCCGGGGGATCAACTCCATCAAATGGCTCGAGGCGTGGGCGGCCCCATTTCTGATTGTCTCCGGGCTTGCGCTGCTCGCGTGGGCGGTGCTGCGCGTCGATACGCTCGGCGACCTATTCCAGAATGAGTCGGGGTTCGAGTCTAACACCGCGTTCTGGAAGTCTTTCTTCCCTTCGCTGACAGCGATGGTGGGGTTCTGGGCGACGCTGAGCCTTAACATCCCCGACTTTTCCCGCTACTGCAAGACACAACGCGATCAGGCGGTGGGGCAGGTGCTTGGGTTGCCGACAACCATGACGCTCTTTTGCTTCATCGGCATCGTGGTGACGGGAGCCACGGTGCAGATCTTTGGCGAGGCGATCACCGATCCGATCGAATTGGTCAGCCGCCTCGACTCCAAGCCTGTTGTGGTGATCTCACTGTTCGCCGTGCTGCTCGCGACGCTCTCCACGAATCTCGCTGCCAACGTCGTCAGCCCTGCAAACGGCTTCGCCAACATCCTGCCGAGCCGTATCAGCTTCCGCACGGGGGCGATCGCGACGTGCGTGATCGGTGTGCTGATCATGCCGTGGCGCCTCTACAACGACCTCGGTGGCTACATCTTCACCTGGCTGATCGGCTACAGCGCCCTGCTCGGTCCGATCGCGGGGATCATCATCGCGGACTACTTCATTGTCCGCCGGACGAGGCTGCATGTCGGTGATCTCTACGACGCACGGGGTCGGTACGGCAGGGTCAACTGGCGGGCAGTGGTCGCGATGGTCATCGCGGTGCTGCCGAACATCCCGGGCTTTATCAACGCGGCCACGAACTCGGCGGGGACCCCGGAGGCGGTTTTTCCGCCGGTCTTCGACACGATATATGACTATGCGTGGTTCATCGGAATCACGCTCGCGATGCTGATCTACACGGTGGCGATGCGAGGGCAAGCCCTTCCGTTCGAGACGAATGAGGAACCAGAATGAGCAATACGATGCCAGTACAGAGCGTGCTTCCCCCGTTCGCGCACACGCCCGCGCCCTACGCCGGCCCCTCGAAGCAAGAGGTGCTCGCGGCCCGAGCCAAGTTTCTATCGCCCGGCATCCTGACCTACTACAAGGATCCGGTCATGATCGTTGAGGGCAAAATGCAGTACCTCTACGACGAAACCGGACGTCGGTACCTCGATGCCTTTGCCGGCATCGTGACGGTGAGCGTTGGCCATTGTCACCCGAAGGTGATGGAGGCGGTCAACGAGCAGAACAAGCTCCTTCAGCACACGACGACCATCTACCTAAACCCGAGCATCACCGCGTTCGCCGAGAAGCTGGCGGGGACCATGCCAAGCGGGTCGGACCTGAGCGTGTGCTACTTCACCAACTCCGGGAGCGAGGCCAACGATCTCGCGGTCATGATGTCGCGTCTGTACACAGGCAACTACGACGTGATCGCTCTGCGCAACGCGTACCACGGGATGTCTCCTTCGGCGATGGGCCTCACCGCGCAGCACACGTGGAAGTACCCGGTTCCCCAGGGCATGGGCATCCGGCACGCTCTGAACCCGAACCAGTACCGCGGGCATTGGGGCTATGACGATCCGCGAGCGGCCGAGCACTACGCCGCGGATATTGATGATGTCATCCAGAGCAGCACGCCCGGGAAGGTCGCCGCGTTCATCGCCGAGCCGATCCAGGGTGTGGGCGGAGCGGTGATGATGCCCGATGGCTACTTCGAGCGCGCGTACAAATCGGTCCGTGCCGCCGGCGGGGTGTGCATCGCCGATGAGGTGCAGACGGGGTTTGGTCGCACGGGCGATCACTTCTGGGGATTCGAGGCCCAAGGCGTGAGGCCGGACATCGTGACCATGGCGAAGGGCATCGGCAACGGGGCGCCACTCGGGTGCGTCGTCACGACGCCGCAGATCGCCCAGACTCTCAAGCAGCGTCTGCACTTCAATACCTACGGCGGCAACCCGGTGTCGATGGTGCAGGGCCTCGCGACGCTGAACATCATTCTTGACGAGAACATCCAGCAGCGGGCGAAGGACGTCGGGACGTATCTGCTGGCCGGCCTCCGGAAACTCGGGGACCGTCACGCGCTGATCGGTGACGTTCGCGGAAAGGGCCTGATGATCGGTGTCGAACTCGTCCAGGACCGTGACTCCAAAGCGCCCGCCACAGCGGAGACCGCGGCGGTCTTTGAACGGTGCAAGGACCTGGGCGTTTTGATCGGCAAGGGCGGGCTGAATGGGAACGTGCTCCGCATCAAGCCCCCGATGTGCATCACGAAGGAAGACTGCGACTTCCTGTGCGCTGTGCTCGATACCGCGCTCACCGAAATTTCTTCGTAATCAGGAGTGACCGCTATGGGCGTTCTCATCAAGGGCGGGCGCATCGTTACCGCCACCGACGACTACACCGCGGACATCTACTGCGCGGACGAGACGATCACTCGTATCGAATCCGCGATCGAGGCGGCTGCGCTCCCGAGCGGTACGGAGGTCATCGATGCCAGCGGCAAGATCGTCTTCCCCGGCTTCATCGATCCGCATGTCCACATCCACCTGCCGTTCATGGGGACCAACGCCTGCGACGATTACGAGTCGGCCTCCAAGGCCGCCCTCGCGGGCGGTACCACAACGCTCATTGAGATGATCTGCCCAGGGCCGCAGGACGAGCCATTGGCGGCGTTCAAGGAATGGAATGGGAAGGCGGCTCCGCTCGCTGCTGTTGACTACACATTTCACATGGCGGCCGTGCGCTTCGACGCGCTCGCGAAGGAGCAGTTGAAACAGATCGTGCGTGAGCACGGCATCTCTTCGTTCAAGGTGTTCCTCGCGTACAAAGGGGCTCTCGACTTGTCAGAAGAGCACCTGTTCGAGCTGCTGTCGCTTGCCAAAGAGCTCGGTGTGATCGTCACGGCGCACTGCGAAAACGCTGAGGCGATCGACGCGATGCAGAAACGACTGTTGGGGGCTGGCAAGACGGGGCCTGAGTGGCACGAGCCCAGCCGGCCGGTTTCCGTGGAAGCGGACGGCGTGACGCACCTCGCGACCATCGCCGAGCTCACCGGCGCTCACATCTACGTGGTACACACATCGTGCGAGCCGGCGGTCCGTGCCGCGATGGATGCGAAGCTCCGCGGTGTGAACATCTGGGTCGAAGCCGTGGCGCCGCACCTCGTGCTCGATAAGTCCGCCGCGGAACTGCCGAACTTCGAGGGGGCCAAGTACGTGATGTCCCCCCCGCTGCGCGCGCAGCAACATCAGGACGCCCTCTGGGGCGGGATCTCGAGCGGGATCGTCAGCACCATCGGAACGGACCATGCGCCCTTCAAGTTCAAGGGCCAGAAGGACATGGGCGTCGATGCGTTCACCAAGATCCCTAACGGGATCCCGTCGGTGCAGGAACGCCCGCAGCTCGTGTACACGCACGGCGTGTGCACCGGGCGGATCGATATCCACACCTTCGTGGATGCGTGCAGCACGCAGGCCGCTCGGATCTTCGGCATGTACCCCAAGAAGGGCGAGATCCGGGTTGGGTCCGACGCCGATGTCGTGGTGTGGGACCCGAGCTACGAAGGTGTGCTGTCGGTCGAATCGAGCCACTCGGCGATCGACTATTGCGGCTACGAAGGGTGGCCTATCAAGGGGCGTGCCTCCGTGGTGCTGGTTCGCGGTGAGGTGCAGTCGCGTGATGGGGAGTTCGTCGGCACCATCGGTCGAGGCCGGCTCGTCTCACGCAAGCCGACCCACTTCTGACGGTCAGTCGTTCGAGACCAGTCTGTTGGACTGCTCGACGAACGAATCGCCGTCCCAGGCGGTGTCCTTGGTGACGATGCCGGCCCGCTCGGCCTTCTCGCGTGCCTTCACCTCGTGCTGACGACGCACGAGCTCGGCGTGCGTAGAGAAGTACTGCAGGGAGTGGCCTCGGAAGTCTTCGATCGAGTCGAAACCGTGCTTCTCCATGAAGGCCTCGAGCCCGCGGCACAGTTCGCTGGCTAGCTTATAGCCGTGGATCATCACGCCGGTACAGACCTGCACGGTGCTGCCGCCGAGCAGGATGAATTGCGCGGCGTCTTCACCCGTTTCGACGCCGCCGATCGCGGAGATGCTGCGGTCGGGGAACTCACCGGACGACATCTCGCCAATCGGGTTGCCCGAGCCACCGCCGTACATCATCGTCGCCAATTCCATGACCATGCGGAGCGCGATGGGCCTGACGGCTTTGCAGGAATACCCGCCCGGCACGGAGTAACCCTCGACCGTCGGCTGGGGGCGGAGCGTTTCGAGATCCACTCCCATCACGGAGAGGATGGTGTTGATCGCCGCGACACCCTCGCACCCGGCGCGCAGCGCCGCCCGCGCGGGATCGACGATGTGCGTCACGTTCGGGGTCATCTTGGCCCACACCGGGATGGTCGCGACGCTGTTGACCCAGCCGCAGACCTCCTCAAGGATCTCGGAGTTCTGACCCATCGCGGCGCCCATTTTGCGCTCAGGCAAGCCGTGCGGGCAGGAGAAGTTCAGCTCGAACGCATCGACACCGCTCTCCTGCGTGCGTTCGATGAGCTCGATCCACGCATCCTTGTTGTACTCCTCCATCACAGATGCGATGAGCACCCCGTCGGGATAGGAATCCTTGAGCTGCTTGAATTCGTCCATCCATGTGTCGAAGGGGCGGTCGCTGATCAGCTCGATGTTCTGCCATCCGAGGACCTCTCGGGACTCGCTCGCGCGCATCCTCGCGTACCGGGGCGCGACGTTGGTCACCTTGGAGGCGTCGAGGCTGATGGTCTTGGCGATCACGCCCCCCCACCCCTCTTCGAACGCCTTGGCGATCACCTTGGCGTTCGTGCCGGGAGGGCCCGAACCGATCACAAAGGGGTTCGAGAACTTGATACCGTCAACAGTGCATGCGAGGGAAGCCATTCGGTGGTCTCCTGGATTGAGTTCGTCCGCCCGGGAGATAAGCCTACACGAGAATGTCCGCTTCAGTGCGGCATCAGATGGGCACCGAGGGATGATTCTCGCGGCTACCGCCCGCTAATCTGGAGGATGGCCCTCTTCTGGCAATGCGACCGAGAAGCTCGCATCGCCGGATTCAGCGAGTACGAATCGCTTGGATTGTCCGGGCCAGTGCAGATCGAGAGTTCTCGTCGCTGTCGAATACTCGGCGACGTAGAGCGTGCCGCTCGCCTTGGCGTAGTGGGTTTGCCACACCGGCGAGGAGAGGAAGACTCGGCGAACACGCTCCAGTGACGTACCCGGGTCCACGAGGGCCTCAACCCGCTTGAGTCGTTCCGCGGTCTGGGTGAAGCGTGCGTACTCGGGCCAGTCGATGCTGCCCTGGTGGTTCGTGGACGCTCGGCGCGTTACGAAGGAGGCTTCTACGTCGGGACCGAGGAACGCGGTGACGAAGTCCCCCGCCGCATCGATCACCGCGAAGGTGTACGGCATGTACACCGGCAGACGGGCGAGGGCGGCCCGCGCCTCGGCAACGTTGGAACACGTTTCGAGCACGTAGCGGCAGATCAGCGGGGCCGCAAAGCCCTGCCCGATCGTGTTCCGGCCCCCGAACGCGAGCGCGATAGCGAGTCCGTGCCCGTTGATCCCGTCGAGGGCACCCCACACGCAATCCGCCATCGCGAGCGTTGGTACACCCCCCCACTCACTCCTCAGAATCAGCCCATCGAGCAGACGCGGATCATGGTCATAATTCCGCAGCAGGACCGGGCCATCCTCGGTCTCCAACATCAGCTGCGTACACGCGCGGACAACACGCGGCGGGTTGTACAGCGTCAGAAAACGACCCATGCTCTCGGTACCGCCCATGCGTGCATGGAGGCTCTCGAAGATCGGGAGTAGCTCTGGCATGTGCGCGCGCAGTTGCGCGAGACACTCGGCGAAGCCTTGCGACGGCGAGCGAGCCATCCATCGCTGGTACTCGGACCAGTGAGGCAAAAACGCGTCTTCGAGGCCCGTGCTCGGTGGGTTGTCTGAGATGAACTGGAATGCGAGCTCCAGTGGAGTCCTCCGGGTGCTAGAGCAGCTTGAACGAGTTGTCTTCGACACCGATACGAGCGTGCTCGATCTTAGGGATGGTTTTGCCGGCGTACTGGGCGTTGATACCGTCGATCCAGGCCTTGGCGCGGTCGGTGAGCTGGAATTCGTCGTCCATGAAGCGGCCCGGGCTCACGTGGATGCCCAGGTCGGCGCCCTCGTAGAAGTAATCGCCGACGCCTGAGATGCGTAGGAAGAACGCGCGGTTCTCGTTCTGTACCGTGCGCCGGTGGGTCTGCATCCGGACGTAGGAGACGCTGCCGTCGTCGGCCATCTCCCAGATGCCAGAGGAAGGCGCAGCGGTGATCTGCTTGACCTCATCGGTGGTGCGCTTCATCACGAGCTGGGACCAGGAATCGATGTTGTCGGGGTTCGCCCATCGGTTGCTCAGTTTGCCCGGGTCGATGTGGTAGTTGATGTCCATCCACTCGATGAGATGGAAGAGGAAGAGCGGGGCGTCGGCGTGGGCGAACGACGACAGGTTCGTCATCGAACTGGCACCGGTGATGCGCGGGTTGCACTCGCCGAGGTAGACCTCATCGCTGTCGAGGTCCATCAGGAAATCGAGCTCGAAGTATCCGCGGTAGCCCTGATCCTTCAGAGAATCGCCGAAGGCCATCGCCGACTTACGGGCGCGGTCGCGGATCTCTGCGCTGAACGCACCGGCGAAGACCTCGTTGCCGCACCAACCGCCCTTGTAGGGCGTCAGTTCCTTGAAGCCGACGAGTTCGGTCATCAGCGGTCCGACGATCGTGCCGCGCTTCGTCACGCAGGCCTCGAGCGCCGCACCGCGGCAGCGGATCCGCTTCATCACCTTCACCTCGGGGGCGGAGGTGATGTCGTCGGCGTGCTTCTCGAAATCGGCCTCGTTGGAGACGAAGAACGTGGTGTGACCCGAGTCGCCGTACGCGGTCTGGATGACAAGGTCATCCCCGAGCGATTTGCTGAGCTCGCGTAGCGCCTTGTATGAATCAACAGAGGCGAGCACATTGGGCACCGAGTGGACGCCCGCTCGATCGGCGATGCGGGTCGTCTCGACCTTGTCGTCGATCTGATTCCGCAGCGCGGCGGTGGGGAAGCAGACCTCCAGCCCCAATTTGTGGCAGAGCTCTTCGGTCTTCTCGTCGAACATCAGGAAGACCGCTTTGCCGCCGGGCCCTCGTTGGCGGATCAACTCCGCGACCGCGGGGTGCGAGAGCAGGTAGTTGTTGATGTCTTCGATCGATTCCCACGGTTCGTGCTCGATCTCTGGCGGGACGAAGACGCTCGGGTGCTGCCCGTCAAAGCAGTCGATGGCGCTGATGAACATGAGGCCCCGGACCCACTCGTCCATGCCGAGCAGGTTGAACGGCGTGGCGCTGATGAAGTAGACCGGTTCGGTGTTCCGGTAGAAGTACCGCCGGATATCCGAGACGCCTCGGAGCGCACGGGGGCGTTTCCCCTTCGGGCGATCCGTCGTCAGCGGTCGCGGAGCATCGGATGGCTTCTTGCTGGGATTCTGAATCGTTGCCGGTCGAGTGCCACCCATGTGTTCACGCCCTTTCGGTGGTGTGTACTGCAGCGGAGTGTTCCGCGGTCTCTGTGAGCACGCGTTCGGTGAAGACGCGCAGGCCCTTTGACGGGTCATACCCGTGGATCTCTTTGACGTCGAGTTCGAGCAGGTACTCGATGATCTCCCGGCTGATGACCTGTCCTGGCACGAGCACCGGGAAGCCCGGCGGGTAGGGCGTCACGAAAGCAGCCGAGACGTACTCCTTGCCGTCCTTGATCGAGTCGAGGAGCTTCGCGTCGAGGCCGACCAGGTCGATGTTCGACCCCTCGTAAGCCAGGAAGTACGCACGCCGGAGATCGCCCTCGGGCGTCGGCATCGCGTCGGGCTTGAAGGCCGGGTGGAATCGCGAGAAATTGGGCAAGGGCGGACCATCGATCAGGTCATCGACTCTCGACGAGTGGCGCGACAGCCCTCCGCTGCTCTCGACCGAGAGGCGGTCGGCGATGTCGTGCGCGATCTCAACCAGGACATCGACCAGATACGCGATATCACCGCGCGTCGTCCCGATGTTCGGCATGAAGAGCACCGTGTTGCGCGAGGTCTTGTTGATCTGGATGTCGTACTTGTCCATGAGCAGGTGGCGGAAGGTGTCCCCGTCCATACCCGTGGCGCCGATGTAGAGCGTGACCCGCGTCGGGTCGAGTGTGAACTCGTCCTGGTGGTACGCCTCGTCGAGCGAGCCCCACCCCCGCGCCTTGTCGTAGTAGAACTGGATGCCCGAGGCGCGGTGCTTACTCGGGATCATGTCCTTGGGCCGGAGCACGGAGAAGAAGCGCGAAAGATCCGGGTGCTCGCTGATGCGCTGGCGGAGCGTCATCGCGAGGCCGATGGTCTGCTCGACCATCTCGAAGCCTTCGAGTTCGACCTGGCGCCGCCCGGCGTCCAGCGACGCCACGATCTGGTAGTTGGGCGAGGTCGAGGTGTGGGTCATGAAGGCTTCGTGGAACGAATCGACGGCATTCTGCTCGAAGTCTTCATCAAAGACGTGGATCATCGAGCCCTGGCGCAGCGAGGTGAGCGTTTTGTGGGTCGAGTGGGTCGCATAGACACGGATCCGAACGGTCTCCGGGTCGATCTGGTGCGCTGCAGAAGCCGCACCGTTTTCGGACTGCGACGCGCCATCGCCAGCGGCGACACTCGCAATGGACTCCGAGTAGGCCTTGCGATAGGCGCACGATCGGAACCGTTCGCGGAGCCGGGACGCGGCCTCCATCGCGGTGCGTCGACGGAGCAGCGGGCTGAACCGGCCGTACGCGTACCACGCCTCATCCCAGAGGAAGATCATATTCGGCTTGATCGCCAGCACGCGCTCCATCACGGTCTGCGGGTCGTACGTGATCCCGTCGAACGTGCAATTCGTCAGGATGAGCATCCGAACGCGATCGAGCTTGCCCGCATCCTTGAGCTCGAGCAGTTGACGCTCGATCTCCTCGAGAGGGACGGCGCCGTACATCGAGTACTGCGGCAGCGCGTACGAGTCGAGGTACACCGTCATCGCGCCAGCGAGGACGAGGGCGTAGTGGTGTGACTTGTGACAGTCGCGATCGACCAGCACGATGTCCCCCGGCTGGATGAGCGCTTGGGCGACGATCTTGTTGGCGGTTGAGGTGCCGTTGGTGACGAAGAACGTCTGTCGCGCTCCGAACGCTCGGGCCGCGAGGTCTTGCGCCTTCTTGATCGGCCCGCGTGGTTGGAGCAACGAATCCAAACCGCCGCTCGTGGCCGACGTCTCCGCCATGAAGATATTGGGGCCGTAGAACTCGAGCAGATCGCGGGCCCAGTGCCCGCTGCTCATGGACTTGCCCCGGGCGATAGGCAGCGCGTGGAAGACACCGGTGGGCTTGGCACTGAATCGGCGTAAAGCGCTGAAGAAGGGCGTGTCGAACCGGGCTCGCACCCATTTCAGGATGCTCAGGTGCTGCTCCATGTACTGCTCGAGCCGGTAGAAGATCCGTTTGAACTCGGTCCCGGTGTTGCCCGCGACACGTTCGAGAGGCGCGTCGGTGACGAGGAAGAGATCCATCTCGGGCCGGAGCTTGTGGAGGAGCCTCCCGAGGTCCACGCTCCGCTGGAGCCCGAATGAAACCGGCAGCTTGTCGCGTTCCAGCACGCTGAGGTATCGGCGCAGCGCCGGGTGCTGATTCGCCGTTTTGAACGAGAAGTTGTAGCGAAGGAACACCGCCTGGATCGTCCAGTTGAATTGCACCGCAATGATGGCGTCCTGGAGCGTCGGTACGGTGACAACCTCGTACACGAACTCGTCCGTGTCACGCCGGCACGAGCGCAATCCCTCACGGATCTCGTCGTGGTCGTACGCGTCAACGCCATCGACAACGAGAACCTCGAAGTACGGCTTCCCGTCTCGTGACGAGCGCTCCTGCGGCTTGTCACGCTGCTCCCGCCTTCGGGCCGCCTGCTCGGCATCCATCGGCTCACGCAAGCGGTACGCGTCCCCGACGAGCTGCCGAGCAAGCTCGCGCGCCTCGATCGCGAGATCGGCGTACGCGCCCCGTTCGAGCAGACGCGCCAGCGCAGCAACCCGGGCGGTCCCGGGGAAGGCCCAGTAGGTCTCGAACTCGCGCAGGTCATTGAGACTCGCTTGCGCCAGGCCTCTGGGTTCGGCGACGTCCTGGCTCGATCTCGCGAACTCGTTCAACCAAGACGACCGCATCTGGAACTCGTTCCATGCGTCCATTCGGAGTTGCGGAACCGCGTAAGGCCCCCACGACTCGGTGTCCGCATGATCGGGATGCTCGGGCGAATCGTTCACGGGGTGCCCGCCGCGGGTGGCGCTACGGGTGTCTGCGGCACCGGTGCATGCGGGATCGCTGCCGGATCGGCGAGCGGCGGCACCGTGTTGGGCGGGACTATCGGCGGAGTGGATGAACCACCAACGAGCCCGGCGTTCGAGCCGCGAGCCATCTTCTCGAGCGGCCCCAGGGTGTCGAGGTACGAAGCAACGCCCGAGGCACGGTCGTAGACGGTGAAATCCACCGCGCGATCGCGGAAACTCTTGAGCGGCTGCCCGAGTCCCTTGAGGCCGACCTCGCGCGATCTGCGCACCCGATCAAGATCGAGCTCGATCGGCATGCTCTCTTCGTTGGTGCCCGCTTGATAGAGCACGTCGCCCGTCGGCGACACCAGCGTAGATCGGCCGTTGCCGCCGTCTCCGATGCCGTTGATATCGATCACGAAGCATTGGTTCGTCGCCGCCGTCGCCCGCACGATGCACAACTCGACCTCGCGGTCGATGCTCGGGGTGAGGGTCGGGTGCAAAATGACTTCAACGCCCATCGCCGCGAGTGTACGCGAGGTCTCGGGTAGCCACATGTCGTAGCAGATGCTCACGCCGAACCGCCCGACGTCGGGCACATCGAACACACAGAATTCTGTTCCCGATTCGACGCCGGTTTCGTAGGGCATGAAGGGGAACATCTTGCGGCACCGCGCGATGACGACGCCGTTGGGATCGATGACAGGCGCCATGTTGAAGATGCCCTGTTCGGTGCTTTCGTAGAGCGAACCCGGGACGAGCCAGATCTTGTGCTTCGCCGCGAGGTTGCAATACCGCTGCTCGACGTCATTGGGGAACGCCATCGAGTTCCCGGTCCAGCCTCCGAACGTCGCGAGTTCACTGACGACCACCATCTGCACCCACGGGTACAGGAGCATCAGCATCTCGATCCTGTCGCAGATGTGATCGAGGTTGGAGGTCCGACCGGAAATATTGAGTTGAAGACCGGCAACGGCAAATGGTCGCATGGTTCTGCTTTCTATCAGGCGGTGGTGTTCGCGGGGCGCGAAACGAGAGTCGTGACCGCGTCCTCGAAGATGTCGAGGCCGCGATCGAGTTCTTCGTCGGTGATGACGATCGGTGAGAGTACGCGGATCACATTGCCGAGCACGCCGGCGGGGATGATCAGCAGGCCGTTGTCACGGCATCGATCGATGATTTGTGTGACGAGCGCCTTCGCGGGCCGCGTCGGGTCGCCGGGCTCGGAGAACTCGATGGCCATCATCGCTCCGAGGCCGCGCACGTCAGAGACTTCTGGCACTCGCAATGCGATCGATTCGAAACGGTCTCGGATCACCGTCCCAATCCGCTCGGCACGCGCATTGAGATCGAGCTCTTCCATCCGCCGGATCGTCGCGAGGGCCGCGGCACACGCGACGGGGTTGCCGCCGTAGGTGCCGCCGAGCGTGCCCGGGGTCACCTTGTCCATGACCTCGGCCTTGCCGATGACGCACGAGATCGGGAGCCCCCCCCCCATCGACTTCGCCCAGGGCGACAGGTCGGGCGTCACGCCGTAGTGCTCGAAGGCACCCCAGCGTCCGGTGCGCGCGAAGCCGGTCTGCACCTCGTCGAAGATGAGCACGATGCCGTGCTCGTCGCAGATCTCTCGGAGCCCCTGCACGTACGCCTTGGGCGCCACGTTGAAACCGCCCTCGCCCTGCACGAGCTCGAGGATGATCGCCGCGACATTGTTCGCCGCAACGGTGTCGAGGAAAGTCGCTCGCAGGCGGTCGAGCTCGCACGCCGCGACCTGCCCCTCGCGCACACCCGAGCGTGTTCGAACGATGGGGTAGGGCAGGCGGTAGACCTCCGGCACGAACGGGCCGCAGCCGACCTTGTAGGTAATCTTCGAGGTCAGCGTGCTCGCGAGCAGCGTGCGCCCGTGGAAACCGCCGGTGAAACAGATGACGGCGTCGCGCCCGGTCGCCTGACGCGCGATCTTGATCGAATTCTCGACCGCCTCGGCGCCGCTATTCACAAGCATCGCCTTGGTCTGTTCGCCGTGCGGTAGGAGTTCGACCAGCTTCTCGCAGAGCTCGATGTAGAGCTCGTACGTCGAGACGTGGATGCTCGAGTGCAGCAGTTTGCCCGCCTGCTCCCGGATCGCATCGACGACAACCGGGTCGCAGTGCCCGACGTTCATGACGCCGATGCCGCCGACGAAATCGATGAATTCGCGTCCATCGGCATCGACGATGATCGCGCCCGAGGCGCTCGCCGCGGTCATGTTGGACAACCGCCCGACACCCGGGCACACCACGCGTTCTCGGCGTGCGATGAGATCATTGCTCAAGGCCATTGCCACTGCTCCGTTGTGAATAGGATAATTCATAGACGCCACGATACGTACTTGATTTCGGTGTACTCGTGCATCGCGTACGAGCCGCCCTCGCGCCCGAAGCCCGAGTGTTTCAGGCCGCCGAAGGGGGCCTGCACGGTCGATGGCGCGCCGTCGTTCGCACCGATGATGCCGTACTCGAGCGCCTCAGCAACCCGCATGAGCCGGGAGGCATCTCTCGTGAAGAAATAGGCTGCAAGGCCGTACTCCGATGCGTTGGCGAGTTCGATGACCTCTCGCTCGTCGTGGAACATCGCGACGGGGGCAACCGGGCCGAAGGTCTCTTCACGGCACAACAGCATCTCGGGGGTCATACCGCTGACGAGGGTGGGCGCGTACAAGCGGTCGGCGAGCCCGTCGACTGCGACGCGATGCCCCCCCACAATCACCCGGCCACCCCGAGTCTGGGCGTCATCGACGTGCGACTCGACCTTCTCGACCGCCGCGTCGTTGATGAGGGGACCGACATCTACACCCTCGTCGGCCCCATTGCCGACTGTGAGCGTGCCGATCGCCTCAGCGAACCGGGCAGTGAACTCGTCTGCGATACCGGCCTGGACATAGAACCGGTTCGCACAGACGCAGGTCTGCCCCGCGTTGCGGAACTTGCAGGCCACCGCCGCCGGCACAGCGAGGTTCAGGTCCGCATCATCGAAGACGATAAACGGCGCGTGACCGCCCAGTTCCAGAGAGAGACGCAGCAGGTTCTTCGACGCCTTGGACATCAGCATCCGCCCGACCTCGGTCGAGCCCGTAAACGATAGCTTGCGGACTCGGTCGTCGTTGAAGAGCGCATCGCCGATCGCGCCGGGGTCACCAGTCACGATATTCACGACTCCCGGCGGGATCCCCGCCTCGCAGGCGAGCTCGCCGATCGCGAGCGCCGACAGGGGCGTCTCTTCTGACGGCTTGATGACCGTCGTACACCCGCAGGCGAGCGCAGGTCCGAGCTTGCGGGTAACCATGGCGGCCGGGAAGTTCCAGGGCGTGATGATCGCGGCGATGCCGACCGGCTGCCGGAGCACCAAGATCCGCTTGTCCGGCGACGACGAGGGGACGAGGTCCCCGTTCAGGCGTTTGCCCTCCTCGGCGGCCCATTCGAGGAACGAAGTGGCGTAGGCGATCTCGCCCCGGGCCTCCGCAAGCGGTTTGCCCTGCTCCGCGGTCAACAGTCGAGCGAGACGGTCGGCGTCTCGCTGCATCAAGCGTGAGAGTTCATGAAGCAATGCACCGCGTTGCGAGGCAGGCGTCGCCGCCCAGCCGCGACCGGCACCCCAAGCCGCGTCGATAGCCCGCGATGCCTCGGCTCGCCCGGCGTGGGGCACGGAGGCCACCTCCACCCCGGTCGCGGGATTCGTCACGGATAGCGTCGAGCCGTCGCCTGCTCGGACCCACTCGCCATTGATGAGGTTGCTTGTTCGCATCGCTACCAGGGGCCCCGCAGGGCAGAACCCGGTACGCGACACGCGCAACCTGATCGCCTACCGGACATCGTAGTCAAGTCTGGACTCGAGCGGAGGGCCGCCTGCCTCTGACTCGCTGGGTACCTCACGCCGTCTCAGGGTGTCAGCACCGAAGAAGACCACGCCCCATTTGGGTCGCAGTGTCCGGCTCGCCCTTCCACATGCCCACGCCTTGTGGTACCTCCTAGCAAGTTGTCTGGCTTCGGGCCGCCGGTTGATCAGCGCGCAGTCCATGACGTGACACCTCCTCCGTTTCGCGAGAGAGAGGTGCGAAGGCATCGGGCGTCACGCTGTGCCGGTCATGATGGGCATACCGCATCAGGTATCCCGTGTTCAATCAAGGCTGCTTTGTCCCGGTGCTGACGAGGGCTTCATCCACGATGGCGTGAACGATCACCGTTCCAGCGATGCCGTGCTCGGCTAACCCGGCATCTTGAAGGGATTCATCAAGGCACCGTCGGGTTCGAAGTCTTGAAGTTGATCGACCGTGCATGTCGCGATGCCTGTCGTGAATTTTATCGATCATCAGGACTCGGCATTTCGCGGCGACTCCGGCTCTGGGGTCACTCCGTCGATGCGGCGGTCTGATCTGAGTCTCTACAAGCCTCGGACAAACCCCTCGAGGGGGTGCCGATGGCGAAATAGCTGCGTCTCAGCGAGTGGGCACCGGTCTCGTCGTGGCGGTGCGTCGTCCCGACTTCGACAGTTGGAGAGGCGGGTGAGAACACGTGAATCAGTCCGTGCCGTTCTCTTTGGGCTTGACTGAGCAGGCAGACCGCCCCATAGTGCTTACGGAAATCCACTTTAAGCACGGGGTTGCGCATCGAATGATTTCTCAAACTTCCGAGTACGCTCTGCGAGCCGCGGTCTATTTGGCGGCTCGGCCGGAGACCGGTCCGTCTTCCGCACAGGAGATCTCCGAGGCGACGCGGGTCCCGGTGGGGTACCTCCAGAAGATCCTCCGCATGCTCTCCAGGCATGGCATCCTGACGGCTCACCGAGGAACCAACGGCGGATTCGCACTCGCGAAGGTCCCCTCCGCGATCAGCGTGCTGGATATCCTGACGGCCTCGGATACGCAGCTTCAGCGCATAGAACGCTGTCCGTTGGGCATCAAGGGGCATTCGAATCTGTGCTCTCTGCACAAACTGCTCGACGCGGAGATGGCCCGTACCCAGCGGACGTTTGCAGCGACGTCGCTCACAGATCTGCTCGATGGCGAGGGGGGCGTGCGCTCACTCTGCGATACGTCGGGCAAGCTCACGACGTCCATCGATGTCTCGGCTGCTGACGCCAAGAAAAAAAATAGTCAATCCTAGGGCTAAGCATTGTGTACTCAGTTGACCACAATGGAAAGCGATGATACCCTCAATCCCTACTTGTGTATCCACAACAGCGCCATTGGCAGCGATTCTTGGAGCCTTCGCATGACCCAGACAGCGAGCAAGCAAACGGATGTACGGCACGACCCCTCACGGTCCGGAACGACCCCCTGGCAGGCCCTCGGGTTGATCGCGGGGATCGCGATCCCTCTGCCCGCGATCATGATCGTGCTGGTCATGATCCAGCCGCCCCGCCTTGTCCACGCCTGGAGAGATCAGGCCATAGCGCTCAACGTTCAGCCCCAGATGATTTCCGAGGGCAAGATCGCGTACAAAAACACCTGCGCGCTCTGTCACGGGCAAGACGGACAAGGGGTGCCTCGACTCGGCAAGCCGTTGCGCAACAGCGCCTATGTCCAGGAGCACTCCGACGACGAGCTGTTCGCGCTCATCGCGCAGGGGCGTCTCCCGAGTGATGAAGAAAACACGACCGGAGCCGTGATGCCGGCGCGCGGCGGCCAAGGAATTGGTGATAAACGACTCGCGAACGTGGTGACTTATCTGCGAGCGATTCAGGACCCGTCTCAGCCAACGGTTTCAACCGAGGCGTGGGTCATTCGGTCAACAGACCCGTCCACCGGTGCCGACACCACCGACCTCGCGGGGACTCCCGCGGGTATCGGTCACGAGCTGTTCGTGTCGTCGTGCGCCGCGTGCCACGGGACGGCAGGCGAGGGCCTTGAGGGGCTCGGCAAGCCCCTCGGCAGCAGCTCGTTCGTTGACTCGAAGTCAGACGACGAATTGATCAAATTCATCAAAATGGGGCGCCCGATCTGGGACGCCGAGAACACAACCGGTCTGGATATGCCGCCCAAGGGAGGGAACCCCGCGATCAGCGACGAGCAGCTCGCGGACATCGTGTCCTACCTGCGCAGCATTCATAAGTGATGGCGTGCCGACGTCTTGAAAGGCGTGTCGTGCAGCGAATCGAACTACAACAAGGAGTTGACCATGACAATCATGAAACGAGCCGCCGGCAAGGTAAGGCTCACTTTATGGGTACTGGCTGGCCTCGCGACGTGCGCCACCCAAGCCAACGCCCAGTCGATGCGTGACGTGGAGGCGTTGGCAAAGGAGCGTGGGCTCACGACCGCCGATCTGATGGCGGCCGCCAAGACCTACCTGCCCAGCGGCGTGAAGGACGAGTACCTGATGTTCGCCTCGAGCGGGCATGCCGGGCATGTCTTCGTGGTCGGCCTGCCGTCGATGCGTCTGCTGCGCTCCATCGCGGTCTTCACGCCCGAGTCCTGGCAAGGCTGGGGCTTCGGAGTGGGCGACAAGAGTCTCGAGGAGGGTTTCCCGCAAGGCAAGTCCAACCTCTGGGGCGACACCCACCACCCGGCGCTCTCCGAGACGGCGGGGGACTACGACGGTCAGTGGTTGTTCATCAACGACAAGATCAACGCCCGCGTCGCGGTGATCGATCTCCGCGACTGGGAGACGAAGCAGATCGTCAAGAACCCGCTGACGCTCAGCGATCACGGCGGCACGTTCGTCACGCCTAACACCGAGTACATCATTGAGGGCGGGCAGTACGCCGTGCCGTGGGGCTCGGATTACGCCCCCATCACGGACTACAAAGAGAAGTACAAGGGCTCGGTGACACTCTGGAAATTCGACCGCAACCGCGGGCGGATCGACAAAGATCAGTCGTTCGCGATCGAGCTGCCCCCGTACTGGCAGGACCTCTCTGACGCGGGCAAGCTGGCGAGCGACGGGTTCTTCTTCATGAACTCCATCAACACCGAACTCGCTACGGGCGGCATCCAGGATAAGAAGCCTCCCTTCGAGGCCGGCGCCAGCATGAACGCCACCGACTTCCTGCACATCATCGATTGGAAGAAGGCCGAGAAGGTCTACAAGGCTGGCAATGTTGAGATGATCAAGGGTTTCCCGGTCATCACGCTGAAGACCGCGATAGCCGAAGGGATCTTGCATGTCACGCCCGAGCCCCGAAGCCCTCACGGCGTGGACGTCGCACCGAAGGGTGACTTCATTGTCATCTCGGGCAAGCTCGACCCGCACGTCACCATCTACTCTACGGCCAAGATCAAGCAGGCGATCGCCAACAAGACCTTCTCCGGGAAGGACGAGTTCGGAGTCCCGATCCTCGACTTTGACGCGGTGGTGGAGGCCCGGATCGAAGTCGGGCTGGGACCGCTGCACACACAGTTCGGTCCCGACGGATACGCCTACACGTCGCTCTATCTGGACTCGGCCGTCGCTCGCTGGACTATGGGTGGCTCGTACGGCGCGGGCACTCCCGAGCCCGACTGGACCCTCGTGCACAAAACCCCCGTGCACTACAACGTCGGTCACATCGCCGTTGCGGAGGGCGACACGGTCAGCCCCGACGGCAAGTATCTCGTGTCTTTGAACAAGTGGTCGGTTGATCGGTTCGTCCAGACCGGTCCGCTACTGCCGCAGAACCTCCAGCTCGTGGACATCAGCGATGACGGCACGAAGATGCCTGTGATCTACGATATGGCGATGGGGGTGGGCGAGCCGCATTACGCGCAGATCATCAAAGCCGACAAGCTCAATTCGTGGTCGGTCTACCCCCAGGTCGGCTGGGATCCGCACGTGCAGAACATCAACCCGATGGCGCCGAAGAAGGGCATGGAGCGCGTGCAGCGCAACGAGGACGGTTCGGTTGACATCTTCATGACCGCCATCCGCAGCCACTTCAACCCGGAGCACATCTATCTCAAGCAGGGCGACAAGGTGCGCTGGCACATCACGAATATCGAGCGCGCGGTTGACGCGACGCACGGGTTCGCTGTGCCGGTCTACAACATCACCGCCTCGTTGGAACCAGGCGAGAGCGTGACGATCGAGTTCGTCGCGGACACCCCGGGCACGTTCCCGTTCTACTGCTCCGAGTTCTGCTCGGCGCTCCACCTGGAAATGATGGGCTACCTCATGGT
This sequence comes from Phycisphaerales bacterium, assembly GCA_029260475.1. Taxonomy (GTDB): domain Bacteria; phylum Planctomycetota; class Phycisphaerae; order Phycisphaerales; family UBA1924; genus OFTM391. Next base: position 5,030 of record JAJDDE010000118.1, on the reverse strand, counting down.
CGAGCCCAACTAACCGTTTGCTGTGTGGGGCGCGAGAGTGCCCCGCGCGGTTTGAATCGTGCGCCCAGACATTCGGACGCGCCCAGCATGAGGATGGTGTTATGAGTTCATTTATCGATCGGCTCCTCGGTCCCCGCGTCAGCAGAGCAGAAGCGTCAGCACACTCACTGCGCTACGGCACTCCCGGCGTCTTGCTGCTCGGCGCGCGGGTGCTGCTGCTCGTCTCGCTCTTCTTGCCCTACTGGCACATGGAGCTCCAGGCGCCGCAGTACCCGAGCGGGCTGCACATGACGGCGTTCCTCAACGCGTTGACCGGCGATGTCGCCGAGATCGACGGCCTCAACCACTACATCGGGATGCGATCGCTCTACGAAGCCGCCGCACTCGAACGAACCATCGGCGTGTTCATCATGATCGCGTTCGTCGTGATGCTCGAATTCGCTGCCTACATCCACACGAGATGGACCGCGCTGCTGGTCGCACCGGTCGTGCTCTTCCCGGTTGTGTTTCTGGTTGACCTGCACCTGTGGATGCGTCACTTCGGGCTCAATCTCGACCCGCACGCCCCCTTGTCCAACGCGGTCAAGCCGTTTGTTCCGACCGCGCTGGGCAAGGGCGGGATCGGGCAGTTCGTCACTGTCGCGACACCCGGCATGGGCTTGATCCTGGCAACCGCCGCATCGGTCGTGCTGATCGTTGCTCTGTACTTCCACCGTCGCGCGTACCTCCCGCTGGTCAAGCAGCAGCGCTCCGCGTCGCCCCCCGCGGTGACCGGCTAAACACAGCAACACCATGCGCTCCACACACCTACTCATCTTGATCTGGATTCTCATCGCACCGCACGTCGTGTTCGGCGGCGCCGGTGCGGCACAGGCCGAATCTATCTCGTTCGTAGAGAGCCTGATCGAGCGTGCCACAGACGGCCAAGAGGTGCGGGTGCCCGCGGGCGTGTACGAGGGCAACCTCGTTATCAGGAAGCCGATCGTGCTGGACGGCAGCGACGGCGCTGTCTTCGACGCTCTGGGCAAAGGAATCGTCATCGAAGTGCTCGCCGCGGGAGTCACCATCCGCGGATGCGTCATCCGCGGTTCGGGATCGGATGTCACCGGTGAGCCGGCGGGCATCCGCGTCGTCGCGCCGAACACGATCATCGAATCCAACACGATCCAGGACGCCCTGTTCGGCATCGACCTGCGTGAATCGCCAGACTCGATCATCCGGGGCAACACGATCTCCGGAAAAGACCTCGATCCGGGCCGACGCGGCGACGGCATCCGCCTCTGGTGGAGCCACTACTGCGTGATCGAGAACAACACCGTCCGCGGATCCCGCGACATGGTCTTCTGGTATTCCGAGGGCCTCATCATCCGGAGAAACACCGTCATCGATAGCCGGTACGGCCTGCACTTCATGTACAGCCACGACACCGTGCTGGAAGAGAACGACCTGCTCTCGAACTCGGTCGGCGTCTACCTCATGTACAGCAACAGCATCACGCTCCGCGGGAACCGGATGCGGAACAATCGGGGTGCGAGCGGCTACGGCATCGGGCTCAAGGATTGCGATGACATCACGATCACTGGCAACGCCCTGCTCGCGAACCGCGTCGGTGTGTACCTCGATAACAGCCCGTCGTCGATCGATTCGACCGGTATTTTCGAATCGAACATGATCGCGTTCAACGAGATCGGCCTGCTCGCGACGCCCAATACTCACGACAACGTCTTCACGCGCAACGCGTTCGTGGAGAACGAGGAACCCGCGGCCACGCACGGGCGGGGCCGGCTCGTCAGCAACTCGTTCGCGCTCGACGGGGTCGGGAACTACTGGTCCGACTACGCAGGATTCGATCTCGATGGCGACGGCATCGGCGATGTTGTGTACGAGCCACAGAGCCTCTTCGGCGCGATGCTCGCACGAGAACCGAACCTCCGGCTGTTTGTACACAGCCCGGCGCAGCAGGCGATCGAATTCACGGCACGTGCGCTGCCAGAACTCAGACCTCAGTCCACACTCATCGACCCCTCGCCACTCGTCTCGGCACCGAAGATCGAACTCGCGATCGCGGATGCAAAACTCGGCGGTGCGCGCATGGGGATATTCGGGGCGATCCTGCTCTCGATCGCGGCGGCGTGTATCGCGGCGATGGGAATCGAGAGGGGTCTGCCACAGACCAGAACGGGAACCCGATCATGATCCGGGCCGAGAGTATCACCAAGCGATTCGGAAGGGTCCGAGCCGTCTCCGACGTATCGTTCGATCTCGATAGAGGCGGAGCGATCGCGCTCTGGGGCAGCAACGGAGCGGGAAAAACCACGCTCATTCGCTGCCTGCTCGGCGTGATCCGTTGCCGAGGAACCGTGCGCATCGGAGGTGTGAACGTCCGGCGCAGAGGCAGGCACGCCAGAGCGCTCATCGGATACGTACCCCAGGAACTCGCGTTCCACGACGACGCCCGGCTCGGCTCGGCGATGATGTTCTTCGCGCGTCTAAGGCGGGTGTCTCGCGCGAGGGCCTCCGAGTCGCTCGCCGCCGTCGGGCTCACCGGTCACGAACGCAAGCGCGTCCGTGACCTATCGGGCGGCATGAAGCAGCGCTTCGCGCTCGCGATCGCCCTGCTCAACGATCCACCGCTGATCATTCTGGATGAACCGACGTCCAACCTTGATGCCGAGGGGCGAGGCGAGGTCGTTGAGACACTCCAGCGACTGCGCCGCGACGGCAAGACGCTGCTCTTTGCCTCCCACCGCCCCGATGAAGTCATCTCTCTCGCCGACCGTGTGATCGTCATGGAACGCGGCCAGGTCATCCGGGACACCTCACCAATCGAGCTCTGGCCGACGGAGAAACCCATCCAGGTCGTGCGGCTGTTCCTTACGATGGCGAACGAAGCCGATGCGGCGGATGCCCTCCGTGAAGCGGGGCACACTGTTCACCTCAACGGGAACGGGTTGTGCGTCGCGGTCCCGCGCGACAACAAGGCCGATCCGATCGTCGCGCTCGCTCGCAGACAGATCGAGGTCCGCAACATCGAAATCCTTGACGACGTCCAGATCTCGGAGGCCAAACGATGAGCGCCATCACCAGCTCCCCGACGCGCCCCATCCGTACGGCATCAGCGGCCCCTAGCTTCCTCGGCGGCATCGCGCGGTTCGCCCGACGCGAGTTCCGCGACGCGATCGCGAGCAAGTGGTTCCTGCTGTACACGCTCGCCTTCACCACCCTCGCCGTCGGTGTGTCGTTCCTCTCCCTCAGCGGAGTCGGCTCGCACGGATTCGCCGGGTTCGGTCGCACCGCTGCGGGGCTGCTCAACCTCATCATGCTTGTGGTACCGCTCATGGCGCTCACCGCGGGCGCGGGTTCGATCGCCGGGGAGCGCGAACGCGGAACGCTGCTGTACCTGCTCGCGCAACCGGTCTCTCGGATGCAGGTCCTGCTCGGCAAGTACTTCGGGCTCGCGGCCGCCCTGCTCTGCTCGCTCTGCGTCGGGTTCGGGATCAGCGGCGGCGTGCTCGCGTGGCGTGCCGGTGGAGTCGGCATCGGGTCCTACGCGATGCTCATCGGGTTCACCGCACTCCTCGCCATCGCGATGCTCTCGGTCGGCGTGCTGATCTCAGTCTGCTCACGCCGCTCATCGGTCGCGACCGGTATCGCTCTGTTTGCCTGGCTCACGCTGGTGTTCGTGAGCGATCTCGGCCTCATGGCGAGTTCCCTTCTATTCAAGTTGCGTGTCCAGGAGATCTTCGGTCTCGCGGCGGTGAACCCCCTCCAGTCGTTCAAGATGGCGGTGATCGTCAATCTCAACGCGTCGCTCGATGTCCTCGGGCCAGTAGGGTCGTACGCCTCCCAGACGCTCGGCGACGGGCTGCCGTGGGTGCTCGGCGCTTCGCTTGCGGCGTGGACGGCCGTTCCGTTAGCCCTCGCCGTCGTGATCTTTGTCAGAAGGAGTTCGGTATGAAGGAATCGCTATTTGTCCTCGGTTGTTTCGGGGCGCTGATGTTGATATCCGGGTGCGATCAACAGACCGCAGACGGCCCTCCCGCGATCCGGCTCGGTGACTCGGTCTGCGATCAATGCAACATGATCATCAGCGATGAACGCTGGGCGACGGCGACCATCATCGAGGGACAGAGAGGCCCGGAGCCCAGGCTCTTTGACGACTTCAACTGCCAGGTCAACCACGAGAACGAGCACCCCGAGTTCACAATCCTCGCGCGCTGGTCGCACGACCACGCGACGCTCGAATGGCTGCACACGGAGGACTCTCATTTCCTCCTATCACCATCGCTGCGAGCGCCGATGGGATCGAACATCGCCGCGTTCTCATCGCAGTCCGCGGCGGAGACCGCTAACGCTGAGCAGGCCGGCGAGGTGCTGACGTTCGAGAGTGCGTGGAAACGCCTTGGCTTCGTGGGTACGCACGACGACACCCGATGACACCGACTGTGATAGCAATGGCGAAGTGAACCTCGGCGAGTTCGGTGTATTTGGTAGCGAATTCGGGCGTACAAACGGTCTCCAAATCAGATTCAGTGCCATACATGCTCTGTGCGAGGGGAGTCCCCTCGGCTTTTGATACTGGGCCGTGTCGAACGCACTCGAGCCCGGATCGACGGTGTGCCGCCTCAACGCCCTGCAACCTGTGAGCCCACCTGCGGGCGAGGCTTGTCGTGATACATTCCATTCGGGAGGCCGGCCCATCACGGTCGGAAAACTGCTCACGTGGACCGCTCCGCCTTGAAGGTCTCGTGACCCGGCTCCCGTTGATCCCTTAGAATCAGGTCCCGAATACCGCACTCGCTGGAGGTAGCCATGGCACCCGTTAAAGAACCGTTCAATCTGATGCGTTGGGTCGAGGAGCACCGCGCGGAGTTCACGCCGCCGGTGATGAACAAGCAGTTTTACAAGGAAGCGGGCGACGTGATCGTGTTCGCTTCGGTGGGCCCGAACAACCGCAACGATTATCACGTGAACCCGACCGAGGAACTGTTCTACCAGCTCGAAGGGGACGTCGCGGAGCGGATCAGACC
>JAJDDE010000117.1 GCA_029260475.1 Phycisphaerales bacterium | reverse complement strand
CCCGTTCCCGCCCATCGTGGTGTTCTACGACGGCGACAAATACTGGCTCGCCGACGGGTTCCACCGCTGGGAGGCCGCGCTGAAGGTCTGCGGCACGCCCTACGCCGAGAAGATCGGCATGGATATCAAGAAGGGCACCGTCCGCGACGCCCAGGTCTACGCCTGCGGGGCGAACCACACCCACGGCCTGCGGCGGACCATCGCCGACAAGCAGAACGCGGTGGATTTTCTGCTACGCGATGAGGAGTGGGGGCAGATGTCGGACAGGGCGATCGCCAAACACGCCCACGTCGGCAACAAAATGGTCAGCAAGTGGCGGTCGCAGTTGGGGCGATATGACCGGAAGAACGCGAATCGTCGCAAGAATAGCGAAGAACATGCCGAGGAATCAGGTGTGTCATTGAAACACCTGCCACAAGTCCATAAAACACAAGGGGTTGTGAAGGGCCAAGATGGAAAAACGTACCCTGTGCGCACCCCTGCCCCGCCAGAGGAGGAGCCCGGCCCCCCGGTCGACCGCGAGGGCCAGCCCATCCTGGAGGCCAAGGTTCAGGCGGTCTTCGAGCGGACGGACCTTGCGGACGACATGGGGATATTGCAGGCCATGCGGTCCCGGCTGACCAAGGCTGCCGACGACCCGCTCTACACCCACGCCAACGTCGGGGCCATCCGCAAGGCCCTCAAGGACGCCTACGACATGCTCAAGGCGGCCCGTCCGCACACCGTCTGCCCGCCGGGCCTGCCCCAGCGGTGGCTGGACGTGGGGTGGCTGACCAAGGGTCAGTACGACCGGCTACCAGAGGAGCAGCGCCATGGCTAAGGCACGGAGGCGCCGACGGGAGCCCACGCAACTCGACCTGAACATGGACCGGGTGAAACTGATGCACATGCGGGTCGTAATGGATGGCGAGGTGATCGGGGACCGGATGGACAACAACGAGGAGGCCCACTTCATCCACTACTGGCTGGCGGTGAACCTCAACAAGCTCGAACACGTTTTGGTCGGCCGCCATGTAGACGCGGCCATGAATGAAGGTGACGAGGACGACGACTGATGCAGACGAAGATGTGCAAAAAATGTGGCGACCTTGAACCCATAGACCAGTTTTATAGGGACTGCAATCGTGCCGACGGCCGCATGAGCCAATGTAAGGCGTGCCGTCGATTGTATGAAACCCAGGGCAATGGAAGGCTTGCCTCCGCAAGATATAGGTCGAGTTCCAAAGGCAAGGAAACAAAAAGGCGATATCGCTCGACAGGCCGAAGCCGGTCGGCCGCGCTGGTCGCCCAGAAAAAATATCGGGCCACGGAATCTGGGGCACGCTCGGCACGACTAGCCGCCAAAAGAGCTAGAGATGCCCATCCGGATAAATATGTCGCCCGATACAAGCTATCGAATGCGGTTACATCAGGAAGGATTGCCCGTCAGCCTTGCGAGGTGTGCGGCGCTGAAAAAGTAGAGGCGCACCACGACGATTACAGCAAGCCCCTGGATGTCCGCTGGCTCTGCAAAAAGCACCACGTGGAGGCCCACCGATGCGCCTGAGGGAATATCAGTCGAAGGCTGCGGACGCGGTTTTTAAGTCATTCGAGGAGCACTCGTCTGCGTTGGTTGTTATGCCCACCGGGTCTGGGAAATCTGTTTTATTTTCGCACATCATAGACCAAGGCGACTGGGGGCGCGTCGTGGTATTGGCCCACCGCGAGGAGTTGATTTACCAGGCGGCGGCACACATTGAGAGGGCGACGGGATATGCGCCAGACATTGAGATGTCCAGCCATTATGCGGACAAGAGCATGTTTCGCCGCAACCCGGTGGTGGTAAGCAGTATACAGACACAATCCCGCGGCAGGATGGAGAGATTTGATCCGAACCAATTTGGACTAGTACTCTTAGATGAGGCCCACCATGCCACATCCAAGTCATACCGAAAAGTCATCGACCACTACCGGAAAAACCCCGACTGTAAACTGCTTGGTGTCACCGCCACCCCGGATCGTGCTGACGAGGCTGCGCTTGGACGAGTCTTCGACGACGTTGCCTTTGTGTACGAGTTGTCGGACGCGATTAAAGACGGCTGGCTCGTGCCGATATTCCAACGCCCGATCGCACTTCACGGACTCGACCTTTCGAGCGTCGGCGCCTCGTCAGGCGACCTTAACAAAAGAGAGCTGGCTGAGGTGCTGGAGGACGAGGAACTAGAACAGCAGGTAGCCCACGCGGTGTATCGCGTGGTTGGCCAGCGTAAAACCCTGGTGTTCGCGGTCACGGTGAGGCAGGCGGAGATGATCGCCGACATCCTCAACCGCCACGAGCCCGACTGTGCAAGGTGGGTGTGCGGCAAGACCCCCAAGCAGGAGCGGGCACAGACGCTCCGCGACTACAAGGCGGGCGTATTCCGCTTCCTCGTCAACGTGGGCGTGTTCACTGAGGGGTACGACGAGCCGGGCATCGAGGTGGTGGTGATGGCAAGGCCGACCAAGTCGCGAGCCCTCTACTCGCAGATGGTCGGACGCGGTACGCGGCCGCTGGCCGGGCTGGTTGATGGCGCGGGTTCATGCCCCGAGCGTCATCGGAGGATAGCCACCTCGGCCAAGCCGCGCCTTGAGGTGATCGACTTCGTGGGCAACTCCGGCAAGCACAAGCTGGTGACGACGGCGGACATATTGGGAGGCAAACACGATGAAGCGGTCGTTGATATGGCAAAACGGGTGGCGATGGAAGATGACGCCCCCGTTGACGTGTCCAAGGCGCTTGAGGAAGCGGCCGAGGAGCATGAGCGCCGCAAGGCTGATGAACGACGCCGTCGCATGGCGGTCATCGCGTGCAGTAACTACACCGTCGGCGGCGAGGTCGACCCCTTCGACGTGCTTGACATCGCCGAGCAGCCCGCCCGGGGATGGGACCGCGTGAAGAGGCCGAGCGCCCGGATGGTCGAGGTGCTGGAGCGCGCCGGCATCGGGTGCAAAGACGTGACCTACTCGCAGGCCAGCCAACTCATCGGCGCGATCATGGAGAGGCGCGACAAGGGGCTGTGTACGCCCAAGCAGGCGAAGGTGTTGGCGGGGCACGGCTACGACACAGGATCAACCTTCGCCGAGGCGCGTGAGATCATCGACGCGCTGGCAGCGAACAACTGGCAGCGGCCCGAAGCCGTGGAGGTGTGGTGATGAAACCCACTTGGACATCCGATTGCGGCCGCGTGACGCTGTACCTCGGCGACTGCAATGAGATAGTGCCCGTCATAAAGCCCGTCGGGGTTGATCTGGTGGCCACTGATCCACCGTATGGGATTAAACACCCATGCAACTATGGGGAGCGAGGCAGAAGCGGTCTAGCAAAGTGTAATGACTACCCATATGTTGAGGGGGATGACGAGCCGTTCGATCCAGCCCTGATTCTATCCCTTGGCCTGCCGGTCATTCTGTGGGGCGGCAACCACTACGCAAGTAGGCTCCCAGACAGCGGCGGTTGGTTGGTGTGGGACAAAGAACGCCCCGACGATCTGGACCAAGCAACGTGCGAACTGGCGTGGACTAACTTCGTGAAAGGCGTTAGGCGATATAAACACCTTTGGAACGGTTGCATGAGAGCCACCGAAAAGGGCCTTAACTTTCATCCGATGCAGAAGCCTGTTGCGTTGATGGAGTGGTGTCTGTCACTACGTTGGTGTTCTGGGTTTAACACGGTTTTTGATCCATACATGGGGTGCGGCCCGGTCGGCGTAGCCTGCGTCAAGACCGGACGCAAGTACATCGGGATCGAACTGGAACCTCGTTACTTCGAGATCGCCAAGCGCCGGATCAAGGAAGAGCTGGAAGCCAACCTATTCGCGCAAGGAGGCCGCTGATGGTTGACGGATACACCCGCGTCAAGGAGTGCCCCGTGTGCGGCAAGAAGAACTGCCTTGTGTCAGACGACGGCCGCGTCGCCGTCTGCTGGCGCGTCGCGGAGGGGGCGCACAAGCAGGGTGACGGCGGGTGCTGGGTCCACATGCTCGACGGCAAGACCAAGCCCAAGGGCGTGAAGGTCGCCAAGGTGTCAGCCCCGCGACACGACCACGACTACTGGCACCGATGGATCGGCAACAGCCGCATCCGCTACGCCGACTCGCAGGCGAAGCTGGGCAGGGAACTGGGCTTGTCCGAGGAGTCGCTGGCGCGTCTGGGCGTGGGCGTCCTGGGACAGACAGAACTCCGCGAGATGAAGACGGCGTGCCAAGGCCCGTACTGCTGGACGTTCCCGATGTTCAACGAAAGCCGACGCCCCATCGGGATCAGGCTGCGGTCGCGCAGCGGGTTCAAGTACGCCTGCGATGGCAGCCGCAACGGGCTCTTTATCCCGGAACACATCGAGAGGATGCCGAGCGAACTCTACATCTGCGAGGGCCCGACGGACACGGCGGCGATGCTGGACCTGGGGTACGCCGCCATCGGCCGGCCCATGAACATCGGCTTGGAGGCCCTGATCGTCAAGGCGGTCGAGCGCATCCAGCCGTCGTGGGTGACGGTGATGATAGACCGGGACAAGGCCGGCACCGTGTCGGCGGGCGCGACGTGGCGGGGCGCGCGGGATCTGTCCAGGGCGCTCATGGAGCGCCACATAGATAACGGCATCGACCGCCCGCCAGGTAACCACAAAGACGTGCGCGAATACCTGCTGGCCAAGACCTCCAGCGACAAGGGCTGAGAGTCAGAGCCAGCCATCGAAGCTGACAGTCAGAGAGGAAAATGATGCCCTATTACAGCGTTAAATGGCGAACGACAACCCGAAGATTACCGGCCAGAGGGACCAACTGGTTCAAAGCCGAAGGCGTAGAAGATGCCATCAGGCAGGCCAAGATGGAGGTGGGCCAGGCGTGGTCTACCGAGACCGATCACATTCTGATTGAGGCCGTGGACCATGAAGGAACCACGTTGCCCGCCTGACGTTCGTACACCAACGCTCCGCCTCACCGCCACCCGCGAAAACTGCACGACTGAGGACACCATGATCGACGCACCCATCAAAACGCTGGCCCCTTGGTTTGGAGGCAAAAGAACGCTGGCCCCCGTGATCGTGGGCGAGTTGGGGCGTCACAGTAGCTACTTTGAGCCGTTCGTGGGAGGCATGAGTGTGATCCTTCAAAAGCCTCAGAGCCACCACGAGAATGTTAACGACCTCCACGGCGACTTGATTAACTTAGCTCGGGCCATCAAAGATCCCCAGGTTGGTCCCGCCTTGTACCGCCGCCTGCGCCGGACCCTGCTGCACGAGGAAATCCACGCGGATGCTCGAGCCGGCGTCCTCGAGGACTGGGAACCTGAGCCAGAGCCCGACCTTGACCGCGCCTACTGGTATTTCGTCTATTCGTGGATCGGGCGCAACGGGACCGCCGGAACCAACTGCCTGAATAGCGGGTTCTGCAAGCGATGGACCCCGCACGGTGGTCATGGGGGCCAGCGGTTCAAGTCGGCTATCCGGTCGATCCCTGCCTGGCGGCGCCGGATGTCGAACCTGACCATCACCCGCATGGACGGGTTTGAGTTTCTCGAGAAGATCGAGGATTGCCCGGGCGTGTCCATCTACTGCGACCCGCCGTATCTAGTTAAGGGAGCCAAGTATGTGCATGACTTCGATGATGAGGATCACGCCCGGCTGGCATCCACCCTCGAGAGATTTACCAACACTCGAGTCGTAGTGAGCTACTACGACCACCCCAGGCTCAAGGAGCTCTACCCCGGTTGGACCACCCGAAAGATTGAAATCAGTAAGGCCACCGCCCATCAAGGCCAGCGCGGAGGCAACGATGCCCGAGCCGTGGAGGTTCTGCTGATGAACGGCCCGAGTTACGAGGAAAAATCCACCGGCCTATTCGCCGGCTGAGACTCTAAGCCCATGACGCTGTGCGTCAGGAGATGAACATGATGAACGAAGTCGAACCGATGCACGACGGGGATTTAGCAAATCTTCGTGATGACGTGTTCAAACGAGAGTGCCGAATCTCCAACGAAGAAGCAAAACAGTTGTTCGCCCGCCTCGACGCGGTACAGGAGGATCGGAATAGTTGGGAGCGCGTGGCCACGCGGATCGAGGGCGAGAAGCAAGCCCTGCAAGCCGTCGTGGACAAGCAATCTAGTCGGTTGGCCGAAGCCGTGGAACTGTTTGAATATGCCGCACCAACACTGCGATGTGAGTGTATGGATGAACAGACCGGCAAGCCGTTTCCGGCAACGGCCATGTGCATTTCGTGCATGATGAAAGACTTGTCGGATGTCATTCAACGCGAAGCCGCCGCATGCCACCCAAGGAGATGACATGACAGAACACATACAGATGGACCAGTCCGGTTTACCACTAGAACTTGGGGGCGAGCGCCACGCGATTGAGATCCTGAACAGTGAGGGGGAGGTGGTTGGGATACTAAATCTCAACACCGATTGGGAGGACGCTGAGCTTGCCAAGAACATGGCCCGCAACTTCATCCACCGCGTCAACCTCCACGACAGGCTGGTGAAGCAAATGGGGCACTTGCTTTGGTTGGTTGAAAACCAGCACGGGATTGACGGTGGACACATCACACGCGACGCCCATGTCATTCTCGCCGAGGCCGAAGAAGGGCAGCGTACTTAGCCTAAGCACACCAGAGGACACCACAATGCTCAAGAAAATCACACAAAAAGAGTTTGACGCGATCCCCCGTAATGAAGACGGGTACAAACTGTGTCCTGCGGCGGATTACTCTGCTATTAACTCGATCCCCAAGTGGTGTAGCTTCGCCAAGGGGTGTAAATTCGCCGAGCAGTGTAGATTCGCCGGGGGGTGTAGATTCGCCGAGGGGTGTAGCCTGGAGGGCGTCAATCTGATCGGCCCCACAGTGTATGTCGCGGGCGGGTACGGCAGCGAGAACAGAACAACTTACGGCATCCCACATAAGGGCGGCGTTTTCGTTCGATGTGGCTGCGCAAGATTCAAATCGCTCGACAAGTTCCGAGCCAAGGTAAAAGAGGTCCTCGGCGGCACGCCGATCGAGGCCGAATACCTGATCGTTGCGGATTTGTTTGAAGCAAGATGGAGGCGGGAGACGGCGACCGCGTGAGGGCCAGAGGACGCCACTCGTCCTAATTTGGGATGAACCAGGACGAAATTAGGAATAAGGAACAAGCCATGACCCAACCAACCAAGTGTACCTGCCGGAGTCTGCACCTCGGCATGAAAACGCTAGACACCAAAACCATCGACTACAAGTGCCCGGTCCACGGCGACGGAACTGGGTACAAGCCGCCACCCATGACCCAACCCACCCCGCACCCGCTGGCCGTGAAGCTGGCAGAAGAGGTCCGAAATTACTACTTACCGCTCGCCGAAGGTCTGAAACACAACGACGATACGATCAGAGACCTCGCAACCATCATCGAATCCACGATCCCGCCGGGGGAGGTGGTGGAGGTGTTGAGAAGCCTGGAAAAGGTGGTCAATATGAAAGAAGCGTATGTGCCTGACGCCCACTTCCACGATGCGTATGTCAGGTTACCGGCCCTCCTCGCCAGATTGGAGAAGCCATGACCCAGCGCCTAACCCTAGAACCCTACCAACTCGAAGCCCACAAGGCCGGGCGGCTCAAGGCGATCGTGGTGCCGATGGAAGACCCGCCAACCAAAGACACCGACCACTTTAACCCTCTCGGTCGTGATAATTGGTGTGTTGCAAAAACCAAACACGACACCTACTTGACGTCACGGCATTGGCGACGAGCCCCCTTCACCCCCGGCGATGTGGTCGAGGTGCAATATCCGCCCGCAAGTGATGAGCCGAATGACCTTGACGGCCCTCTTGACTTTATCACTACCAGCCTCACCGTCGCCACCTGCGAGCCGATTGAGGTGGCGAAGATCACCGAGGAGCAGGCGATGGATTGTGGGATTGGTCCAGAATCACCCCGCGACATTTACAACCCATACCCACCAGAATTAGACCTTCATTCTGGTCCCGCATTTATCAGATACTGGCACACCCGCCACCCCAACGCGAAGTGGGGATGGTACTACCCGGTTGAAGGAGCCACCCCATGACCACCTCGGACAAAGAAGCGCTGGAAGCCTCAACCGATGTTGGAATCTATGTGCTTGACTGCACGGTCAGGCAGGTGCCCATTGATGGCAAAGAGGTTACCCGCATCATCACCGCCGCGTACAAGGAGAGGCTGGAGGAACTGTATGCCGCCCTCGCCAACGCCCAGAAAGCCGACAGCCAAGGAGCTACCCCATGACAGACACAGAACTGCTTGATTACATCGAAAGCAAGGGCGACGACGATTCATTCTGGATAGCTAGGCCGTCGTTGAAGGGACGCGGATACCGGCTACACGAAGTCACCGCATTTGAAGCGGCAGAATGGGGCGAGAGCTACGGAATCAAGGCCTCGCCCACCGCCAGAGATGCCATTAGGGACGCGATGAACCGGGACGCCAGCCACCAAGGAACCGCCCCATGACCGACACAGACCTATCCACACGGGCCATCATTGACCGGGCCAGCCAGAACCACCCACTGGGGCGTGACGGCAAAGCGATCGCCAGCTATTGCCAGATGACCCTCGCCGAACTGTGTGTACTTCAAGATTCACTCGCCGCCGAGACCAAGGCCCGGGAGGCGGCGGAGTTCGAACTGATCCGCGTCAGGACAGCCCAAGGCGCTGCCGCACACGCCCTAGACGTTCTCCGCCAGAGTGCCGGCTTAGACCTGATCGACGGCGAGCATCCGGCGGATACCGGCAAGAGGATTGGGGCCGAGCGGGACAGGCTGCGAGCGATGATTAAAGCAGCAACCTACGAACTGGACGAGGAATTGCAGAACATGTAACCCGGGCGGTCCCTGGGTGAACCAGCCGAAGGAACCCCATGAGCATCACGATCACATTACCCATCCCGCCCCCAGCCGTCCGCCCCAACGGCCGTGCCCTCTGGCGGGCGTAGTCAAATGAGTTGAGGAAGTGTCGGGAGGCGGCAGCGGCTGGGGGTCTTCTTGTGTCTGTGGTAAATAAATGGCCTGTTCGTAGATGTTCACTCGCCTCCCTCCGCATCGACTGGTATCACCCCACCAGGCGGCTGCTGGACCGCGACAACATCATCGCATCATCGAAAGCGTATATCGATGGTATCGTGGACGCGGGGGTACTATCGGATGACCGCGACGTGACGTTCGAGCCGGTCGGCCGGTTCGTGGACAAGGCCAACCCGCGCGTCGAGATCACCATCACGCCGACGGACCCGCATGAGTAACCCACACCGGAGGCACGGATGCCAGAACTGATTATCACCGGGTCCATCCTTGAAGCGCAGATCGAGTCCGAGACGCGGGCGGTGCAGGAGGGCTGCGCCCGCTACCGCCGGCTGGCCCGGGCTGCGGTTGAACGGGGCGACGGCGCGGCGCTCAAGCCGGCCGAGCGGCTTCTTCTGCACTGGATGAAGCCGCTGGTCCTGGCGATCGACGCGGAGAAGGACCGATACAGTCGGGGGGCCACCGGGCAGGGGCGGTCGGTCTACGGCCCGACCCTGATGCTCCTGGGTTCGGAGCGGGCCGCGTTCTGCACGCTCCGCGAGCTACTGGGCATGATGCTCAAGTCAGGCGCGCCCATCCAAATGAACAAGGCGGGCTACGCCGCCGGACGGGCGTTCATCGCCGAGGTGAACCACGACCTGATCCGCAAGGACTGGAAGTGCAAACGGGCTTTGGACAAACGGGTGCGACGCCTGACGCCCCAGACCGTCAACTGGTGGGCCAAGCGATCGCTGCATGAGCACCACTGGGAGCGGAACGTCATCACCAAATTGGGTATGTGGTTGCTGTGGAGCGTCAACCAGGTCTGCTCGCTGAACGACTACACCGAGGCCGACGACTTTAGGCCGGCGTTCAAGATATGGAACCGCTGGGTCAAGCAGGACCGCCGCGTCAAGCTGATAGGCCTGACCCGGATGGCGGACGAGATCATCGAGGATGGACACGCCCTGCGGCAGTCCCTGCGGCCCCGGTACAAGCCGATGCTGATGCAGCCGATGCCGTGGACGGATGAAGCCGAGGGCGGGTACGTCAGGATCAGGACGCCGTACATCACCAAGCCCACGCCCGAGCAGAAGGAATACATCCGCGCCGCGCCCCGGAACAAGGCGAACGCGGCGCTGGACGCCCTGAACGCCACACCTTGGCGGGTCAGCGCACTGTACGGCGTTGCTATACAGTTGTGGGAGTCCGGCGGCGGCGTCGCGGGCCTGCCCCGGCGGGACGACTGGCCGGCGCCCCCGGTCCATCCCGGTGACTTCCTGGACGACGACAAGAAGGCGGCGTGGAAGAAGGACGCCCGGGGCGTCCACGAAGCCAACGAGAAGATGCGCGGCGAGCGGTGCCAACTGGAGGCCAAGTTGTCCATGCTGGCGGACTACGCGCACGCGGACCACTTCTACATGCCGCACCTGTTCGACTTCCGCTACCGGGCGATGCCGATCCCCCAGCCGCTGAACCACCACGGGGACGACTTCTGCCGTGGGATGCTGGAACTGGCCGAGCCCCGGGACGCGGGTGATCGGGGTCGGTGGTGGCTCAAGGTGCAGACGGCGGGGATGTGTGGGTACGACAAGGTGAGTTTCGAGGACCGCGTTCAGTGGGCCGAGGACAACATGGAGCCCATCATCGGTTGGGCCGAGGCCCCGCTGGAGAACACGGGGTGGATGAACCAGGATAAGCCCTGGCAGGCGTTGGCCTGCGCGACGGCGCTGCTGGACCCGGCCGCCGCGGCACAC
>JAJDDE010000116.1 GCA_029260475.1 Phycisphaerales bacterium | reverse complement strand
TGCACATAGATCGCCATACTGCGTCTGATAACCAGCCGATCCAACCTCGGCATATGCGACGACACTGTCTTCACGAGGAGAGAACATGCGCCCGATCAGTACTGTTTCTTGTGCCATCATTTGCACCGTGTCTGCTGCGTCGACGTACGCACAGACTGCTGGCATGCTGTCGTTCCAAGCTCAACTCAATCAGGGTGGCGTCTCGTTCGACGGCACTGTTAACCTCGTCTTCCGTATATACGATGCGGAGTCAGGGGGAAACCTCGTCGATCTCAACGGTGACGGTTTCGTGAATGACGTGGTCGGCGAGGATGCTCAGACGGTTATCGGCGTGGAAGTCACTGGTGGCCTGCTTACCACCAAATGGGGTCCGATCTCGCCGAAGGCCTTTGATGGAGCCGATCGATGGGTTGAGGTGACCGCGAACGGCGAGTTACTCTCCCGGTTTGAGATCGTTACGCCCACTGCGACGGCAGAGCAACTCAACGCGCCGGGCACCGGAGAGGCTGTTGCACAGACCGACGTTCAGGGGCATCTTGGAATCGGTACGAGCAATGCAAACGCAAAGCTTGAGGTCGTCGGTAACGCCGCCCTCATGGGAACCGGGATCATCGCATCCACGCCTGGCAATGTCACGATTACAGGTTCGGGCACCGCGTTCACAACGCAGGTCCGTGTGGGTGACTTGTTAGTCGTCTCACTTCCCACGCCTCAAGAACGTCTGATCGTGACAATTATTGATGACTCGACCCTTGAGGTGGAGACACCGTTCAGCCCGGAACTCCCCGCTCAAGCCTTTACATTCCAACGTCCGGTCGCTTGTTTCACTCAGGACGACGGCGAGCAGTCGCTGACCGTTACTGCCGACGGCCGTGTTGGGATCGGTACCGACATTCCTTCGACATCCTTAGAAGTGATCGGCGAAGCACGGTTCGAGTCACTATCCGGAGACTGGGATCAAAGTGATAGCGGTTTTGTCCGCTTTGGAGACTTGCAGATCTGCTGGGGCCAATACCTGAGCGACGGCTCTCCAATAGATACCACGTTTCCAGCACCATTTATCGACGCGAACTACCGTGTGATCGCGACTCCAGACGGTGACAGCGCCCCAAACCTCACCGTTACAATCCAAAACAAGACGACCGTCAATTTTCAAGCCCAGACATTTTCGATCGCTAGTGGATTCGACGGCAATGACGGTGATTACATCGCCATCGGGCGCTGGCGCTAAACAAGGGCACAACCATGCGAACGATTCTCATCTCTGTAGTTGCATTCCCTCTTCTCACCGGCGCGACCTTGGCACAATTCGCGATCGAGAGGGTGACTCTCGACTCCGGCGGCGGGTCCGCGTCGGGCAGTACGTTTGCTCTCGACGCCACCATTGGCCAGCCCGACGCGACCGAGGAGCAGACGAGCCCGTCCTACGAGATCACCGGCGGGTTCTGGGCGCCCCGAGGCCTCCCCGACCCGTGCCCCGCCGACTTCGACAACGACGGCGACATCGACCTTGGAGACTTCGGAGTCTTCGGTGCCGCCTTTGGATCCCTGAGTGGAGAAATTGGTTACATCGCCTCGGCGGACTTCGACGGCGATGGCGACGTGGACCTCGGCGACTTCGGCGTCTTCGGCAGCCAATTCGGCAACGGCCCAGACATTTGTAATCCCTGACGCATTCCAACCTCCACCTTCCCCCCACTCCGAAGAGCAGTGCCTAAAAAAACACCCGTCCCACGAACACCAGGGCGTGGAGGGACCACGAGGCCGATGCCCACGCTAGTTGGACACGCCTCGGCAGGCGTAGGAACCGGAACGGTTCCGGAGCAGCACCAGCCCCACGACACCCGTAAAGAACTCGGCGCCGCCCTCGCGCTCACGCGGGATTGGGAGCACCGAGTGTTCAAGACGGGTGTGCTGCAGGTGTGAACGATCCGGTGTCCTGTTTCGCATTCCGCGTTGCACGCGATCCTCACACGTCCCCCGCGTCCATCGCCGCGACCAGTTTGCGCGCCAGCGCCTCGCTCTGCAGCGGGTCTTCGCGCCGGAACTGTGCGATCGCCAGTGGGTATCCCTTGCTCGCGAATACGGCGTAGCGCTCCCAGAGCGTGCGGAACTCGTCGGGGTCCATCGTGCGCAGGCGTTCGACGGCGTCGCGTCCCTCACGCTCGCGGGCGGCGCGCTGGACGCCGCGGTCTTCGGGCGGGTCCCATCCCCGGCGGACGCACGCGACGGCGAAGCCCGCGGGGTGGCGTTCGACAGCAACCTCTGAGCGATCTTCAGTCGTCGAATTTCGCGTGGGGCTGGTTTTGTTGTGCAGGACTAGAGATCGGCATCTGCGAGACGCGCCTAACAACGCTGCGCTCGTGAGAAAAAGTTTGAAAATGAACGATGGGCACCTCGCCGCGATTCTTGGGCGTCGGGTTTGTTCGCCCCACGAAGTCGAGGTATGGTGTATCGGTGGGGTAACTCCGCCCCGCGGTTGGGAGACACGTCATGACCCCGAAGACCCCTCGAGTGCGCACCACGTGCGTTGCCGCCGCTGCCGCTGTCTGCGGCGCGACGGGCGCCGCCAGCGCCGACACGTTCCGCGTCGACAGCGACCTCAGCGAGCCCGTCGATTTCTCGCAGCTCACCGTCCTTGTCGATCCAGAACTGCACCGTCCCGAAACGGTGCTGCTCACCTGGGGCGTGGACTCTGGAGGGACCGACGCCGGCGCCAACACGCAGGCGGTCGAGCTCATATTCAATGGCGCTCCGGACGTATTCTTCGTGCTCGGGCTCTCCCAGAGTGACCATGTCGTGCTGAGCTTCAACGACCCGACGAGCGTGATCGGCGATACGTTCGGGACGCTCTTCCCGGGCTTCGACGAGGCGACCGTCGCGAGCCAGATCCGCACGGGCGACGAGGGGCTCGCGACGTTCATCGAGGCGGTGGGCAACCACAACGCGGTCGGCGCGCCCCTCGGCTCGATAGCGAGCGCCATCGAGCTCGGCGGCGGCACGTCGATCGGCACCTTCAGCGTGAGCCTCGTCCCGGCGCCGGGCGCGCTGCTGGCGGGTGTGGTCGCCGGCACCTTCGGCGTGCGGCGCCGACGACGAGCGCTCGGGTGACCACACCGCTGCGCGAGGCCTTCGAGCGCACGGCGTGCGACTGCGACGCCTGCACGGCACCGTGCCGACACATGCCCGGCGCGCTCGCCCCCGAGGATCTCGAGTCGCTACAAGAAGCGCTCGGTGTGCCGGACCTCGACACGCTGGCGCGCTTGCACCTGCTCGTCAGTGAGGGGGCGCAGGTCGCGCTCCCCGATGGCACGACACTTCGTCTGCGCACGCTCGTTCCCGCGACGCGTGACGATGGAGCCTGCCGCTTCCTGGAAAAGGGGCGCTGCACGATTCATGCGGACGCGCCATTCGGTTGCTCACACTTCGATGCACACATGGACAAGGCCGAGTCCGATCGTCGCTCGCACGCGCTGTGCGTCGAGCTCGCCCGCGATGCCCACACTGACGGCCCCTACGTACAACTCGCCCAGCTCCTCGACGGCGAGGGCCGTCGCGCCGCTCCTCTTGACGACCGGCGCGACGCGGCAAATAGGGCGGCATCCTCCTGAGGATGCCATGTGAAGAACGAGCGCCGTGACAGCGTGCCACGGATGGGGGAGCATGGTCCGTAACTGGAGTTCGTCTACGGGCTCGTCTCGTGCAACGGGTCCGTGGAGATCGGTCCGGCGGCGCCGGGGGAATCGAAATTGGCCCCGTTGCCTGCGTAGAAGTTGCGGACCATGACCGCGCCCGCACCGTCGATGTTCACGACCAACGGATCGTGAGGAGGGGCCGCGTTTCCGGGGTGCTGTTCTTTCGGCGTGCATCCGTCGGATCGGAGAAGCCGCCATGACTCTCGCGACCCGCCCCCCAAGCGACTACAGAAACAGCACTAGGAACAGCACAAGCCCCACGAACACCAGGCCGTGGAGGGCCCATGTCGCCGCCGCCCACGCGACCTGGGCGCGTTTCGGCAGGCGCAGAAAACGGAAGCGGTTCCGGAGCAGCACCACGCCCGCGACGCCGCTCGCGACGCCGAAGAGCTCCACCATCCAGATCATCGGCGGGAGCGGGCCGGGATTGGCGGTGATCTCGATCACGAGCATGATCAGCATCAGCACCGCCGCGATGCCCGAGAAGAGGCTCGGTGCCAGCATCGTCAGGAACCACCCGAAGCGCACCTGCGGCGTCCCGACCGTGAGTTCCAGTGCCTGCCCGCACTCGGGGCAGCGAGGCTCGGCCATGTCGCGCAAGTTGTAGCCGCAGAGCGGGCACGGGGCATCGCGCCCGTGCAGGAAGGCGAGCAGACGGGCGTGATCGGCTTCGGACAGAGCGGGCATGCGGGGCGTACGACGCGAAGAAACCTGTGTTCGAGAGAACGATATGCCCACGTGTCCACGTCTGGGCCTCGGCGGGCACGCACGTCGTCGCCGATAGGGCTGCCCGAAACGCGGAGGCTGGCGGGCGAACCAGACCTCGGGGCATCCAGGGCTCCTGTCCCGGCATTCAACGGGCGATTGCCCGCCGGATCGTCCAGATGCGTGCGTTTTCGGGCGTCCGTTGAACTATGATCAAGCCCCGTGCCCTCTGGATCGGGCCTCAACGATTCCGCCAACACGAAAGTTGCCATGTCCGCTACCGCATCGCTCAAGAACACCGGCCTCGAAGGCGTCTCCGCTGGGAACACAGCGATCTGCTCGGTCGATCAGGGCGCCCTGATCTATCGCGGGTACGAGATCCACGACCTCGCTGAGAACGCGACGTTCGAAGAGGTTGCCTTCCTGCTGCTCATCGGGCACAAGCCCAGCGCGAGCGAGTTGGAGACCTTCAAGAGCGAATTGGTCGGCGCCCGCGAGCTGCCCGAGCCGGTGATCGCGTACCTCACTTCGATGCGCCACGCTCTGGACTACCGCACCGCGGTCCCGATGGACGTGCTCCGCACCGCCGTCAGCATGCTGGGCAACCTCGACAAGGACTCGCAGGACAGCTCGGAGGAGGCCAACCTCCGAAAGGCCAAGCGTCTCACCGCGCAGATCCCCACCGTCATCGGGCACATGCAGAACGTGATCGACGGGCGCGAGCTGGTGCAGCCCGACGCCTCTATGGGGCACGCCCAGAACCTGCTGTACATGATCACCCGCGAGAAGCCCAGCGACGAGGAGGCGCACGTCATCGACGTGTCGCTCACCCTATACGCGGAGCACGACTACAACGCGAGCACGTTCACGAGCCGCGTGATCAGCGCGACGCTCAGCGATATGCACGGTGCCGTCACCGGCGCGATCGCCGCTCTCAAGGGCCCGCTCCACGGCGGTGCCAACGAGGCCGCGATGGAGATGCTCAAGGAGATCCGAGGCGACATCGGCCCCGCCAACGACACCGAGCAGATTCGTACCTGGATGCACCGCGCCTTCCAGGACAAGCGCAAACTCATGGGCTTCGGTCACCGGGTGTACAAGAACGGCGACCACCGCGCCGGCATCCTTCACAAGCTCGGTCACGCCGTCGCGGACAAGAAGGGTTCGGACGCCGCCAAGCTCTTCGAGCTCGGCGAAGAGGTCCAGCGGATCATGGAGACCGAGAAGGCCATCTTCCCGAACGTCGATTTCCCCTGCGGCATGACGTACAACGTGATGGGCATCCCCGTGCCCCAGTACACGCCGATCTTCGTCGCGGCCCGCATCACCGGCTGGGCGGCGCACATCATGGAGCAGCACGCCAACAACCGCCTGATCCGCCCCGTCTCCACGTATGTGGGACCTGAGCTGATGAAGTGGAACGGCTGAGGAGCGAAGGTGTTACCGCCTGACGCCAACTTGGGAACGAAATGAACTGCTACGGGCGCACGACATCGTGTGCCTTTTTCTCGCGAATACCTGAGGTGTCGCGATGATCCGGAACACTCTCCTGACCTTCCTGGCCTTCGTGCTGCTCGCATTGTGCCAATCTGTTCACGCCCAGGTGCCCGAAGCGCGGATAGACGCAGCGATCGAACAGTTTCAAGAGGAGCTTGCCCAAGGGGAACTGTTCGATGAGAACTACCAGACCACCCCGATCGGAATCGCAGCGGCCAACGCGATGCTCGATATCCCTATCGAGATACTCAGCTTCGAGCACGTCGAAAGACTCTACCGCAATGGCCTGTTCATGGGCGACGTTCAGGAGTTCGCGATGCTGAAGCGCCTCCGTGTGCTGATGCGACAAGAAGATCTAGAAGGCGCACGTGCTGCGGCGCTTCACGCCGAGATCATGGCCCTAGAGCGCGCGGGGTGGGGTCTTCAAGAAAAGTACATCGCTAAAGCGTTGCGGGCTTTCCTGGAACACCCGGGTCTCGATGCGTTCGTGAAGAGCGATCAGTCGCGACTCCACATCATGTCCTACCCGTACGACATGACGGCCGGTCCCGTCCGCAATGCGATGCGATCAGCCGGCGATGAGAGTGCTGCCTTTCTCAGAGCCGTCATAGACGACGGCGGCCCCGATCTTCTCGCGCAAGTCCCCGCGATGCTTGTCATTTCTGAGTTCGCAAAGATCGACCAGATAAACATCGCTGTGTTCCGCGCTGACGCCATCGATCGAGTCCAACACATGCTCGAAGGCGAGCTGAATCAGAGGGATCGTGCGTTGCTGGAATATACGGCCGAAGCCCTCACGGACAGGTGGATGCCCCAGGAGCTCGCGAATCAACCGATCTGGCCGATGACCGTCGCGTGGTCATCCAATGAGGACATCGATTCCTTCGCTGACTATGGCGGCAAAGTGCTTGTGCTCAATTACACAGGGACGGGTGATCGTCTACCCGAGGATGGCCCGGCCTTCCCCTATCTGCGCAGCGTCATTGAACGATACGAGGGGCATGGTGTTGCTGTGGTCAATGTGGCATGCGTGCGTGGCGCGCACTATCTGCAAGACCGGCGCTTCGTTTCGTGTCATGGCTCCAGAGAATTTGAATTCAGTCTCATGGATCGCTACGTGAAGGAGCACGATGTCACGTGGGATGTCGTCTTCGCAGACCAGCTTTTCGATCCGTTTAGTTCCGGGCTTATGGGCACGCCGCAGATCGCGATCATCGATCCGAGCGGCGATGTTCGCGCCCGCATCACCGAGGTATGGAACTCGGCACCAACTATTCAGACACACGTCGATACCTTGCTCAAGGAGTTTGGCAAGGACGCACCGAGCGACTGATCATGCGATGCGACGCCGACGCCGACGGCAGCCGACGAGGCCGCCCGCGAAGGCGAGGAGGCCGGCACCGGGGGTGGGCACGGGCGTGATCGTCACTTCGAACTCCACGTCGTTGTAGTCCCAGTCCGCGTTGACGGCGTTCCTGATGTCCTCGACGCCCACGCTGTAGCGCGTGGAGCCGTTTGCCAGGAGGGTGGGCGCATCGAGGATCGCGAAGTGCGCGGGGTTGAGGTCCGTGTCCGTACGGAAGAGGCTGCCGGTGGGGGCGACGTTGACGCCGTGGGTGATGAGGTAGGCGAACTCGAGGGTCGTGCCACCGGCGAACTCTCCGAGGTCCACGGTCAGTGCGCTCGCGTCGGGGGGCGTGTTCGTGGAGAAGAGCTCGGCACCCAGCACGGCGTCGTCGATGATTGTGGGCGCGGTGATCACGCCACCGTCCGCGCTCCCGACGAAGAAGAGCGAGCCCTTGGCGCCCGCGTTCGAGCCGACGAACGTCACCGAGGCGGTGAAGTCCGACGCGTCGGTCAGTATCACGCGCTCCGTCGAAGGCGTTCCGCTCTGGAACATCCCCACCGACGCGGTCATCGCCATTATCAATTGGATCTGCGGCATGTTTGGTTCTCACTTTGTTGTGCGTTGCGATCCCATGGGCCCGGTGCCCCATCAAGCCTCCAATTCGTTTGGGTTGATCGCCGCGCACGAACCCGGTGATCGCGCGATCGGGATTGCTCTGTGCGAGTTGGAGGGGCGGGTGCGTCCGAGAACGCGCGTAACGCCGCTGGGCCGCGTGATCAACGGCTTCAGAGCGTCACTGGGGGATTGCGTGGTCAGCTCGGAGTGATTGACATCGCCACCCGCGGGGACACCGCTCGCATCGGTTCAGCCGGAGTGGGCGATGTCCCAGGCGAACCGGCCGGCTTCTTCGAGCAGCTCGAGGTCCACGCCGGTCTGGTAGCCCGCGTCGTGGACGGCTCGGACGAGGGTCTGCGTGGAGAGGTTGCCCGGCGCGCGCTGGCCCTCGACGGTCGCGTAGGGGCAGCCGCCCAGCCCGCCGGCGGCGCCGTCGAACGAACGAATGCCCAGCGCCAGCGCCGTGCGCACGCAATCGGCGGCGCTGCCGTTGGTGTCGTGCAGGTGCAGCGTCATGCGCTGGATCTCGCGCGGGCTGAACTCATCGAGCAGCGCGGTGATGTCGTCGGGCCTCGCGACGCCGATGGTGTCGGCGAGGTCTAGCTCGATGCTGTCGGGCGGGACGTTGTTGGCCGTCGCCGTCTCGTTGAGCATGTTCACCGCCTTGCGGACGCGCTCGGGGGGCGTGGGGCCATCGAAGGGGCACGCCACGGCGCAGGAGACGTAGACGCGCACCGGCATGTTCGCTTCGCGCGTGCGTTCGAGCACAGGGCCGAATCGCGTCAGCACCTCGCTGATCGAGGCGTTGGTGTTCTTGCGGCTGAAGGCCTCGGAGGCGGACATGAAGAGCGAGACCTTGAGATCCAACCCGCGCTCGTGGAATGCGATGGCACGGTCGAGGCCCTTCTCGTTGGGCACCAGGGCGCTGAAGACGGGCAGCGCGCTCCCGCCGGGACGGTCGGGGCACCCGATGCCGCGCGGGAGTTCGCCCGCCACCATGCGCACGCCCTCGACGAAGTCGGCGATCTCCTCGCACACACGCTCGGCGTCGGCGAGTTGAGGTACCCGCTCGGGGCGCACGAAGCTGGTGATCTCCACCTCGTCCACGCCGCTGGCGGCCAGACGCTCGATGAGCTCGACCTTATGGTGCGTCGGGATGTTCGCGGCCTCGTTCTGGAGGCCGTCACGCGGCGCGACGTCGGTGATGCGGACGCGGTTGGGCATGCCAGGATTCTACGCGCAGCCCGGCGGCGGCGCGGTCATACTGCGCTCCATGAAACAGCGGCTGTGGCACATCGTCGATCAGGCCCCGCCCGGCTCGCCCGTGGAGCGGGCCAGCCGGATGTTTGACTGGATGATCATCGGGCTCATCCTGCTCAACGCCGTCGCGTTCATCGTTTCCACCGTGGAGTCGATCGGGACGGCGTACGCCGGGCTCTTCAACACGATCGAGGCGGTGTCGGTCACGGTGTTTGTGCTGGAGTACGCCGCCCGGCTCGCGCTGTGTACGCAGCATCCCGGGTTCCGCCGCCCCGTCACCGGTCGGCTGCGCTACGCCCTGCGTCCGATGATGATCATCGACCTCCTGGCGATCCTCCCCGCGCTCCTGCCCTTCGTCGGCGTGGACCTGCGGACGCTGCGCCTCCTGCGTCTCATGCGCCTCGCGCGGATCGTGAAGCTCGGGCGTTACTCGACCGCGATCCAGAGCATCGGACGCGTCTTCGTGTCGCGGCGTGAGGAACTCGCGGTGACCGTCGGACTCATGCTCGTGCTCATCGTCATCGCCGCGTCTGCGATGTACTTCGCCGAGAACGAAGCGCAGCCCCAGCACTTCTCCAGCGTGCCCGCGAGCTTCTGGTGGGCCGTCGCGACGCTCACCACCGTCGGCTACGGCGACGTCTACCCCATCACCGCGCTCGGCAAGGTGATCGGAGGCATCATCGCGCTGCTGGGCGTGGGACTGGTCGCGATGCCCACCGGCATACTCGCGGCGGGCTTCAGCGAAGAGATGCATCGCGCACGCGCCGAGCGGCGGAAAGCAGAGGGCGGTGCGTCCGTCTCATCGACCACGCAACAAGAGCCCTAGACGCCTCCACGGCGTGGGGTTCCGGCGAAGCGCCTCCAACCCACGGCACAGGACGACGGAACCACTCCGGTGGCATGATTCCCTCCGGGTGGCATGGTCAAGTGCTCTGACTTAACCATGTGGGATGACGGTAACGCTCCAAGACATGCTCAACGCGGAGCCGTTGAGCATGCCACACGGTTACGTCGTGCCGCTCGGGAAGGTCCAGGGCTCGCCCGGCGTGTAGCGCAGCAGCCGGTACAGGCCCTCGCGGTCGAGCATGCCGTCGAGCGATTCGGTGACCTCGCCGGTGCGCTTGAAGGTGTCAAGCAATCGCCCCACTTCGCCCATCGCGCTGCGGAGCGTGGAGACGGGCCAGATGACCACGTCGTAGCCGAGTTCTTCGAAGCGCTTGAGGTTGATGATGGGCGTCTTGCCGTACTCGGTCATGTTCGCGAGCAGCAGCGCATCGTTCTTGTGGGCCTTGAGCTCCTGCGCCACTCGGGCGAAGTCGTCTTCCGAGTGCAGGCCCTCGGGGAAGATCATGTCGGCCCCGGCATCCAGATACGCCTTGGCCCGCTCGATCGCGTCGTCGAGGCCGTTCACGCCCGCGCCGTCCGTGCGCGCACAGACCACGAAGTCGCCGCCCGTCGCCTCATCGCTCGCGCGCTTGGCCCACTCGACCTTCTCCTGGAAGTGATCGATGGAGACGAGGGCTTTGCCGTCGAGGTGGCCGCAGCGTTTGGGGAAGACTTGGTCCTCGATGTGGAACCCGCCCGCCCCGGCCCGCGCGTACTCGTGGACCGTCCGCGCGACCATCTCCGCCTCACCGAAGCCCGTGTCGGCGTCCGCGAGCACCGGCAGGCCCGATGCACGCGCCACCTGCTCGATCACGTTGCAGAACTCGGGCAGCGACACCAGCCCCACATCCGGCACCCCAAACGACGCCGTCACCGCGGCCCCCGATACATAGCACCCACCAAAGCCCGCATCCGCGACCATGCGGGCGCACAGACCGTTGAAGGCGCCGGGGAGGGCGAGTGTGGAGGAGCCGAGTTGGGAGCGGAGTGAGTTCATGAAAGCCATCATTCACATCGGGGGAGGGGTGTCAACGCGAGGTGTGCCACTGGTGGCTTGCCCACCAGTGCGGGAGTCGCCCGTCATGCGGCACTGGTGGATGAACCACCAGTGGCACCCGGCGATAGTTGGTTACGAAGTGACTGCACTGTCTGCAGTCCTTGGGGGCTTGCACTGTTCGCGTACGGCTTTCAGGCGCCCCTCCATTGGCTTGATCATCTCCGAAACATCAATTACTTCTCGACGCAATACCGAATTACAAGAAGAAGCGGCAATCTGATTCATAGCGGTCCGCAGTCGAACACAGGCGTCGAGACCCAAGCCGTAGTTGCGCTTATCGCCTTCCATTGCTGCTGAATAGCCTGATACGATAGTGCAATTTTCAAACATCGAGTTGATGACGAAATTCAACCATTCTCGTTCATCATCCGTGAACAAGTACCCGTGCTTTCTCGTGAACTCGTCTAGCCTCCCGACAGAGCCGTACGAATCGTGATCAAAGTCATTACCACCATAGGGCGCCTGGTCTTTGACGATTGAATAAAGCGCTTCCGATGCTTCGAGCATGGCTTTATAGGCACCAGCAATCGCTTGGGCTCTATGCTCTGCCACCCATGAGTACCGTAGGGCATTCTCGCCCCGTTGTTCTGCCAGCTCACTCTTGTAACGCTCAACCTTAATCGCAATCTTGCCGTCGATGAACTTTTCGATGATCTTTGGAAGCAAAGCCGCAACCCCCCCCAAGACGACACCCTGTCCTATCAGTGTCGCCCAAAAGACGTCCCAACTCACCGCTCCACCACCATCGCCACCGCATTCCCCCCACCGAGGCACAGCGCCGCGACGCCGTACTTCTTATCGAGGCGCACCATGTTGTGCAGAAGCGTCGTGAGCACGCGGGCGCCGGAGGCTCCGATGGGGTGGCCGATGGCAATGGCGCCGCCGGCGACGTTCACCTTCGCGGGGTCGCAGCCGATCTTCTGGATATTGTGGAGGCTCTGGCTGGCGAAGGCCTCGTTGAGCTCGAAGAGGTCGATGTCCTCCAGCTTCAGCCCCGCCTTCTTGATGGCGGCGGGCACCGCGAGGGCGGGGGCGGTGAAGAGCTCTTCGGGGCGGACGCCCGAGGTGTGGTAGGCGAGGATCTTGGCCATGGGCTTCGCGCCCATCGCGTCCGCCTTCGCCTGGCTCGCGACGACAAGAGCGACGGCGCCGTCGTTGATCGTGCTCGCGTTGCCGGCGGTCACGGTGCCGTCCTTGCTGAAGGCGGGGCGGAGCTTGCCCAGGCCCTCGGCGGTGGTGCCGTGACGCGGGCCCTCGTCGGCGCTGCAGCCGCCCTCGGGGCCGGGCTGCTTGCGGTTGCCGAGCTGCTCGCCGGTGAGGGGGATGATCTCGTCGTCGAACCAGCCGTTCTGCTGCGCCGCCTCGGCCTTCTGCTGGCTCTCGGCACTGAAGGCGTCCTGCTGCTCGCGGGTGATGTTGAAGTTGGTCGCGACCCACTCGGCGTGGTTGCCCATGGGCACCTTCTCGAAAGCGCAGGTGAGGCCGTCGTGGGCCATGCTGTCTTCCATGGGGGCGCTGCCGTACTTCACGCCCATGCGGACGCGGGCGAAGTGCGGCGCGTGGGTCATGTTCTCCTGGCCGCCCGCGATGACGAGCTGGTTGTCGCCCGCCTTGATGGACTGGGCGGCCTGCATGACGGCTTGGAGGCCGCTGCCGCAGACCTTGTTGATGGTGAGGCAGCTGAGGGTGTCGGGGAGGCCCGCGCCGAGGGCGGCCTGTCGCGCTGGGTTCTGGCCGCACCCGGCCTGGACGACGTGGCCCATGATGCACTCGTCCACGTCCTCGGGCTTGAGGCCCTTGGTGGCGTCCATGGCGCCCTTGATGGCGTAGGAGCCGAGCGTGGTCGCGGGCGTGGAGGAGAGGGCGCCGAAGAACTTGCCGACGGGGGTGCGCTTGGCGGCGAGGATGACGGGGGTATTGGCGTCGGACATAGAAGGGGCATCTCCTGCGGGGGCGTGGGGTCGAAATGGGTTGTGCGGTTCCCGGTCGGGGACCATGAGCGTAGCCTGCCCCTGCGATGACGACGAACGCAGCCCAGACAGACCCCGCGCCACGCCTTCGCCCGGCGATCGCAGCGCTCCGCTGGGCGGAGTTGCTCGGGCTGTACTGGGTGATCCCCTTGCTCATCGACTTCCGCGAGCGCTGGCAGGGGCGGCTCCTCATCCCGGGCCTGATGCTCACGGGGATCGTGCTCTTCACGATCCTGTGGTTCGACCGGGGATTCGATCGCAGGAGCCTCCTGAACATCCGGGCGTTCAAACTGGAGCTGCCACGCATCCTCATCACCGCGGCGATCGCCTGCGCGACCATGCTCGCCACCAGTTGGTGGCTCGCGCAGCGGGACTGGTCCCCCACGTTCGGCAACACACTCTTCCGCTACGACATCCCCACGGAATTCCTGCTGCTCATCCTGGTCTTTTACCCGTTCCTCAGCGTCTACCCGCAGGAGATCATCCTGCGGACGTTCTTCTTCCACCGCTACACGCCCATCCTCGGGAGGGGCGCGGGCGTGGTGATCGGCAGTGCGCTCACCTTCGCGTGGGTCCACGTGATCTTCATCGCCGACAAGGGCGACCCGCTGCAGTGGATCCCGGTGTACTTGTGCGTGCCGGGCGGGCTGCTCTTCGGGTACACGTACTGGAAGACGAAGAGCACCATCGCCTCGGGCTTCGAGCACGCGATCGTGGGCGACCTGATGTGGCTGTCGGGGCTGGGGTGGTTCTTCTTCGCGGGTGGGGCGGTGGCAAGCGGGGGTTGAGGCGCGGGGGAGAGTGGATCTGGGTGGCCGGGAACTGCTGCTCTGAGCAGCTCCCGGAACGGACGATGCACAGACTTCCATGACCGCCTTGCTCTACGCGTGACGCATCGGACATCGCCGGGAGCTGCGAAGCGCAGTTCCCGGCCACCCGCAATGTGAGGTCACGGTTCGGCCCGAACATGCTCAACCCAGAGCGATTGAGCATGCCACCCACCGCGCCCCGCTACCATGGTGCCCCCCATCGCCCCCCACCCGCAGAGAGAGCCCCATGAGCGCGACCGCCACCGATTCGTTTGTTCACCTCCCCTCAGATTCCAACCAGGCCCTCGGCATCGCGAAGTACGCCATCGCCTTCTGCAAGGGCGAGCTGGGCGACGGGCCATCGGCCAGCGTGCTCAAGCGCTGCGAGCTCTTCCACACCGACAGCGTTTTCTGCGGCCTCTCCGCCCTCGCGCTCGGCACCAACGCCCCGACGCTCCTCCGCGCCGAGGCGCTCGAGTACCCGGCGAACGGCAACGAGAAGGGCGCCTGCGTCTTCGGCGACAGCGCCCGCGTGAAGCCCGAGAAGGCGATCGTCGCGAACTCCTCGGCGGTCCGCGAGTGGGATAGCAACGGGACCAACTTCGGCTACAACAAAGAACGCGGCTTCACCGCCGGCGAGTTCGGGCACAACGACTTCTACCCCGTCTGCGTCGCCGCCTGTCAGGAACTCGGGCTCGACGGCGCCACCGCGCTCCGCGCGATGGTCTGCCACGACGAGATCCGGGGCCGCCTCGCGGAAGTCTTCAGCCTCAAGACGTACAAAATCGACCACGTGGTCCACGGCGCGATCGCGAGTGCCGCGGTGTACGGCGCGCTGCACGCGGTCGCGGGCAAGCCGGTGACCGAGGAGCAGATCGAGGGCGCGATCGGGATGTCCGTATCGCACTACATCCCGTGGCGCGCCATCCGCGCCGGCAAGCAGCTCTCGGATTCCAAGGGCGCCTCGGCGGCGATCTCGACCGAGGCGGCGGTGCTGAGCATGAAGCGCGCGATGAAGGGCTTCCTGGGCCCGCGCGACATCTTCCGCAACCCCGAGGCGATCTTCCGCTACTTCGAGCCGACGACGCAGGGTGCGCAGCGCTGGACCGAGCAGGCCCCCGCTCCCTTCGACCTGTACCTGTCGCACAGCGGCGACGACTTCGCGGTGATGGGCATGCACTTCAAGCTGGGTCTTTATGAGCACCAGTCCGCCGGCGCGCTGCAGGGGATCATCAACCTCGTGAGCGCCCACCCGGAGCTGCGTGAGGGGCCGGGGAAGATCGCCAAGATCACCATCGACGCCTACGAGCCCGCCTTCGGCATCATCGGCAACCCGATGAAGAAGGACCCCAAGACCCGCCAGTCCGCCGACCACTCGATGGCGTACATCGTCTCCACGCTCTTCCGCAAGGCGATCGAATCGGGTGATCTCGACACCTCGGGCGGCGCGCACGACGGCGTCTGGACGGGCCTCATGCTCGAGCCCTACGACTACAAGGAGGACGAGACCGCCATCTTCCACCCCGTCGCCCGCGCGATGATGGAGAAGATCGAGTTCCGGCACGGCGGGCCCGACTACGACGCCAAGTACCCCGACGGCATCCCCACCAGCCTCACCATCGAGACCACCGACGGCAAGACGTACGACTCCGGGTTCATCATGTACCCCGCCGGTCACGCGCGGAACACCACCGCGGACCTCGAAACGATCCTCGACCACAAGTTCCGCCTGCTGGGGGCGCTGGCCGTGAAGGACGCGCAGAGCGCCATCGACCAGCTCTCGAACCTCGCGGACAAGTCGGCGGATGAGATGCAGACGCTCTACGCCTTCGACATCCTCGACCGGGGTGGCTTCGAGTAACCCGCGGCGGAAGACGGCCCCGGGTGGCATGGTCAAGTGCTCTGACTTGGCCATGTGGAACGACGGTGACGCTCCAGAACATGCTCAACACAGAGCCGTTGAGCATGCCATCCGATGCTGACGTGGTCGGGCGCCATCAACCAGCGCGTGGGGCTCGCTGCGCTCCACATACGGCACTGACAGATTCGGAGTGCGCGCGACGAAGGAGCGTATCGATCGCTGTGCACGCCGATACGCTCCTGTCGCGGTGTGATGGCCTGTCCGGCCTCTATCTGTTGCCTGACTCAGGCGCGACGGCGACGCAGACCGACGAGACCCGAGAGACCCAGGAGCGCCGCGGCGCCGGGGGTCGGGGTGGTCACGAAGTCCTTGCCGTCGAACCAGCCCTCGCCCGAGGTATCCAGCGATGCGATCGCACCGGACTGGGGGTCGTAGGTCGCGTCGAAGTCGCGGAACGGGTGCATCCAGAGGCCAAGCGCCTCGCGGAATCCGATGCCGAACCAGTCGCTCTCCGCGTCGGGCGGGAGGTCGGGGTTGGGGTACATCGGGTCGTGACCGACGATGTTGCTCACGTCCACCGTGAAGCTGATGGTGCGGGCCCCGGCGTTGTCCACGACTCCGGCGCTGAGCACCCAGTCCGCACGCTGATTGGCGTTCATGATGAGGTCGGGCGTCTGATCGCCGCTCTGCGTCGCGTCCCCGTCACGCCACGAGCGGATGCTGTTTTGACCGTTGTAGCCGTAGGCGGTGATCACCACGTCGTTGGCATCGCTCGCGTCCACATAGAGAAGGCTGAGTTCGCCAGCGTGGCCCTTCGGATTCGGCCCGTTGTTCAGGGCGAGGGTGAAGCCCTCGGTGACGTCGTTCGTGAAGGACACCGACCAGGTGAGTTGGTTGGTGCCGGTGTCAAAAGTGGCATCGACGGAGTCGAACTGGCCCCCGTTGTTGTTGATGTCGTAACTCCCAGGGTCGCCCGCCTGCCATTCCCACTGGAACAGCGAAGCGTTGGCGGCACCGGCACACACCGTGAGCGCAGCGATCGCGCAGATCATCTCTTTCGCAGCCATATTCATTTCTCCTTGACTCTCGATTCAGTGGCGCATGTGCAGAGCGCCGGACAGGATCCCCCGTGCATAGGGGAGGCAACCTGAACGTACACCGAGGGTCAAGACATGCAATGGATGCTTCATCGATTTAGACGAATTTGGAGCGCAACCGCTGGTCTGTACGCCCGTTACGGCGATTCCCGAGCGTTATCGGCTCGTCTCACGCCATCGATCAGGGCTGGCGGACAAAGCGCACGTCCCGTGTCCGCCCACTCGAGGCCCGGAAACCGGTGATCACGCCTTCGCCGTCACGCTCAAACTCGAGCTGCATCCCCATGTCGCTCACTGAGAAATGGTCTTCCTTGTTTGCAGTCATTGCCATCGGCTCGCCCAAACGGATGTGGTCCACCACTAGGGAGTCCTCGTCCACGCGGAGCTCGTAGAAGACCTGCAGTTCGTCGCAGTAATACGTCCCTGCGTATCCATCCAGCTCCGCCGCAGAGGGGGCCCAGGGCTCTTCGGCAACGCGGTTGGCGGAGTGCGATCCGTTCTGGTGCAGCGTCAGGCTGTCGCACACGCCCTCGTCGTCCACGTTGAACTCGATCGACGCCTGGGCGATCTTGATCTCGAAGGTGTGACGGCCGGTGGGAGTAATTTCGATCTCCGGCTGCCCGGTCGCCTGCGTGTAGTACGCGCCTCCTCGTTCCTCGAAGCTCATGATGAACCCGGGCATGATCTCCAGTTCGTACCGACCCGCCAGCGGCTCGAACCACGCCGCGTCGTACGTCGCGGCGTCGAACGCCTCCCCGTCCTCCGCGCCCGAGTCGGAGTCGGCCTCGCTGTTGTCCGTCATCTGATCGCCGAAGAACGCTCGCGCGGCGTCGTCGGCCGCCGGGCCCGCCGGGAAGTTCGCGTTGTTGCTGAGCGCCACCACGCCCGCGTTGATCTCGGGGTAGTAGTGCAGCATCGCGCGGTGGGCGACGTCCGCACCGCCGTGCTGGACACGTTGCAACCCGCCCAGCTCATCGACCATGAGCCCGTAGGCGTAGCCCGTCTCGGCACCATCGTTGAGCAAGAAGGGCGTACTGATGACCTCGAAGATGCCCTCGCCGCCGAGACCTTGGGTGTGGAAGTTGTTGATCCACTTTCCGAGATCGGCGGCGGTCGTGTAGATCCCGCCGGCGCCCATCGCGCCCCCCAGGTCGCGTGCTTCGGTGAAGGAACCGCCGTCGGCACCCACGTACCCCATCGCGCTGTTCTCGATGATCACGTCCGGCGCGGAGCGCACGAACGTATCGTTCATGCCCAGCGGCACGAAGACGTTCTCACGCATCCATTCGTCGAAGGGTGTGCCCGTGACACGCTCGACCGTCATCGCGAGCATCGCGTATCCGGTGTTGTTGTAGTTCCACTCCGCCCCGGGCACGTTCTGCAGTTCGGGCTGACGCTGCACGATGCGGATAATCTCCGCACGGTCGATGTGGTCGCCGCTACCGAGCTGTCGCCCGCCCATCGAGAGGGTGTTCAGGAATTCGCGGTAGCCGCTGGTGTGCGAGATCAGGTGGCGCAGCGTGACGGGGTGCTCGAACGCGGGCAGCTCGGGGATGTGCGCGCGGACCTCGTCATCCAGCGAGAGCTCGCCCCGCTGCGCCAGGAGGGCGATCGCGAAGGCGGTGAACTGCTTCGAGGTAGAACCGATATTGGTGCGGGTCGCGGTGGTGAAGGGGACGTCGTAGGTGAGGTTCGCCATGCCGTAGGCCTTCGCGAAGACCACCTCGCCGTTCTGGAAGACGCCGATGACGGCGCCGGGCGCGTCACCCGGGATCATCGCCATGAGCTGGTCGATCCGCTCGGGGCCGGACTCGGCAAGGGGCTCGACGTGGGTGAGGCACAGCTCGAAGGAACCCGCCGCATCCTCGAAGCCCGTGACCTCGATGCGATACGCGCCCGCCTCGGTCGTCTCGAATTTCAGTCGGTCCTTCCCGGTCGCCGTGACGTCGAAGGCGCCGACCTGCTCCCCAGCGGGGCCGGTGACGGTGACGACCACGTCCACGTCCTTCTGATCCGCGTAGCCGAGCACGAACGTGTCCGCCTCGAGATCGATCGTGTACACACGGCTCTCGGTCGCCGCGATGGTTGACGCGTACACGCCACCTCGCTCGATCGCGGCCGGTGCCTCTTGGGCGAACGCGAAGCAGGGCGTCATCGCCAGAAGGGCGAGTGCGAGAAGTAGGCGACGGATCATCGGGAACTCCTGGATGTTGCGAGACGGGAGACGTAGACGTAGTCGGTACAGGTGTTCATGGGAACGCCCGGGGTTTGGTTTCGCTCAGGGGAGCCACGGACGCCCGCCCGTGAGCGCACGAACCGTCTCCTCGTCCTCAAGGCGCAGCACGATGAGCGTGTAGCCCCACGTCTCACGCGGCACCACCACCGGGATGCTCTCGTCCACGCGCCGTTCGATTCGGTCGCCCCGCCTCCGGCCCGTGCGGTCGTACACATCGCGCTCGTACCACTCGGTGCGCGTGGCGTACTCCACGGTGTCGCGCAGCCCCAGCGGCTCGATCGAGACGACCGCGACATCACCCCCCACCTTGGCGGCGAAGGCGCGGACCGCGTGGTCGTACGGATCGAGCAGCGTCGTTGACAGGAACCGGGAACTGCCCAGGACGAGGGCGTTCGCGGGCGACGCGTCCACCCGAGTGGCGTCGAGCAGCGCGACCAATTCGCCCTGCGCTTCGCTGGGCTCGAGTTGGTCGGGGCGCTCGTCGCGGTTGATCGCACGCTCCCGCGCCTCCCGCTCGTAGGCGGAGAGCCGCTCCCACTCGACCTCGATCACGCGCGCGGTCTCACGCGCAGAAAGGTCCACGCTCGCCAGTTGGCGTGCGGGGCG
Organism: Phycisphaerales bacterium; assembly: GCA_029260475.1. GTDB lineage: Bacteria > Planctomycetota > Phycisphaerae > Phycisphaerales > UBA1924 > OFTM391. The sequence continues at coordinate 3,937 of JAJDDE010000116.1, read as the reverse complement.
GAAGTGCTCTTCCCAAGGCGACGCACAGCCGCCGAGAAATACGCACAGGACGAACAGCGGGGTGAGCAGTCGTGTCGGCATCGTTAGTACCATACCCGGATGCCGACCACCGCCCCAGCCTCGACCCCGCTCGCCAAGCGCCTCCGACCGAACTACCTCCGCGTCCGTCTGGGTGCCCACGGCTCTGAGATCTGCCGTCTCCACAACACCCTCGAGGGCCTGCTCGCGATCCAGGAGACGCGGTTCCTGTACCACTTGGCGAAAGACGCCAAGACCGTTGTCGAGATCGGTTCCTTCCGTGGGAAGAGTTGCGTGCTCATGCTCGAGGGCGCCAAAGCACACGGCAACACCGACGTCCGCATCACCTGCATCGACCCGCACGAGCCCACCCACTTCGGCGCATTCAAGGATGAGGACCACGACGCCTTTGAGAACACCGTGCGCGCGCACGGCTTCAGCGATCGTGTGGACCACAAGCGCATGTACTCCCACGACGCGGTCGGCGAGTGGCACGGATCGCCTATCGACGTGCTCTGGGTGGACGGTGATCACTCCTACGAGGGCGCGAAGGCGGACTTCGTGGACTGGGCGTCCTTCGTCAGCCCCGGCGGCGTGATCGCGGCCCACGACACCTACCGCGAGCGCTTCCCGGGCGTGCTCGAGGCGTGGAACGAGACGATCGGAGCCGACGATTCCTTCGGAGAGACGCAGCGCTGCCGCACGATCGCGTGGGCGATCCGCACCAGCAACGGCGGCGTGACGAGCTCATGACACACGCCCCCTCGATGCTCGTCTCGCGATCCCTCGACGACGACGCCGCGATCCAGATCATCGAGTTCATCAGCGAGCTCACGCGCGTGCTCCACTCCTGCGGCACGCCCGCGCACCGCCTCGAGGCCTCGATCGAGGCGTGCTCGCTCACGCTGGGCCTGACCTGCCAGTGCCTCGCCTCGCCGGGCGCGGTGCGTCTGGCCTTCGGCGCGGGCGTGCGACAGCGCATGCTGATCGTGCGCGTTCCTGAGGTGCTGCTGCACCTCGAGCACCTCACGCTCGTGGACGAGGTCGCGACCCGCGTCGCCTCCGGCACCCTCCATCCGCACGAGGGGCTATCGGAACTCTCGGCGATCATCAACGCGCCCACGCGGTACCCCCCGCTGCTCACCGCGGCGGCGCACGGGCTCGTCGCGGCGTCGGCGGCTCGCCTCTTCGACGGCACGTTTTGGGAGTCCGCCTGCGCCGCGCTCGCGGGCGTGTGTACCGGGGCTCTGGTGTATATGACCTCCCGCTCCGCGCGCACGGCGCGGCTCCTCGAGGCCGCCGCCGGCGCGGTCGCGGGCGTGATCGGTCTGGTCGCTGCGCTCTACGCGGGCCCCGCGTCGAGCCTCATCATCACGCTCTCGGGGCTGCTGCTCATACTCCCCGGCCTCGCACTCACGATCGCGGTCAACGAGCTCTCCATGCGCCACCTCGTCTCCGGCACCGCACGCCTGATGGGCGCGGTCATCTCCTTCGTGTCGCTCGGATTCGGACTCGCCCTAGGGCGTGGAGCGATGTTGGCCTTCGCCGAATCGGCAACACCCGAGGCAATGGAGGTCGCCGCGACGCACGCGATCAATCCGGGGACCAAGGGCATCGCCCTGCTCACCGCGGCGATCGGGTTCACGATCGTCTTCCGCGCGAGGCCCCGCGATGTCGTGGTGATCGCGATCGCCGGGATTCTAGGTTTCGCCGGAGCGCGGCTGGGCACCGAGGCGATCGGTGGCGAGGTCGGCGTGAGCCTCGGTGCGCTGCTCATCGGGCTCGTCGGCGCGGGGTACACACGCTATTACGATCGGCCCGCGGTGGTGCCGGTGCTGCCGGGCATCATGGTGCTCGTGCCCGGTGCCGTAGGGCTGGGGGGCGTCAACGCGCTCATCGATCAGAACGTGGAACTCGGCATCAACACCGGGTTCAAGGTCGTCATGATCGCGGTCGCGATCAGCGCGGGATTGGTGATGGCCAACGCGATCATCCCGCCTCGCAAAGCGCTCTGACGCTTCCTCCGAAAGTGGCATGGTCAAGTCCACTGAGTTGACCATGAAGAGTGTCCGTGTCAATCCGGATCATGTTCAACGCAGGGCCGTTGAGCATGCCACCCGACGCAAGTCGGCTACTCGATTGGAGACGGACCGGAATCCTCATCGCGGCGTATCGCCCGTGCGACCGCGTGGTGAAAGATATCCCTGAGACAGAAAGGCGGCTCGATGTCCCAGACCCAGGGCACCATAATTATGACGATGCCATTGGACTGGAGCCGGTATCCGATGAACGGTTGTTCACCGACCGGCGTGAGCATCATGCCCTCAACCTCGACGAGCACCGCGCGGTCTTCGTTGACGCCAAGGCCCAGTTGAATGCCTGTTCGCTCCATCGCCGCTGTAAGCCGAGGCTGACGTTCGCGCTCCTTGAAATGCTGATCGGTCAGCACCCCGGGCAGGAACCCCATCCCATCCGCTGTGGTCACCTCCTCGTCGCGCCCGCCCGTGATCATCGTCTCCCCCATCATCGCGGCCCCCGCCGAAGTACCCGCGATGACGCCGCCGCGCTTGAGCAGGCGGAAGCAGGCGTCGTGGGCCGGGGTGTTGCGCATGTGCTCGGTGATGCGTGACTGGTCACCGCCGGTGAACCAGACGGCGTCCGCGCCGTCGATCGCGCGCACCACGTCCGCCATCGGTGCCGTGCGCGGGTCGATCACGGTGACGGTCGGGCTGTTGAGATTCGCGTGGAGTTCCATCGCGGTGCCCGGGCCGGACTTTTCGGGCACACCCGAGGCGACGGGGATAACCACGATGTTTAAACGCTCGTCTGGCTCGGACTCCAAAGCGCGGAAGACGGGCGTGTTCTCCGACGACAGCGCGCCCCCGATGATGAGCAGGCGACCGTGACGCTGCTCGGCGCAGCCGAAGAGGAGCACCGAGACGATGAGGACGATGAGCGTGCGCACGGCTCAGTCCTCCCAGATCGAGATTTCGAAGCGCCCGGTGCTGTCGGCCTTGCCGCGAGTCATGCTGGGCGTGTTGGTGAGCGTGATGAGTTCGCCCGTGCTGCTGACGCCGATGATGCCGCCGTCGTCGGGTTTGAGGACGTCGGTGAGCACGTGGTTGCACGCGCGCTCGAGCGACCAGCCCTTGTGGAGCATGAGGGCGTGGACCTCGTGGGCGATCGCGTGCCGGATGTACTGCTCGCCCTCGCCCGTGCCCGAGAGCGCACAGGTCCGGTTGTCAGCGTAGGTGCCCGCGCCGACAACCGGTGAGTCGCCGATGCGCCCCCACTTCTTCGCGGTCAGCCCGCCCGTGCTCGTCGCGGCGGCAAGGTTGCCGCTCGTGTCCATCGCGACGCAGCCGACGGTGCCGCCGGCGTCCGTGCGGAGACGCTTCTCCAGGTCTCTGCGCCGGGGCTCGGTCTGGAAGTAGCTGTTGTCTACGCGCTCCACGTCTGTCCCATCGGCGAACTCCTCGGCGCCCTCACCCGAGAGGAAGACAAATCGCGTGTCCGTCATCACCTTGCGCGCGAGGGTGATCGGGTGCTTCACGGTGGTGGTGCCGGTGGTGGCGCCGCAGGAGAGGTCACGCCCGTCCATGATGGAGGCGTCGTGCTTCACGGTGCCGTCGGCCGCGAAGACGCCCCCGCACCCCGCGTTGAAGAGCGGGTTGGTCTCGAGGATGCGGACGACCGTCTCGACGACCTCGATCGCGTCGTCGCCCTTCGCGAGGCGGTCTGCACCGTGCCGGAGGGCTTCAGTTATGCCGTTCTCGTAGGCGGCACGCCCTTCTGCGGAGATGTTGGGATCGATGAACCCGGCGCCGCCGTGAATCGCAAGGGCCCACTGCGGATCACCGCCGCTGTGCGACGACCGCTGCGATTGTGCGCAGCCGGCGAAGAGGGCGAGGACGACGAG
>JAJDDE010000115.1 GCA_029260475.1 Phycisphaerales bacterium | reverse complement strand
CGCCGCCAGCGAGCTCGTCCGCCTCGATCAGTCGTGGTCGGAAGACTTCGTCGCCTTCGCGACCCAGGGCATGACCGGCCTGTTCTTCCGCGGCGCGATGATCATCATCTTCCTGCTGGGACTCTTCATCGAGATGGCGATGCCGGGCGTGGGCGTTGCGGGGCTCGTCGCGATGGTCGCCCTCGCGGGGCTCATCGTGCCGCCGATGATGATCGATGCCTCGGCCTGGTGGACGCTCGTCGCGATCTTGGGCGGGGTGCTGCTGATCTGTTTGGAGATCTTCATATTCCCGGGGTTCGGCGTGCCGGGGGTGCTGGGGTTGCTCGCGCTGCTCGCGGGGCTCATCGGCACCTTCGCGGGTGTCGGCGAGCTCTTCCCGGGCACGGGCGAGGGCTCGGACGGACGCCTTGGCTGGGCGATCGCGACGGTGTTCCTGTCGCTGTTCGGAGCGGGGATCGGTGTGTACTTCGTGTCAAAGTTCACACGCTCTATCCCCATAGCGCGCAACCTCATGCTCATGCCCACGCTCGCAACGTATGACACCAGCGCCTCGGTGGGCATGCTCGGCGCGATGGACGCCGCACCGCACATCGATCTCGTGGTCGGGGAGACGGGCGTCAGCACGACAGACCTTCGCCCCGAGGGCGAGGCCGAGTTCGACGGACGCATCTACGACGTCGCGACGCCCTCCGGCTGGATCGCGCGCGGCACGGAGATCCGCGTGGTCGAGATCCAGGGCAACCGCGTCGTCGTGGTCCCGTCCAGCACGCCCGTCGACACCCCCGCAGAGGGAGAGGCCGACGCGTGAGCGACTTTGTGATCTGGGGCGCGGTGCTGATCGGGACCGCGTTCGTACTCGCGATCCTCGAGGTGTTCATCCCCTCGATGGGGCTCATCGCCGCCGTCGCGGGGCTCTGCGCCCTCGCGGGTGTCATCGCCCTCTTCCAGGAGGGCGCGAGTTGGGGCATCACGGGTGCCGGGGCGGTCGTCCTCGGTGCGATCACGATCTTCGTCTTCGGCGTCCGCGTGCTGCCGCACACGCCGATGGGGCGTGGCCTGATCCTCGGCAGCGGCGACGATACGGACAACAACGACGCCGCCCGTGAGTTGACCGAACGCCGGGCCCTCGAAGAGGCGCTGCTCGGGGCGACCGGCGTCTCGAAGACCTCGCTGCACCCAGTGGGCACCGCTGAAATCGAAGGCGCCCGCGTCGAGGTCATCGCCCGTTCAGGGGCGATCGATGCGGGGACGCCCATCCGGGTCGTCGAGGTCCGTGGCAACGAGATCTTCGTCCGCCCGGACACCAACGCGACGGGCTGACCCGTCCTCCGACAAATCGTCTGTCCGACTCGCAGTGACTGTGTAGGATCGTTGACTCTCAACGGTCCCGGGCTCCGGGCCCCGCTGACCGTGCCTCTACGAAAGGACACACGTGTTCCCCCTTACGCTTGCTGTCGATTCTTGGGTTATCGCTGTCGCGGTTCTGGGCGGCCTCGTCGCTCTCGTCGCGATCGCCTTCATATTCCAGTTCCTGAGCCTCTGGGTGCAGGCGTTCCTCTCGAACGCCCCGGTCTCGCTCTTCTCGCTCATCGGCATGCGTTTCCGCAAGGTGCGCCCCGACATCATCGTGCTCAGTCGCATTAAGGCCGTGAAGGCCGGCATCGAGATCACGACGGATATGCTCGAGACGCACTATCTCGCGGGCGGGCGTGTGCCGCAGGTCATCAACGCGATGATCGCCGCGACGCGTGCGAAGATCGACCTGCCCTTCGACACCGCGTGCGCGATCGACCTCGCGGGGCGTGACATCCTCGACGCGGTGCAGACCTCGGTGAACCCGAAGGTGATCGACGTCCCGAATCCCAAGCTGGGACGCCCCACTGTTGACGCTGTGGCGAAGGACGGCATCCAGCTCAAGGCCCGCGCCCGCGTAACCGTCCGCGCGAACATCCAGCGCCTGGTCGGCGGTGCTACCGAGGAGACCATCGTCGCCCGTGTGGGCGAGGGCATCGTCTCCACCATCGGCTCGGCGCTCACGCACCAGGAGGTGCTCGAGAACCCCGACCGCATCTCCAAGACCGTCCTCGAGCGCGGGCTCGACTCGGGCACCGCATTCCAGATCCTCTCGATCGACATCGCCGACATCGACGTGGGCGAGAACATCGGCGCGAAGCTGAAGACCGACACCGCCGAGGCGGAGAAGAAGCAGTTCCAGGCCGAGGCCGAGAAACGCCGCGCGCTGGCGGTCGCCCTCGAGCAGGAATACCGCGCCGAGGAGCAGAAGAACCGCGCCATCGTGGTGCTCTCGGAGGCGGAGGTCCCCAAGGCGATGGCCGAGAGTTTCCGCAAGGGCAACATGGGCATCATGGACTACTACCGCATGCAGAACATGGTGGCCGACACCTCGATGCGTAAGTCCATCGCGGGCGACGACGAGGGCAACAGCCACAAGGCCGACGTCGGCGCCTGAACGCCCCTCAGCACCGCATCATTCGGCTCGCGTGTAGCGATCAGCGATCGAAGCCAGCCGGCGCACCCGCGTCGGCTGGTGCGCCATCCGAGGCGTGCCGCTCTTCTCGGGCTGTTTGATGATGCGCGTCTCGCGCGCCGGTTCGGCCTGCAACCGCAGATCGATCGCGTGGGAGACGCGCTCGCTCTGCACCGCGTCGGGCCAGACGCCCAGGATGTCCTTGATGGTGGGACGCCCGACGAAGTAGACGATGTCCGACGGGATATCCGCCGAGCTCCGCCCCTGCGGGATCGGCCCCAACCGGCGGAACGCCGCGTACATCGCGCCGTGCTTGCGCAACAGCACCGTCGGGAAGCGCGGGTCGCGCCACAGCTTGCGGAAATCGTCGATGCCCCCCAGCGTCGCCGGCGGTTCCTGGAGTTCAACGGCCAGCGGGCTGTGCAGCTCGATCGTCGAGACCTGCACCAAAGGCGGGACGTCCGACGCGAAGAGAATCCCGCTCCATGCGAGCACGAGGGCAATCGAGATGGAGCGGTGGGTGCGCATGGGTGGGTCTATCACGTTCTATCGGCCCATCGGGGGGCGATCTCTACGCCTTCGGTACGCGGCTCAGCGCCAGGAGTTCTCGAAACTGATCCGCAGACGGATCCGCACCCGGTCGTCCTCGGGCGTCGACGCGAGGCGCTCGATCGCGGGGCCCGTCGCCGTCCACTTCTGATAGATCACGTTTTTGTAGAGCTGGTCCCACTGCGGGTGCCTCGAAGCCTCCACGATCTCCGCGTAGGACTTGCCGGCACCGTCGAACGCGATATCGAAGACCACCACGCCCCGCGCCTGCGGCAGGCCGGGCGGCACGATCGGCTTGAACGTCCGCAGCTTGAGCCCCTCGGAGGTGAGCTCGGAGCCGATGTCGTCCACGACCGCCATGATCGTCGAAGAGGGGTCGGATTCCTGATCGGTGACCTGCGCCTCGGGGGCCGGGTCTGGGGCACCGCCGCCGGGGGTTTCGGGTTGAAGGGAGGGCGACTCCGCGAGGGGCGTCGGGGCGTCGGTTGCCGGTTCATCCTGTGCGGGCTTCTCGCGAGCCAGGAGATCGAGGAACGCAGCCGGCGTGCGCAGCAGCACGCTCGCCTCACGCGCCACCGCCTGGAGCGCCTCGCGCTGCGCTGCGCGCACCTGCTCGGTCATGCTCCGCAACGCCTGGGCGTCCAATCGTCGCAGCTGATCGCCCGGCCCGATCGCGCTGGTCTGCGGCCCCAGCACCGGCGCCGCCTCCTCGGTGCGCAGACGCGGCTGCACGGATTCGGAGGGATCGACCGAGGTGTGATTCTCCGGCTCGGGGGTGGTGATCCACGAGATGGAGAGCGGCGAGCCTTCACGCTCGCCCAGCGTGACGTACGGCACGCTCGTCCGGAAGGGCTGAGGCTCGCGCTGGCCCTGCTCGCGTTCGGTCGTCCACTGCCCGGGCATGATCCCCAGCGCGTACGCCCCGCCGATGTGGAGGGCGACCGACAGCACGCCGGCGATGATCAATGGCACGCGTTGCCGGTCTGCCGGATTGGGGGGGCCAGAGGACACGCTGTATTCATACCCGCCAACCCGCGTCAGGGCGTATCCTCACCCGCTGTGACGAACCACGACCTGACCGAATTCCTCCGCGAATGGCCCCACGAGCCCGGGCAGCTCAACGTCCGCCTCATCCGAGGCGAGGACGGCGAGCCCAAGGTGCAGATGCGCCTGGACCTGGGCCTGCTCCAGATGGAGATGTCCGGACGCCCCGACGGCGTCCGCCCCAACGGCTTCGAGAGCCTGCTCGACGAGTTCGAGGCCGCCCTCGATGACCACGTCGCGGATGAGGCCGAGGAGCCATTTCTCATCAGTAGCGAGGATTGCCGGCGTCTTCGCGAGGAAGCGGTGCAGTACTACCACCGGTACATCAGCCTGCTCGTGCTCGGGGAGTACGACGCGGTGTGGCGGGACACCAGCCGGAATCTGCGTGTGCTCGACCTCTGCCGGGACAACGCGGAGGCGGACGAAGACCGCGAGGTGCTCGAACAGTTCCGCCCGTACCTGCTCATGATGCGGACGCGCGCGATCGCGTCGCAGGCGATCGCCGAGGACGAGCCGCGCTCGGCGCTCTTCGGTATCGAGGAGGGCCTTGCCCACCTCAAGCAGGCGTTCGAGTCCAACGGGCGGACCGACCTCTTCGAGGACGCCAACGAGACGAAGCTGCTCCGCGGCATGATGGCGGAACTGACCAAGAAGCTGCCCGCGAGCCAGAAGTCCGAGCTGCAGACGCGCCTCCAGGAGGCGATCCGCAACGAGAACTACGAGCTGGCGGCGATCCTCCGCGACGAACTCAACAACCTCAAAGACAGCGACTGAGCGCACGAGCATGCCGCTCCACGTCGTCATCCCCACGCACACGCCCCACTACCTCGACCTCGCGCTCGCGGGGCTAGCCCGCCAGACGCTGCGCCCGACGACCGTCAGCGTGAGCTGCGACAACGATGACCGGGCGATCGGCGACGAGATCGAGCGCTGCGCGCGCGCGTACCGGCTGCCGGTGTGGTGGGTACGCCGCGCGACACACAACGAAGAGCGGCTCTGCCAGGTGCGCAACAACGCGGTGCGCCACCTCCACGAGTCGCTCGGGCACTCCGAGGGGCGCATCGTCGTGATCGATCGCGACATGGTCCTGCCGGACCGCACGCTCGAGGGGCACGCGCGGCTCGGGTCGGACAAGCCGCTCGTGTACGCGTACCGGATCGATGTCGATGAGCACACGAGCGCCGCCCTCTCGGGCGACCGCTGGTTCAGCGGTGACGACACGCTCACGCCGACCGAGCGGCAGCTCGCGACACTCGCGAAACGTGACCGGCGCTACCGCAAGCACCTGCTCCTGCGACAATTCCGGCTGGCACCGGCGCACAAGCCCAAGCTGCTGGGGGGTCACTTCTCGGTGTCGCTCGAGATGTACCTCGCGCTCAACGGGTTCGACGAGCTGTATCGCGGCTGGGGTTTCAAGGACGACGAGTTCGCCCACCGCGCCGCCCGGTCTGGGCATCGCGTCTGCGTCGGCGTCCGGGAGCTCCCCGCGTTTCACCTCTACCACCCAACGCGCCAGCCGGACAGGCCGATGCGCGAGCTGCCCAACGCCCAACGGTTCACGGAGCAGGACCGCCTGCCGCTCGTGTGCGAGCACGGCATAGTCAATCCGCTGCCACAACACCCGATCCATGCTGATCATCTGGGGGGATGAGGGCACCCGATCATCCCGAGAACGGGTGATTCTGGGCGGTCTGGGGGGAATCCGTGGAGAAGCTGCGCCGAACCGCGATGAATCCTCGCCCCGTGCGCATTTCTGCGTGTGGTGGATCCCCTCAACCGCGGATTCGCCGACGTGCGGGACGCGTCGCCAAGGACGGCGGCAGTACCAGGCGACCCGCACGCGTGGGCACGGACGCCCCTCTCGGCTGTCACGGACGCGCTATTGAGTCACTCGACGCAGCCCGGCCTCCCGGGCCTGCGTCATGCGCGGAACGCGCCGGGCGGCACCCTCCTCAGGGGTCAAGAATGGGGATTTTCCCTCAACATGACCCGAACGGTGGACCGCTCCTTGGAATCATTCTAAATTGGAGTGTTGATTCGCCCACTCATCCCGCACCAGCGAGGACGCTCCACAGATGAAGTTCCCGATCTACTTCGACAACGCCGCCACCACCGCCTGCGATAAGCGCGCGCTGGACGCGATGCTCCCGTACTTCACCGAGACCTTCGGCAACCCCGGCTCGCGCAACCACGCCTACGGCTGGGAGTCCGAGGCGGCGGTCGATCAGGCGCGACAGTCCATCGCCAAGCTGATCGGTGCACAGCCCAAGGAGATCATCTTCACGTCCGGCTCCACGGAGGGGAACAACCTCGCGATCAAGGGCGCCGCGACGATGTACGCCAAGAAGGGCGCGGGCGAGAAGGGGCGCGGGCACATCATCGCCGCGATGCACGAGCACAAGGCGACGCTCGACCCCTGCAAGCGCCTCGCGAAGGACGGCTTCGACGTCACCTTCCTCGAGCCCCGCGCCGACGGCCTGATCACCAAGGACATGGTCGAGGGCGCGATGCGCGACGACACCATCCTCGTCTCCATCATGTGGGCCAACAACGAGCTGGGCACCATCAACGAGGTCCCCGAGATCGGCAAGCTCTGTCACGACCGCGGCGTCGTCCTCCACACCGACGCGACGCAGTGGGTCGGCAAGATGCCCACCGATGTCGAGCGCGACAACATCGACCTGATGACATTCAGCGGTCACAAGATGTACGGGCCCAAGGGCGTGGGCGCGATCTATGTCCGGCGCCGGCGCCCTCGCATCCGCCTCACCGCGCAGATCGAGGGCGGCGGGCAGGAGCGCGGCATTCGTTCGGGCACGCTCAACGTCACCGGCATCGTGGGCCTGGGCAAGGCCGCGGAGCTGGCGTATGAGGAGATGGAGAAGGACCAGCAGCACACGCTCAAGCTCCGCAAGAAGCTCGAGGACACCCTGCAGGAGAAGCTCGAGCACACGCAGGTGAACGGTCACGCGGACCGTCGGCTGCCGCACATCACGAACATCTCCTTCGGTTTCGTCGAGGGCGAGGGCCTGATGATGGCGATCAAGGACATCGCCTGCAGCTCGGGCTCGGCGTGTACGAGCGCATCGCTGGAGCCGAGCTACGTGCTCAAGGCGCTGGGCATCGGCGACGACCTCGCGCACTCCTCGCTGCGTCTGTCGCTGAGCAAGTGGACGACGGAAGAGGAAGTCGATTTCGCGATCGAGAAGATCACCTGGGCCGTCAACCACCTCCGCAACCTTTCGCCGCTCTACGACATGTTCAAGGAAGGCATCGACATCAGCAAGATCGAGTGGCAGAGCCACTGACGAGTTGATCCACCCCCGGGCACCCGGGAATCCAGAGATCCATCCGCAGCGTTTCATGAACCCCGTGCGGGAGCCCGGGGGCGAATCAAAGCAGACCCCCGCTCACAGAAAGAGCTTTCAAATGGCATACAGCAAGCAACTGATCGAGCACTACGAGAATCCCCGCAACGTCGGCACGTTCGGCACCACCAAGGAGCTCAAGGAGCGCAAGGACGTGGGTGTCGGCATCGTCGGTGCCCCCGAGTGCGGCGACGTGATGCAGCTCCAGCTCCAGATCGGCGCCGACGGCAAGGTCGCTGACGCGAAGTTCAAGACCTTCGGCTGCGGCTCGGCCATCGCCTGCAGCTCCCTCGCCACCGAGTGGCTCAAGGGACGCACGATGGAGGACGCGATGAAGATTAAGAACACCGACATGGTCGAGGAACTAGCCCTGCCGCCCGTCAAGATCCACTGCTCCGTGCTCGCCGAGGACGCGATCCGGGCGGCGATCAAGGATTACAACGAGAAGAACGGCAAGGCCGAGGAAGCCCACGCCCACTGAGGCGGTTCCCACGGAAACCCGGTGGGCTAGGGCCCTAGGATGACCGATGGAATCAGGACCCGCCCCCGTGTGTTCACAGGGCGGACCCACACGATGATCGCCCCCGTTCGCCCATCGCGGCGGGGCACGCATAGGAAGGGCATTGATGGCCACCGAAACGACCACTGAGACGCAGACCGAGCAGTCGGGCGTCATTCTGACCGAATCCGCTGCCCGAGAGATCCGAGCGATCGTTGAGCAGCAGGAGCTCGACGTGGAGAACATCCGCCTGCGCGTGGGCGTGAAGGGGGGCGGCTGCTCTGGCTTCAGCTACGTCCTGGACCTCACCGAGAACCAGAAGGACACGGACGAGCTCTTCGAGCAGCACGGGATCAAGATCATCTGCGACCCCAAGAGCATGCTCTACCTCAACGGCACCACCGTTGACTTCAAGGACGAGATCATGGGGCGCGGCTTTGTCTTCGGCAATCCCAACGCCAACAGCTCCTGCGGCTGCGGCTCCAGCTTCGCCGTCTGATTCGATCGCTCCGTACGGCCTTTCAGGCCGACACTCGCTCTATCGAGGCCGAGGCGGTGCGGCCGCTCGATGTGACGCACAGTTCCGTGCGGGCCCTGTAGGGCCCGTTTTCGTGCGCGAACCCTCCCACCCCTACGCCGGTAGTACCACCATGCTGAACACCCTCCTCCGCCCCGTCTTGGTCGTCCTGTCCCTCTCGCTCCTCGGCACTCTCGCGCCTGTGCACGCTTCGGTGGCGGATGAGCAGGAGCCGTGGATCCGCGTGGACGACACCCGCCAGGGCGTTCTGGACCTCGACGTCGCGGAGCGCGTGTACACCAAGGAGGGCATGCCCAATGTGACACTCGTCGGCGCGATCCACATCGGCGACCCTCGGTTCTACAAGCACCTGACCAAAACACTCGAGGCGTTTGATGTGGTGCTGTACGAGGGCGTGGGCCCGTCGGGCGCGGGCGAGCTGCCCGCCGACCTGTCGGACGAGGAGCGCGTGAAACGCACCGAGGGGCGCATCCGGCTCTTCGCGACCATGCTCGAAGCCATGAAGCGCGGCGCAGAGGCCTCCGAGGAGCAGACGTGGGACGGCTATCCCGCGGACCTCGACGCGCTGCACGAGCGCGCACACGAACTCGATCTGGGCGACCGGCAACTGGAATGGATCAGCGATTCGGCGACCGACGCCTGGGGCCGCCCGCTGCTGTACAGCGCCACGGAGGGCGGAAGCGACTTCACGCTGGTCTCCTACGGTGCCGACGGCAAAGAGGGCGGGCGGGGTGTAGACCGGGACCTCTCCATCGCGATCCAGCCCCCGCTCTCCGACGCGGAACTCGGCGCGGAGCCGGGGCTGCAACAGAAGATGGCCGACACCTTCGGCCTCGCCTTCCAGGGCGACATCATGAGCCATGACTTCGAGAACCACATCAACGCGGACCTCTCGGTCGATGAGGTCCGCACGCTGCTCGAGGAGAAGGGCGGCGATGGCTCGATGATCTTCGGGATGCTCGACGGCTCCTCCTCGATGGCGGCGATGGCGGACATCGTCTTCTCGATCATCAAGTTCATCCCGGGCGGCAGCGCCATGGGCAAGCTGATGATCATGGAGATGCTCGCCAACGCGGACGACGCGCTCGCCGTCGCGGGTGCGCAGCCCGGCATGGGGAACCCCGAGGCGCTGATGGAAGTCATCATCGTGGACCGCAATAAGAAGGTCATCGAGGACCTCAAGGGCCAGCTCGCCTCGAAGCGCATGTGGAACAACGGCATCGGTGTCATCTACGGCGCCGGGCACATGCAGGACCTGCACGAGCGCATGCTCGCGTTGGGGTACGAGCTGACCGAGAGCGACTGGAACCTCGCTATCCGCCTGAACCTCCGCAAGGAGGGCATCCCCGAGTCCGCCGCCAACATGATGCGCATGCAGATCCGTTCGCAGATCAAGGCGATGACCGGAGCGGCCGGCGCGAGCGACGAGCTCTGACCGGCCCGGTCAGCCCTCCGTCCAGCCGCCCTCGCGCAGCAGCGTCTTGATGATCTGGTCCTTGCCCGCGGTGTAGTCCGGCCGGCTGTCGGCGAACTTCTCCGCGAGCTCGCGTTTCACGTGGACGTACCGGTCCCGCGCATCGTCGTCGTTGCGCAGGATGTCGCGGAAGAAGATGTTGAGGCGCCAGAAGTGGCTGTCGTGCTCGACGAGGTGCAGGTGGGCCGTCGCTGGCTCGCCCATCACGAAGAAGTGTCGCCCGGGCAGCCCGAACTCGCCCTTGTAGGCGTACCCGAGTCTCTCGAGCGGCTCGATGCACGCCTCGTGCTGGCTCAGCTCTTCGATGCCGGCCATCAGGTCGATCATCGGCTTTGAGGTCATGCCCGGGACGGAGGTGGACCCGATGTGCTCGGTCTCCACGTGCCCCACGCCCCTGAGGGCCTGGATGACCTCGCCGCGCATGGCGCTAAAGGCTTCGGGCCACGTCTGGGAGTACCCGATCAGGCGCACTGTCCCCGTCGCGAGACCGAGATCATCGCCCCAGACGCACTGGATGGGATCCGACCGTTCTGGCACGCCCGCTCCTTCTCCCCGGCGGGTGTTGGCACCACCCTACCCCGGACCGGGCAGAAACGGAAGCCAATTCATTCGGGCATCGGGACGCGATCGAAGACGTAACCGCCCTCGGTAGGGCCGAAGGCGTGCTCGCCTTCGGCGGTCCACCCGCGGTCCCATGTCAGGAGAACGTCAGGGAGGAGCGTCATCTCGCTCGTGACGTACGCCGCGTCCTCAAAGGTGGATGTGCAGCCGTTACCGACCGTGCCGCCGACGAAGGCGAAGCCCTCCCGCTTCAACAGCACGGTACACCCTTCTCGGAGATCGAGTTCATCGGGGCTGAGGCTGTCGAAGACTCGCGGGTCGCGCCAGGCACCGGCGAAGCGCTGCGGATCGCCCGGGAGCGTGTAGACGGCTGAGGACACGAAGCCGTCCAGCGAGTCCGACAGTCTGTAGACGCGTTGTCGATACGGCTTCCGGTTCGCCACGGACTGCTCGTTGTACATCCACGGGCCGTCGGTCCGGTCCTCCCAGATCGGCACGCAATGGATGCGGATGTCGAAGTAGGTCTCTGGGTCCTCGCGCGACTGGGCCTCGCTGGAGAAGGCGCCGCGGAGGTAGGACCGCAGCAGCGTCACATCATCCGCTCGAAGCTCCGTGTCGCTTTGCGTGTCGCACGTCGAAGCGCACCCGTGGAGCCAGAGCCCGCCGGCACCGATCATCGCCATCGTCATCCGTGTCCGCTTCATGCTCAGTGTTCTTTCAGCGTGTTCTCGTAGAAGGCCCGCGCAGCGCGCGACTGCTTCTCGAGCGAAGGGAGGTGGAGGTACATCATGTGCCCGGAGGGATACAGAACGTGCGTCACGTTGTCGCGCAGCTCGTCGTCGAGGTGCAGCTGGCTGATGACGTACTCCGTCGCGAAGTAGGGCGTCGCGAGGTCGTAGTAGCCGCTGTGGAATTCGACCTTGAGATCCTTGTTGATTCTGAGCGCTTCGGCGAGGCGTGGGGCGACGTTGACGTAGCTGCCGTTGCCATCCGAGCCGTAGTCCCAGGGGCGGACGTTGCCGGTGAGTATCTCGTAGACGCGGTCCTCGGTGACGCCGAGCTCGCCCCGGAGGTGCTGGTTGATCGCGCCTGCGTAGGGACCGAGGATCACGTCGTAGCTCGGGTCTCGCTCGGTGGAGTCCCCGCTGGGGTCCGCGTCGATGCCCTGGAAGCGGCTGTCGAGTCGCCCGACGGTTCGTTCCTGATCGCGGAGCAGTTCCTTGGTGAAGCGCCAGATCGTGGGCGCGAGGCGGACCCGATCGATGAAGGCCTCGCTCGTGCCCGTGTACCGCGTGAGCTTCTTCACGATCGCGGCGCGCTGCGCTTCGTCCAGGCGATCGCCCAGCAATAACGCCGGGGTGTACTCCTCCACCACGAACGACTCGACCTCCGCGAGCAGGTCGTCGAGGCCCTTGCGCTGCAGGTCACGCTCCAGCGCCTTGTGGTAGTGCGCCGTCGCGGCGTACGTCGGCAGGTACAGCGCCGGTGGCAGGATGTTCCCCGCGCCGAAACGCAGCGTGCCGAAGTCCAGCGCACTCGAGATCATCACGATCCCGTTGAGGTACATCGCGTGGCGCTGCTGCAGGTACACCGAGAGCCCCGCGGCCCGGGTGGTGCCGTAAGACTCGCCGCAGAGGAACTTGGGCGCTCCCCACGCGTCGTTGCGCGTCGTCCAGAGGCGGATGAAATCGCCGACGGAGGAGATGTCCTGCTCGAGCCCGTGGAACTCGCTCTTCTCGACGCCCTCCGCGGGGCGGCTGAACCCCGTGGAGACGGGGTCGATGAAGACCAGGTCGGTCCAGGCGAGCCATGTGAACTCGTTGTCCACCACGTCATAGGGCGGCGGAGTGGGGTCGCCCTTGTCGTTGGCAAAGACGATGCGCTTGGGGCCACAGAGGCCCATGTGCAGCCAGACGGAGGAGGAGCCGGGGCCGCCGTTGAACACGAAGGTCACCGGGCGCGGCTCGTCCGAGGCGACGCGGTAGGCGATGTGGAAGACCTCCGCCCGGGTCTCGCCCGTCGTGTCGTCGAGCACCGGCATCGTGCCGGCGGACCAGTCGTACTCCAGCGTCTTGCCATTGAGGGAGATCGAAGCGTTGCCGTGGCGCATCTCGATGGACGCGTCCATCGAGTGCTCACCGGCGGGCTCGTCGTGCATCTCTTCGTGCTCGTGCTCCTGCGCTACCGCTGCTCCCGAGAGCGCCATCGCCGCGCAGATCGCGTGTATCCAGCCGGTCGTCGTCTTCAAAGTATCGCTCCATCCGTCGGTTTGGCACATCGGTGCGGCCCCTCGTGAGCCAACCGGGATGGTACCGCAGCACGCGCGATCGGCTTTTCAGCCCGCTGCGTGCGAGACGTTGGAGGAACGGCCCTGTTCGGGGTCGTCCGTCAGGCCGAATTTCTCGAGGATGCGCCGGTGCCGGTGGGCGAAGAGCAGTTCGAGCTCGGGCTGGATGATGAGGCGTTGGTAGAGGCTGCCGCCCAGGTGGGCGTACTCGATGCGCTCGGTGACGCGTGTGCCGCCCGCGATCGCCTCGAAGTCGCGCCGGTGCCGAAACTCCGTGTACGGGCCGTCCACCTGTTCGATCAGGAGACTCTCGCGAGGCTTCCACTCGGCGATGCGCAGTTGCCATTCCACCGCGTGCCCGTGGATCGTCAGTGAGATCGAATAACGAGCGTCCGAGCTCATCCAGTCCGCTCCGTCCGGGCAGTGCACCGTGAGGACGTGCCAAGAGGGCGTGATCTCGATGAGGTGTCGCGGGTCCGCGAAGAAGGCGAATGCCTCGTGCGGCGATATCCGGAGCAGGAGTTCCGTCCGGGCGACCCGCAGGTCGTTCGAGTTGCTAAACACATCCGACATCTCACTACCAGCATTGTCCCGATCCGGCCCCCGCCGTCATGAAACCGATCAGTTCACGGAAAACCCTGTCACGGCACGTGTCCTCCCGCTGGTCTTTCCCCGATGGAATCGCCCGATTCGGCGTCCGGATATCCGGCGCGGCGTTTGCGCGTGCTCGATCACCTCTCCGGGACCCGAGGCCGCTGCGAGCGGGCTTGATGTGCGCCTCAACGCGCCGAGACTGCGCATCGCGTGGTCGCGCTGCGCCCGATCGGCTTGGGGACTCCCGAATTTGGGCCGCTGGAAACTCACGAGAAGGCCGCACCCGCGTCGATGGAATCCACGCTCACACGGACCACTTCCGGGCCCCGATGCCCGTTCACACCGACGACCCAGAGAGGGCTCCCATGACCCAACCCACCAACCAGAACACCACCGTCATCGGCCCCGACGCCCACTTCAAGGGCGAGATGAGCTTCGACGGTGCCGCGAAGATCCTCGGCACATTCGACGGCAGCATCACCTCGAAGGGTGAGATCAGCGTCGGCCAGGGCGCGACCTGCAACGCGACCGTCCACGCCGCCCGCGTGGTCGTTGACGGCACCGTCAACGGCGATGTGCAGGGCGACGAGCTGATCGAACTCAACAACGGCGCAAAGGTCACCGGCGATATCACCGCGGGCAACCTCGTCGTGGTGGAGGGTGCCAGCTTCGAGGGCCACTGCAAGGTCGGCCCCAACGCGGGCGTGAAGCGCGTCGCACCTGCCCCCGCCCAGCCCGTGACCGAGCGTCCCCGCATCGAGACGCGCTCCATGCGCCCAGCGAGCGTCGCCAGCGAATCCGCCGCATCCCCGGGTGCCGCGACCGCTGCCGTGGCCCGCGCGACCGCCGGAGCCGCGGGCAACACCTCGTGGCTCAAGGGTGAGGCAACAAGCAAGGACGAGCAGAACGCGGCCTGATCCGCGTCGATCACGTTCCTTTCTCTCGCACACGAGACCCACCCGCATGGCGAAGCCCGTGATCCTCCGACGCGTTCGGTGCTACCACTGCGGCGCCACCCTCGAGGTGGGCTCTCGTGCGATCACCGTCTCCTGCCCCGCCTGCTACCAGCGCGTCGCGGTCGAGGATGTCCGCTTCAAAGGCATGCAGTTCGGGGGCGACGTCCGCACCTGCGGGGCGGTCAGCGTCGTGAACAAGTCGCAGGTGCAGGCGAAGATGATCCAGGCCTCCCAGGGCGTGGACATCCAGGGCCGGGTGGACGCCCGCCTCGTCGCGGGGGACACCGTGAACCTCGCCGCCGGCTCCCGTCTAAGAGGCGACTGCAACGCCCGGACCCTCCGCGTGGAGCACGGCGCGCAGATCGACGGCGGCTTCTTCCGCATCGGGCCCGATCCCAGCGGCGACGGCAGCGCACCAAAGCGAACGGGCTAGCCGCACAACCGCACCCCCCACCCCCCGGGGGACACACAAACTGCCTCACGCGATGACGCGCCCGGGCCCCGGGCGCGTTGTCGTTTGAGGCGATCGTCGCGCGTTGCAACGCGGGGTTGCCGGGACTCTTCGTCTCTTCCACGACGTCCTCGGCGGGGCGATTCATTCCGCTTCGCCGGGGTTTTCTGGGCCTGGCTGTCCGCAGGCGGGCCTCTCGGCTAGAGTGGTCGCCCCCTTCCCCGAACCACAAAGGAGGCACCCATGCCCCGCGCTCAAGCCAGCCATATCCTCGTCGAGACCGAAACCCAGGCCTCCAGCCTCAAGCAGGAGATCGAGGGCGGCAAGCCCTTCGCGGACCTCGCCAAGCAGCACTCCAAATGCCCCTCCGGTCAGGAAGGCGGCTCGCTGGGCGAGTTCGCCAAGGGAGCCATGGTCCCCGAGTTCGACCAGGTCGTCTTCGGCGACCTCCCCATCGGGGAGGTCTCCGAGCCCGTCAAGACGCAGTTCGGCTACCACCTGCTGATCGTCGAGAAGCGGATCGGCTGAGCGCCTCGGCGCTTGGCCTCACGCCTCCAGCGTGGTCTGGATGCTCACGCTCTGCGCGAGCGTGCGGTGCACCGGGCAGCGCTTGGAGATATCGAACACGCGCTGACGCTGCTCCTCGTCGAGGTCGCCCACGAGGGTGACTTTCGCGAAGGCCCGCTCCAAGGGCTGCGCGGGCTTGCGATCGTCAGACACCTCGACGCGCACCTCGTCAAGGGGCCACCCTTTGCGGTCGGTGTACATGCGCACCGTGATCGCCATGCAGGAGGCGAGCGAGCCGAGGAGCTGCGCGAAGGGGTCCGGGCCCGCGGGCTTCTGGATGTCCTCTGACGCGTGCTCATCGCCCACCCATTTGTGCTGGCTCGAGGTGATATCGACGCGCAGGCCGTCTCCGGCGCGCTGTGTCGCGAGGATCGTTTCGTCGCTCATGTTGTGCTGTCCTTTCGAACGGGTGCCGTTCGACGGCTTGGGTCACTCGGCCTCATCTGACGAGACGAGGTAGCAGCGATCGATGCCCACCTCGAGCGGGGCGCCCGTGTCGGGGCCCTCACCGATCTCGAAGTGGAACCGGCCCTCCATTGTTCCCCACGACGTCTTGAGCGGCACGAAGCTCTCGTAGGTGAAGCCCTCGCCCGGGTGCAGACGCGGCTGACGCCCCACCACGCCCTCGCCTCGGACCTCGTGGGTCTTGCCGCCGGCGTCGGTGAAGACCCAGTGGCGGGTGAGGAGCTGGACGGTGGTCTGGCCCTCGTTGGTGATGCGCACGCGGTAGGCGAAGAGGTACCGCCCCATGTCCGGCGCTTCGTCGGCATCGACGTGGTAGGGCTGGACGTGTACGCGCACCGCGATCGCGCCGTCGGTCGTGAGCGTATCGGAGGCGTGCTTCGGGTCGCCCCGGTCCTCCATGAGCGGGAGCGCCGGGGTGGGGGCGGGGCCGTGGACGCCTTCGGAATCGATTGGAAACTCTGCCATTACAGGGATTGTACCCGCGAAGCGGGGGCGGGCCTCAACGCTGCGCGTGCGCACGCGGGACGGTCACGCAGGTGAGCGCGAGCTCGCCGTCCTCGATGGTGATCGCCTCGACGCGGACGATTCGGTGGGGGTTAATCGCGAGCGACGCCTCGCGCAGCGCGGAGGTGCCGGTCATCACCGCGTCAACGGTTGCGGGATCGAGGGCGGCGCGGTGGGCCGCCGCCTGCAGGTGCCCCTTGGCCCACGCGTCGGGGAGCGGGAGCCTGCCGAGGGTGACGCCCTTGAGGTGGACGACGAGCCCTCCATCCTCGCTCACGTTCATCCCGAGTTCGGCGACGACGACGCGCTCTTTGCGCCGCTGCCACGCACCGGTCATGGGCATGCCCACGAAGATGCTGCCCCCCTTGAATGAGATGTCGAATGGGCGACCCTTCATGGGCCAGCCCACGCCCTCCGCTTCCAGCCACACGGGCAGGCGCGAGGCGAACCAACTCGAGACCTCGTCCTCGGACATCTGGAGGACCCAGCGTTCCTCCTGATCGCGCAGCATCGTCATGCGATCGCTGATGCGGCGCTCGAAACGCTGGGCGGTCGCGATGGTGCGCGCGTGCGTCGCATCGGGCGGGGCCCACCACGCGGGGCGCGCCGAGATCACGCTGTCGGCGAAGATGAGCAGCCCTACGCACGTGATCACGCAGATCGCGAAACCCGCGCAGATGCAGGTGATCCACTTCTGCTGCCGCTTTTTAGACCGTCGCTTGTCCGCGTCGGCGACGAGGCGCGGGCGGGCGGGCGCATGACGCGCCTTATTGAGCTTCCGCGTCGGCGGGGTTGGCGCCGACACCGGGCTCACCCGACGTACCGGCGAACGATCAGCGAGTTGTTCTGCCCGCCGAACCCGAAGCCGTTGGACATCGCGACATCCACACCCCCCGCGGACGAGAGATCGCGTCCCTTGTTGGGCACGTAGTCGAGGTCACACTTCGGGTCGGGCGTGTGCAGGTTGATCGTCGGCGGGACCATGCCCGTGCGGATCGCCTGCACGCAGGTGATGAGCTCGACGGCCCCGGCGGCCTGGATGAGATGGCCCATCATGCTCTTCACGCTGCTGAACGCGACGCGCGGCGCTTGCTCGCCGAAGGCGGTCTTGACGGCCTTGGTCTCGATGGCGTCGTTCTCCTGCGTGCCCGTGCCGTGGGCGGAGATGTACTGCACCGGCGCGCGCCCCTTGTCGTCGGGCTTCATTGGGTCGATGCCCGCCATCTCGAGCGCACGGCGCATCGCCTTGACGGCGCCGGTGCCCTCGGGGTCGATGTCGGTGATGCGGTAGGCGTCGGCGGAGGAGCCGAAGCCGGCGACCTCGCAGATGGGCGTTGCACCGCGCTGGAGCGCGTGGTCGAGTGTTTCGAGCACGAGGATGCCCGCGCCCTCGCCCATGACGAAGCCGTCGCGCGTCGAGTCGAAGGGGCGGCTCGCGGATTTGGGATCGTCGTTGCGCGTTGACATCGCGGTCAGGCGGATGAAGCCCGTCATGCCCAGCGGGTGGATCATGGTGTGCGAACCGCCGGCGAGCATGACGTCCGCGTCGCCGCGGCGCAGCATCCAGTACGCCTCGCCGACAGACTGCGTGCTCGCGGCGCACGCGGTCATGCAGTTGAAGGCGGGGCCGGTGACGCCGAAGCACTCGGCGAGGTGCGTGAGCGCGACGTTGGGCTCCTGGCCCACCTCGCCCGCGCGGGTGAGG
>JAJDDE010000114.1 GCA_029260475.1 Phycisphaerales bacterium | reverse complement strand
TAGCCCCGTTCTGATCGGACGGCAAGGGCCTCCGGCTCGACCTCCGAGCCGGCACCGTCCACGCCCCTTCGCCCAAAGGGGCCGACGGGTCTGCCGGGGCGGCCCGTTGACCCGCCCGGATCGCCCTCCTACTCTTGCGGCTCCCCCTTTCCCTGTCCCGGTCCCTTGCAAAGGTGTCTCCGACATGCTCCCGACCCATCGCCTGAGCCACGGCCGTTCCCGTCGTCGTCGCAACCACCTTGCCCTCAAGGACGCCATCCAGACCCTGTGCCCTGTCACCGGCAACCCCAAGCAGCACCACCGCGTCTGCAAGGAGTCCGGCTACGTGCGTCCGGGTCTGACGATCCGGGTTCCCAAGCTGGGCATCGGCACCGACCGGAACTGAGCCGCACATGCGCATCGCCGTCGATGTGATGGGCGGCGACAACGCCCCCGATGCCATCGTGCTCGGGTGTCTCGGTGCCCTCCCACTCCTTTCTGATGAAGACACGCTCATCCTCGTGGGCCACGCTGACACGTGCGCTGAGATCATCGCCGAGAAGGGTGTTGACGATCCGCGCATCGTGATCGAGCACGCGCCGGACGAGATCGGCATGGACGAGTCGCCCGTCGAGGCGGTCCGCAACAAACCCAACAGCTCCCTCGTCCGCCTCGCGAAGCTCGGCTCCGTGAAGAAGTCCGAAACGCCCGCGGACATCGTGATCAGCGCCGGCAACACCGGCGCATGCGTCTCCGCCGCCACAATGTTCATGCGTCGGCTCGAGGGCGTACACCGCCCCGGCATCGGCTGCGTGATCCCCTCGTTCCACGGGCCGGTGGTCGTGTGCGACGTGGGCGCGAACCCCGAGCCTCGCTCGTCGCACCTCGCGCAGTACGGCGTGATGGCCGAGCAGTACTCCGCGAAGGTCTTGGGCGTCGATCGCCCCCGCATCGCGCTGATGAACATCGGCAGCGAAGAGGCCAAGGGCACGGAGATGATCAAGTCCGTCCGCGCGGCGCTCGCCAACACGCCCCACCTGAACTTCGTCGGCTACATCGAAGGGCGAGACCTCTTCGAGGGCGTCGCCGACGTGGTGGTGACCGACGGCTTCGTGGGCAACACCATGCTCAAGCTCGCCGAGGGCATGGCCAAGAGCCTCTTCAAGGGCATCGCCCAGGCGGTCTCCGAGGCGGACATGGACCTCGCGATGAAGCTCCAGCCCATCCTGGGCGGGCTCATCAAGAAGAACGATTACCACGAGTACGGCGGGGCACCGCTCCTGGGCGTCAACGGCGTCTGCATGATCTGCCACGGCTCCAGCCAGGCACGCACCATCACCAACGCCATCCGTAATTCCATGGAGTACGTCAAGGCCGGCGTGAACCAGGGCATCGTCGAACGCCTCGCGCAGCTCAACGAGTACACCGAGACAGAGGGCACACCCGCGGGCAGCCCCACCGGAGCGCCCGCGTGACATCGCGACCAGACCTTGTCCCCCCGATGCTGAAGCAGCGCGGCGTCCAGATCCTCGGCACCGGTCACCACGCCCCGGAGCAGCGGCTCACCAACCATGACCTCACCAAGTTCATGGACACCAACGACGAGTGGATCCGCCAGCGCACCGGCATCGATGAGCGCCGTATCTGCGACCCCACCAAGGGCGAGAACACCACCTGGCTCGGCACCAAGGCCGTCGAGAACGCGATGGCCGACGCCGGCATCGAGGCCAGCGAGATAGACCTCCTGCTCTTCGCGACCGTCACGGGCGAGATGACGTGCCCCGCGACCGCCTGCCGCGTCGCCGACAACATCGGGGCCCAGGGCTGCGCCGCCTTCGACATCCTCGCGGCGTGCAGCGGCTTCCTCTACGCACTCAACATCGCCTCCGACATGATCAGAGCCGGCACGTACGACACCGTGGTCGTCGTCGGCTGCGACGTCATGACCCGCATCATGGATTACACCAACCGGGGCGTCTCGATCCTCTTCGGTGATTGCGGCGGCGCCGCCGTCCTCCGCGCGACCGACGACCTCTCCAAGGGCAAGATCATCGGCTCGATGCACGCCGACGGCAGCTCCTGGGCCGACCTCTTCATCCCCGTCAGCCCGCTGGACTGCCCGCCGGGCCAGCCCAAGGACTCGACGCGGATGCTGTCGCTCCAGATGAACGGGCGCGAGGTCTACAAGTTCGCGGTGAAGACGTTCGCCGAGACGATCTCTCACACGCTCGAGCAGGTGGGCCTCGCGACCGAAGAGGTGGACATGTTCATCTGCCACCAGTCCAACGCCCGCGCCCTCGAAACGATGCGCAAGAAGTTCGACATCCCCGACGAGAAGCTGCCCATCAACATCGACCGCTACGGCAACTGCTCGGGCGGCTCGGTCCCCTCGCTCTTCGACCAGGTCCGCAGGGCGGGCGGCTGCAAAGACGGCGACCTCGTCATGTTCGTCGCCTTCGGCGGCGGGCTCACCTGGGCGTCAATGCTCTGGCGCATGTGAGCCTGTTGCGCCATCACTCCTCCATCTGAACCGGGTGCCCGGCGTGCCGCACGGAGCGGGGCGGCCTGCAACCGCTGTTTCACCGGTGGCAGGAGCCGGGTGTTTCCAGCGCGGCGAGCACGCTTGATTGGTATTCACGGCGCATGGATGTCGCTGGTTCCGGGATCTGCTGAGGCAGCAGTTCCCGGCCACCCTGAGTCTTCAGTAGTCACGCGCGGCCTAAAGATGGGTGGCTGTTAGCCGCTCTCGGTTTTTCTGGCTCACTCGCGGGTCAAGGGCACCCGGCACCGTGTTCGCCGAACACCGGGCGGCTCCGCTAGGCTTTAGGCATGACCGATCCCGACCCCTCTTCTGCGCACTCCACCCCCCCGCCGCTCACCATCCTCTGCCCGGGACAGGGCGCGCAGCGTGTGGGCATGGGCAAGGCGTGGCTGGAGCACAGCCCCGCCGCGGCCCAGACGTTCGGCGCGGCCGACGAGATCCTCGCCGAGGCGCTGGGCGACAAGCTCTCCACGCTCTGCTTCGACGGGCCCGCCGACGTGCTCAACCGCACCGACGTGGCGCAGCCCGCAATCTTCGTGACCTCCGTCGCGAGCTATCAGGCGCTCTTCGCGGAACTCAGGCCCGAGTCGCTGCACGCGACCGCGGGGCTCTCGCTGGGCGAGTACACGGCGCTGCACCTGGCCGGGTGCTTCGATTTCGAGGACGCGCTGCGCCTGGTGGCGCTGCGCGGTCGCGCGATGCAGGACGCCGCGGAGGCGCAGCCCTCGAGCATGGTCGCGCTCATCGGCGCGGACGAGGCGCAGGCCAACGAGGTGTGCGACACGGCGCGAGGCGGCGAGGTCCTCGTGACCGCGAACTTCAACGCGCCGGGGCAGATCGTGATCTCCGGATCCGTCGGCGCGTGCGAGCGTGCGGTGGCGGTGGCCTCGGAGGTCGGCGTGCGCGGTATCCCGCTGGACGTGGCCGGTGCATTCCACTCGCCCTTCATGGCCCCCGCCGCCGAGCGGCTGAAGGAGGCCCTCGACAAGGTGGAGATCCGCCCCCCCGCCTGCACCGTGATGTCCAACGTCACCGCAACACCCCACGAGCCGGACGCGAACCTGATTCGGGCCCGGCTGGTAGAACAGTTGACCGCCCCCGTCCGCTGGGCGCAGGGCTGCGCCGACCTGATCGGTCGGGGCGATTCCGCGTACCATGAACTCGCCCCCGGGAAGGTGCTCGCGGGCCTCATGAAGAAGATCGACAGACCCACCAAGGTGGAGACCCATGACGAACCCTGATCCGGGACACAAGGCATCACACCTCCGCAAGGCGACGACGCCGTTGCTGGGCCTGCTGATGGTTGGCGTGGCCGTCTCCGCCCCCGCGTGCAGCGAGCCCCCGCCACCACCACCGCCGCCACCACCCGTAGCCCCCCCGCCACCGCCGGACCCCAGCGAGGCGCTGCGCCGTTTGGACAGCAACGTGCAGTTCCCCGAGGAGAACCTGCCGTCGTCGCTGGACGTCGCGGAGGCGATCGTCGCGTTCGCGAACACCTTCAAGGGCGGCGATCGGGACGAGGTCGCTTCGGTGCTCAGCCCGGCGTCCCAAGACGACATGCGCACGATGATCACCGCCCGCGAGTGGGCGAAGATCATGGAGCGTGTCGAAGCGGTGCGTGTGTGCGTCGTAGAAGACTTCGGTTCGAGCGAGGTCCGTCTGGGCCTGGGCATCCAGGAGCCCGACGGCGCGTACCTCCTCGGCTGGGAGGGCTCGAAGGTCGGCGGCGCTTGGCAATGGGAAGCGGTCGCTGTTGGTGACCCCCGTGCCGCACGCGTTGCCCAGCTCGACGCCAACGCGCTCCCAGCCCCCGAGGCGACCGACGACGGCGCGGGGGTCAGCACCCCCGGCGCACCCGCCGATGACAGCAACGACAACAACGACGGCGGCAACGACAACAACAACCCGAGCCGTAGCACGCCCACCACCGTCCCCACCGGACGCCCCGGGCGCTAACCCCGCTGGCACAACCCCTGCACCCACCAACCCCGCGCACCGACGCGGGGTTTTTCGTGCTCCACCCCCCCGTGGCGCTCTTCGCTACCCTCTTGGTATGACCAACGACACCCCACAGCGCGTCGCGATCGTCACCGGTGCCAGCCGCGGCATCGGACGAGCGATCGCCACCCGCCTCGCGTCCGACGGGCGCCACGTCGTCCTCGTCGCCCGCTCCGAAGGCCCGCTCGCGGAAGTGATGGCCGAGATCGAGAAGGCCGGCGGCTCCGCCTCGATCGCCGCCCTTGACGTCGCCGACCCCGCGGCGATCCAGGAGACCATCGACACCGTCGTCAAGGACCTGGGCCGGCTGGACATCCTTGTCAACAACGCGGGGATCACGCGGGACAACCTGATCCTCCGCATGACCGACGACGAGTTCATCGACGTGATGCGCGTGAACCTCACGGGCGTGTTCGCCGCCTGCCGGGCCGCGGCACGCCCGATGATGCGTGGCCGCTTCGGCCGGGTCGTCAACATCGGCAGCACCTCGGGCGTGGTGGGCAACAGCGGGCAGGCGAACTACGCCGCCGCCAAGGCGGGCGTCATCGGGCTCACGAAGACCATCGCACGCGAGCTGGGCGGCAAGGGCATCACCGCCAACGTCATCGCCCCGGGGTTCATCAAGACAGATATGACCGCTGGCCTGCCAGACGAGGTCACCAAAAAGGTGATGGAGGGGATGGCGGTCAAGCGTCTCGGAGAGCCCGAGGACATCGCCGCCGCCGTCGCTTACGTGTCCTCGGACGAGGCCGGCTATCTCACGGGTCAGACCATCTGCGTGGATGGCGGCCTGACCATGGCCTAACCTTGGGGCTCGCGTCACCCGCCCGGGCAACATGCCTCGGGACGGGGCTCATGAGGCGAATTCAGCCCTGTTGGCCCCAACCGGCCCTCTCAGTTATCCTCACCGGATGCTCCGCGTGGCGTGAAGTAACGCTCGGGGCCCCACCAGAACGCTATTGGAGTTACCCGTGACCAGAGACGAGATCAAGGCGCAGGTCATCGACATCGTCGCCGAGCAGATGGGCGTGGAAGACAAGTCCACCATCAGTGAGTCCACCAGCTTCGTGAACGACCTCTCCGCCGACAGCCTCGACACCGTCGAGCTCGTCATGGAGTTCGAGGACCGCTTCAAGACGTCCATCCCCGACGACAAGGCCGAGCAGATCAAGACCGTCGGCGAAGCCGTGGAATTCATCCACGAGGCCCAGGGCGCCAATGCCTAAGGGCGCTCGGCTCCCATCCGGAACCCACAGCACATGCCAACACCCCACGCCCGGCGCGTCGTCGTCACCGGATTCGGTGCCGTGACTAATCTCGGTGTCGATGCACAATCGACCTGGCTCGGCATGCGCGACGGCAAGAGCGGGATCACCGCGATCACCGGCGAAGCCTTCGCCCAGTGGGACGAATCGCACTGGCCCGTTCGCATCGGTGGCGAGATCTCGAACTGGGATCCCAACCAGCGCATGGAAAAGCGAGAGACCAAGCGGCTCGACCGCTTCGCGCAGCTCGGCATCACCGCCGGCATCGAGGCGTGGGAGCACTCCGGGCTCGACCTTGCCGGGAAAGACGCTGACCGCTACGGCGTCGTCGTCGGCTCGGGCGTAGGCGGTATCCAGACCATCGAGGTGAGCGTCGAGATCCTGCTCGAGAAGGGCCCGCGCCGCATCAGCCCCTTCACCGTCCCCCGCCTGATGGCCAACGCCATCGCGGGCGATCTCTCCATCCGCTTCGGCCTCGAGGGCCCCAGCGGCTCGCACACCACCGCGTGCGCATCGTCGGGCCACTCCATCGGCGACGCGATGGCGATCATCCGTCGCGACGAGGCGGACGTGATGCTCGCGGGCGGCGCAGAAGGCGCCGTCAGCCCCCTCTGCCTCGGCGCGTTCATGACCATGAAGGCCCTCTCCACACGCAACGACGCCCCGGCGGAGGCCAGCCGCCCCTTCGACCGCGACCGCGACGGCTTCGTCCTTGCGGAAGGCGCAGCGGTGCTCGTGCTCGAGGAACTTGAGCACGCCAAGGCCCGCGGCGCCACGATCTACTGCGAGATGCTCGGCTTCGCTTCCAGCTCCGACGCCTACCACATCACCGCCCCCGACGCGGGCGGCAAGGGTGCCAGCCGCGCGATGATCAACGTCCTCAAGGACGCCGGCCTCAACGCGAACGAAGTGGACTACATCAACGCCCACGGCACCAGCACCCCGCTGGGCGACGTCGCGGAGGTCAACGCCGTCAACAAGGTCTTCGGCGACCACGCCGTCAAGTCCAAGGGCGGCACGCTGCTCATGTCCTCCAGCAAGTCCATGACCGGGCACTGCCTGGGTGCCTCGGGCGGCGTCGAGATGATCTCCTGCCTCGGCGCCCTCCGGGAGGGCCTCGTCACGCCGACCATCAACTGCCACAACCCCGACGACGACTTCGACATGGACTTCGTCCCCCACACCGCCCGCGAGGCGGACGTGAAGGTCGCCCTCAACAACACCTTCGGCTTCGGCGGGCACAACGTCTCCATCGCCTTGGGCCGTTACAGCGGCTAACACCCCTCGAAACCACCCGCATCGCCAGCGCCAGGGCCCGTCCGGGCTGACGAGCACCCCCCGATTCAGCCGATAGTGGGCCTATGTCCACGTCGCTCCACAGCATCATGAAGCTCGACCTGCCCATCATCGTCCGCATGGGCGAGAAGAAGATGAGCGCCTCGGAGATCGCCACGCTCCAGCCCGGCATGATCATCGAACTCCCCAAGTCCGCCGAGGAACCGCTGGAACTGCTGGTGAACAACAAGTGCGTGGGCACGGGCAGCGCCGTGAAGGTGGGCGAGAACTTCGGCATCGAGATCCAGAACATCGGCGACCTCAGGGAGCGCATCGAAGCGATGGGCGACGAGGAGCTTGTGGAGGCGACGCCCGAGGTCAGCACCCAGGACGCCGAAGCACTCGCCGACGCCCTGCAGGACAACCAGGACTGAGGCGAGCCCCGCCTCTCTCCCGCTCCGGTCGGGGGGTTGCCCGAACGCCACCCATCCGTCACCATGCGTGATCCACGCCCCCTCGAGGGCGTGCTGACCCACGAGAGGTGACCATGCCAGACAGCGACCACAAGGGCCCGTCCGCATCCAGCGTGCCGAAGTACCGCGAGGTCACGGTCAGCGCGATCGTCTTCGGCGTCGTGGTCGGCGTCATCATGAACGCCGCCATCACCTACGCGGGCCTCAAGATCGGCTTCACGATCGGCGGCTCCGCGATCGCCGCGGTCCTCGGCTTCGGCGTGCTCAGGGGTGTGCTCCGCAAGGGCACCATCCTCGAGACGAACATCGGGCAAACCGCCGCCTCCGCCGTGAACACGTCCAACTCGGGCGTGATCTTCACGGTCCCCGTCCTGCTGCTCATCGGCATCCCGCTGATGGCCGACAGCCTGGACTTCTGGCTCATCACGCTCGCCTGCGTCGCGGGCGCGCTACTCGGTACCGCATTCATCATCCCGCTGCGCAAGCAGATGATCGACATCGACCGCCTCCGCTTCCCCACGGGTACCGGCGTTGCCACCATCCTCAAGTCACCCGGTGCAGGCCCTGCGAAGGCCATCGCACTGCTGATAGGCATCGCGGTCGGGGCACTGATCTACGCGCCCATCGGCCTCGAACAGCTCGGTGTCCACGGCTTCAGCTACCAGGCCTTCGGTGACCTCATCGGAGGGAAGGGCCAGACCATCCTCGAGGGTGAGTCCTTCAACCTCGGCAAGCTCATAGGCTTCCCGGGCCAATTCGAACTCATCTTCGCGATCGCGCCCTTCGCCCTCGGTGCCGGGTTTATCACCGGGCGCGCGGGCCTACTCGTGCTCGCCGGCGGCATCCTCGCCTACTTCGTCCTCACGCCCATCGCCTTCGCGAACGGCTGGATGCCCCAGACCGTTCTCAACAACCCCGAGTCCGCCCCCTCCTACGGCTTCTCGAGCTTCAACCGACCACTCGGGATCGGGCTCCTCCTGGGCGGTGCCATGATGGGCATCGTCGCCTCGCTCCCCGCGATCAAGGAAGCCCTCAAGAGCGTCGCACGCTCGGGCGGCGCTGTGAAGGGCGGCGCCGATGAACTGGGCCTGAAGCCGTTGATCGGCGCGGGGCTCGGCGCGATCCTGCTCCTCTTCATCGCCGCCGACTTCGTCACCTCCAAGCCCCTCAACGACCGCTGCCCCGTGACCGACTTCGCCCTCGCGGACATCGACGACGGCGCGATCACCGACACCGACTTCAAGGGCTACGTCATCGAGCTCAGCTCCGAAGAGGCCCTGACGACGTGGGAGAGCTGGGACGACGCCCAGCGCATGGACTTCCTGGGCAAGTACAACGCCAAGCCGGGCCTCCTCGCGGGCCTCCCCCACCATCTGCGTGCATTGGTCATCGCGATCATCGGCGCCCTCTGGATCTGGCTCGCCGGCATCATCATCGCCCAGTGCACCGGCATGACCGACTGGTCACCGATCTCGGGCATGGCCCTGCTCACGGTCGTCCTCGTGATGCTCCTGGCGGGATCCGGCGCGGTGATCGGAGCGGTGCTCATCGGCGCCGCGCTGTGTGTGGCGATCACCCTCGCCGCCGACATGATGCAGGACCTCCGCACCGGCCACCTCATCGGCGGCAAACCCAGACGCCAGCAGATCGTCGAATTGAGCGTCGTGTGGATTGGCCCCGTCGTCGCGATGCTCGTCGTGCTCGTCATCGCCAGCGCGAACATGAAACAATTCGGCATCGCGATGGGCCCCGGCACACCCACCGAGGCCCCGCAAGCACAAGCCCTCCAAGCCGTCATCACCGGCGTGCAGGGTGGCGAGATGCCTTACGCCCTCTATGGCTTCGGCGCCCTCATCGGTGCCCTGATGGGCCTCGGTGCCTTCAGCGGGCTGGGCGTGCTCGTCGGCCTCTCCATGTACCTCCCCTTCATTTACATCGCCACCTACGGCATCGGCTGCGTCATCCAGATGCTCCTCTCCAAGGTGAAGGGCAAGTCCTGGACCGAGGAATGGGGTGTGCCCGTGGGGGCCGGCCTCATCGTGGGCGAATCCGTCTTCGCGCTCATCGTCAACATCATCATCCTCGTGACGACCTAACAGGAGTCCCCGAACATGCGACTGATCGGCTACCTCCTCATGACCGCAGCGCTCTGCGCCGGCACCGTCGCCGCGACGACCGCGTACGTCCCCAAGCTCGTCCCGCAGGACGTCGAGGGCCTGACGCTCAACGCCGTCTCCGGCCTCGCCACCCCGGACACGGGCGCGGTCATCAACCACGCGGCGCTCACTCCGGTCTACGCCGCCAAAGCGGTCGCCGACCTGCGCGACGACAAGCGCGGTAAGCCGCGCGTGGAGGTCCGATTTGCGATCGGTGCCGATCACAACGTGACACTCGATCACCCGGGCGACATCGGGCTCGTGGTCATCGCCGACGCGCAGGCGATGCCGTCTTTCGCGGAAGAACTCGGTCTCGAAGCAACGTCACAGAGCACGCTCATCGCGCTGGGCCTCTTCCCCGCCCAGATCCGCAAGCTCACCGAACCGATGCCCAAGGACAACAACGACGGCTCGTTCACCGCGGTCGAACCCAGCACCGCGGTGGAGGTGCCCGGAGGCGTCGCGGTCCCGCTGCCGCTCCCCGAGGGCGTGCCCGGACTGTGGTCGCTCAACGCCGCGGACCGCTTCGCGCTCCGCGCGTCCCTGGCGATCGATCCGGACGTGCGTCAAGCAACGCTCCAACGCCTCTACCCGGCACTCGCCGAGGCGAAGGCGCAGGAACTCAAAGCGCTCCAGGCAGCCCTGGACATCGCGCACCCGAAGAAAGACAAGGACAAGGAAGACAAGGCCAAGAAGCCCGAAGCGGCACCGAAGGATCCGGAGGAGGCAAAGGCAAAGGACCCGGCCCCCTCGCTCTTCATCAACGACGAGGGCCACCTCATGTCCGGCGCCACCGCCGAGAAGGGCAAGCTCATCCCCATCGCCCAGCCGCGTGACGTGCTCACCCCCGAGCTGCTCACCGCGCTCGGTGCGACCGGCACCCAGCGCGTACGCGTGAAGGAATTCGCGTTCGCCCGCTGGGAGCACGCGTGGCTCATGGGCCTGTCGGTGGTCGTGCTCATCGTCGGTGTCGTCCTCGTCCGCAGCGCGACGAAGAAGATGATCGCCAAGAGCGTGGCCGACGCCGCGACCTCCACCGAAACACCCGAAGCCGCGATGACGCGCATCCGCACGTGCCTCGATCGCGCCATCGCGACCACGGGCACGCACGACCTGCTCGTCCCGCTCACCGAGATCCAGCGCGATCACATCAACGTGATCATCGACAGCCGCAACCTCCTCGTCGGACGCATGGGCCTCAGCGGGTACGCGGCCTTCATGGACGAGTTCTCCGCCTTCGAGCGCCAGGTCAACCGCGCGTGGTCCGCCGCCGCCGACAACGCTTCCGTGGAAGCGTTCGAGTCGGTCCGCAACGCCCACGAGATGGCACCCGCGGTCCACGAGCACCTCATGGGGCACTGACATCGCGGGCTCGGAGATTCAACAGGCAGACAACACGACGGTCACACTCGCCCGACGCCGGAAGACGAGCCCCGGCGTCCGGGCCATCGGCGTGTTCCTCGCGGTTTGGAGCGTCACCGTTTGCCTGATACTGCTGTTCGTCCTCAATGTGCTCGTGCCGGCGGACCTCCGCCAGCAACGGACACTCGCGTGGCCCGAGTCGAGCGGAGAGATCGTCCGCGAAGCCTGGCGCCCCAACAACGAACAGCGGTATCGGGGCCCTGTGTACCGGTACACGACGCCCTCGGGCACCTTCGAGAGCGAGCGTCTGAGACTCGACATGGTGGGCACGACCCAGATCAACGGCCAGAACGTTGACGACATGAAGCGTCGGGGATTCAAGGTTGGTCAGCGTGTCAGCGTGCGTTATGACCCAAGCGACCACTCGAAGAGCCTGCTCGAGGCCGGGCTGCGTTCGAGCGACCTCATCGCCTACGCGGTGACCGGCGCGTTCATGGGCCCCGTCCTCATCGCGCTCTCGCTCGCGGTTCACGCGCTGTGGATTCGCTTCACAGGGCCACCTCTCAACTGGCTCACGCTCAAGCATGACCGCGTACGAGGCACAGAATCCGTCATCTACGGCATGCACCCAATCCACGCCGCACTCATTCCGATGTCTGTTGCGCTCTTCGTCACAAACTTCGCGCTCATCTTCATCGATCGCTCGAACCTGACGCTCGGAGCCCTCTGGCCCATGGCCTGGGGACCCGGCGCGGTCTATGTGTTCTTCCTCGCGCTAGGGCTCCTGATGCGCTGGCGCACGCACAAGCATCTGACCGTAGACACGACACAAGGCGTGCTGCTCGTCCCCAATGGCAGCACCACCCGATCACGCGTCCCGCTCAACGAGATCGAGTCGATTGACATCCAATCCAACGAGAGGGTCTCAAGCAGCACCCGCTCTCACCGTTCGCGCGCGGAACAATTCGTCTACCCACGGCTCACGTTCCGCCACAGCGGCAACGGAGAAGAAGCCAAGACCGACCTGCTCCCAAGGCACTCGTTTATGCGCACCGCCGAAGCCGTACGCGACTGGCTCGCAGGCCATCTCACGCGACTCTCGCCTCAGCGGTAGACGACCTCGTACGTCAGCGCCCCGTCCGCACCCACGGTCCACGCGACGCCCATCCGCACGCTGAGACCGGTGATCTCGAGCGTCGGCGGCGTCTCGCCCTTCTCGTCCACCATCAGAACCACCTCGCTCGTGCGCCCCCGGCGCGCGGCGGGCGGTGCGGCGAAAAGGTCGTCCTCCGACGCCTTCAGCTCGCGCACCAGCCCGTTCTCGAACTTCCGGAGCACGAAGGACCGGCGACGCAACTCGGTCTTCATCTCCTCAACATTGGTGACCGCGACCCCCTGCTCCCGCAGGTACTGGAGCCCCTGGGCCATGAAGTCCAGCCGCTCTGTGCCCGTCGAGACCGGGTCGGGCTCCAACTCAAGCGTCCATTCTTTCCACGCGGTCTCGAAGGCGTCGAGGTTGCTGGTGCCGAAGGAGTTCTGGAGTGCGTTGTCGATCGAGAGCCCACGAGAGGTTTCTTTGATGAACCGCTCAAAGGCGCGCGCATACTTGCCGTTGTCGGCGTGGACGAGGAAGTGGGCGATGGACCACGCCTGGTCGTACATCATCCCGGTGCGCGCATCACCGCCCGCGACGCGCTGCGACCACGACGCGTTATCCAGTCGGATGAAGTCGTCGAAGGGCAGCGTGCGCTCCTCGGTGATCGAGGCCTTCACGCGATCCAGCCTCGATGCGGGCACGAGCCCCGTCTCCAGCCGCTCGCCGATCAGGAGCGACTGCCCGAAGTACTCCGCCAGCCCCTCATTCACCCAGATCGGGAAGTTGCCGCCGATGTGGATGTGCGCGAACTGGTGGAAGCCCTCGTGCTGCAGCACGTGGTACATCCGCTCGGCGGGGCGGCCAGACCGCCACGTCGCGAGCCCGGCTTCCTGGAACGTGTAGAAGAACATGCCCCCCGAATTCGCGCCGTCGATCCCGCGCTCCTCGAGAACGCCCGTGTAGTCCTCGCGCGAGTCCACGACGTACAGCGTCACCGGCTTGTTGTTCCGCGCGGTGAATCCGCTGAACATCCGCGTGTAGGCGCGGAAGACCGCGTCCATGTGCAGCGCCACGCCCTTGATGTCATGACGCTCAAGGTTCGTCGTGATCGCGTAGTGGCGCGAGTTCACGTCGTACAGCTCCTGCGCGCGAGCAACACCCGCGCCGAGCAACCACACGCACACACACACCAGCCACACCGATTTGGACGCTCTCATGCACGCTCCTCTTGCTCGTGGTGATACGCCCGGGGCCGGTATCGGTTCCGCTCAGCCGAGCGTCTTGGAGGCGTACATCGTCGCGACCCGCTCGGCATCGATCACCTTCGAGGGATCGGTGCCACCGCCCTGGGCCTTGTCGGGCTTGCCGCCGCCCTTGCCACCGCAGGCGCTGGCCGCCTCGCGGACCCAGTCGCCCGCCTTGAGGCCCCGCTTAATAAGCGCATCGGGCACCTGCGCCGCGATGGACACCTTGCCCTCCGCCTCGTCCGGGCTGATGAGCATCACGGCGCTCTCCGCGTGCGCAGAGCGCACGACGTCCATCGCCGCGAGCAGGGCGCCGCGGTCCGAGCCCGCGGGCACCCGCGAGACGATCGCCTCGCCCGATGCGCGTTCCGCGATCTCCCGCGCCACGTCCACCGCGCCCGCGCTCGCCTGCTTCGCCGCCGCCTTCTGCGCGTCCTTCGCCCGCCCCTGCAGCGCTCGCAACCGCGCCTGCAATTCGCTCTTGCGTTCCAGCGGGATCTCCGCGCCGTCGAGCAGTTCCTGCAATTGCGAGAGCTCACCCGCGACCTCCGCGTCGCCGAGTTTCTCCGCGTTCGAGATCGCGGCACCCAACGCCTCCCCGTGCCCCACCGCCTGCTTCGCGGTCTCGCCGGTCACCGCCACGATGCGCCGGACGCCTTTGGAGACCGATTCCTCACCGACGATCGCGAACGCGCCGGTGTCGCCCGTCGAGGCGAGGTGGGTACCGCCGCAGAACTCGACCGAGCACTCGCGCCACCGGGCGTTCGTGGGGTCTTCGAGCATGTCCGCCAGCGGGGCACCGATCGCAACGACGCGGACAGGGTCGGGGTACGTCTCTCCGAAGACCGCGCGCAGGCCGTGGATCTTCTGCGCTTCACCCAGCGGCACCACACCCGTCCGCACAGG
This sequence comes from Phycisphaerales bacterium, assembly GCA_029260475.1. Taxonomy (GTDB): domain Bacteria; phylum Planctomycetota; class Phycisphaerae; order Phycisphaerales; family UBA1924; genus OFTM391. Next base: position 17,768 of record JAJDDE010000114.1, on the reverse strand, counting down.
GTGCTCGGCGCTGATCGCGCGGAGCACGATCGTCTCGATCCCCTTGATCTCGGCGGCGGTCACCGGGGCGCTGTGCGAGAAGTCGAAGCGCAGGCGCTCTGGCGCCACCATCGAGCCCTTCTGGTCCACGTGATCGCCCAGCACGTCCCGCAGCGCGTAGTTCAGCAGGTGCGTCGCGGTGTGGTTGCTCACGATGGCGTTGCGCCGCTTCTGGTCCACGCGCAGCTCGAAGGTCTCGCCCACGCGCAGTTCGCCGCGCCGCGCGCGCACGATGTGGACGACATAGGGCCCGCACCGGTGCACGCTCTCGATGTCCGCCTCGCCCTGGTGGCGCCCGTCGTGGTCGAACATCCGCCCCGTATCAAACGCCTGCCCCCCCTGCTCGGCGTACATGTTCGTCTTGTCCAGCACGACCGCGAACCGGTCCGTCGGGCGTGTGTTGCTCGCGATGACGTGGTCGTCGAAGTCGCGCCCGTTCCAGATCGCCACGACGCGCCCACGCACGAAGTTGCTCCCGAATTTCGGCTCGTCGTCGGTGGGCTTCACGTTGAGGTTCGCGAGCGTCGCGATCTGCTCGGTGCCCAGCAGCAGGTTCGCGTGCTCCCCAGCGCCGGTGCCCGCGCGGGACTTCTCGCGGGCCTCCTCCATCAGGCGCTCGAACCCCGCCTCGTCCACGCTCAGCCCGCGTTCCTCCGCCATCAGGCGGGTGAGGCCGATGGGGAAGCCGTACGTGTCGTGCAGACGGAACGCATCGTCGGCGCGCACGGTCTTGCCCTGCGTCACCGCGGCGTCCGCCGCCTGATCGAAGTGCACGAGCCCTTGCGTGAGCGTGCGCGCGAACGCCTCCTCCTCCTCCTTGATGATCGCCGCCGCCTTCGGGGCATGCTCGATCACCTCGGGGAAGATCGGTCCGAGTTGCTGCACCACCGCGGGCACGATCTCGTGCAGGAACGCATCCTCAACGCCCATCGTCTGCCTGCCGTACCGCACCGCGCGCCGGAGGATCGAGCGCAGCACGTAGTCGCGCCCCGTGTTCCCCGGCCTCGCGCCGTCGGCGATCGCGACCGTCAGCGTGCGCACGTGGTCGGCGATTACCCGGTACGCCGTATCGATCGGGTCCGTCATGTCCGCGCCGTAGGGACGCACGTCGCAGGCGTTCTTGATGCGGTCGAAGTAGGGCGCAAAGACGTCCGTGTCGTAGTTGCTCGTCTTGCCCTGCAGCACGCGCACGAGTCGCTCGAAGCCCATCCCCGTGTCCACGTGCTTCGCGGGCAGGTCCAGCAGCTTCGTGGGGCTCGTGCGGTTGTACTGGATAAAAACCAGGTTCCAGATCTCGATGACGTTGTCGTGGTCCTTGTTGACCAGCGTGTGACCGGGCACCTGCGCGCGCTCGGCGTCGCTCCGCCCGTCGTAGTGCAGCTCCGAGCAGGGGCCGCAGGGGCCCGTGTCGCCCATCTCCCAGAAGTTGTCCTTCATGTTCCCGGGGATCACGCGTTGTGGCGGCAGGTACTTCAGCCACAGGTCGTACGCCTCGCGGTCCGCCTCGAGACCCAGCTTCTTGTTGCCCTCGAAGTAGGTCGCGTAGAGGCGCTCGGGGTCGATGCCCCAGATCTCCGTGAGCAGTTCCCACGCCCACTGGATCGCCTGCTCCTTGAAGTAGTCGCCGAAGGACCAGTTGCCGAGCATCTCGAAGAAGGTGTGGTGGTAACTGTCCTTGCCGACGTCATCGAGGTCGTTGTGCTTGCCGCCGGCGCGGATGCACTTCTGGCTGTTCACCGCCCGCTTCAGGCCCGCGAGCTGGCTGCCAGGGGTGATCTCACCCAAGAAGGCCGGCTTGAACTGGTTCATGCCCGCGTTCGTGAACAGCAGCGTCGGGTCGTCGTGCGGCACCACCGGCGACGATGCGAAGAACGTGTGCCCAGCCCGCTGGCTGAAGAAATCGATGAACTGCTGACGGATCTCGGAGGCGGGGCGCATTGGATCAACCTGGCTGGTGGGCGGCGGGGCACGCCCCAAGCGGGCGAGAAGGGCAGTGTAGCCCAGAGAGCCCCTCGCCCGAACCCACAGGTCCCCCCCGGAAACCCCCGCGCAAGGGGAGCGATTCCGCGCCGCTCGCGGGGTCCATTCGGTGCGAATTGCCGGGCTGACGCGTCTTCGTCGGAACGGCGGGCCGCGACCTCCGGCACGCCCGTCTGGGTGGTGCAACGGGCGGATGAGAGCCCCCGCGCGATCATCAACGTGCCCTGCAATCTCGCTGTATTCCAGGATGGTCACGAGCGCCGCGTAGCGCACCTGAACAGGCTGAATGTCTCCCTCTCGAACGCCCCCACGAGGCGCGGCGTATGGAGGGGTGCAGCAGGTGCCTGTTGCCCTCAGGAACAGCCCTGCCCGCCGCGTGTCGTGCTCGCGTGGGACTGACCGATACAGGCTCTCGGAGCGGCGATTGAAACGACACCGATCATCCCGAGACGAACCCTCCCGCCGGACGCGCGTGCTGCGCACATCGCTCGCGGTCTGCGCGTGGCTCGGTGTGCTGGGCGTGCTTACCGTGTTCACGCTCGGCGAGCTGGGCGAGCGGGACTGGAGACTCGAACTCCTTTCGCACCTCCGCCTCCCCATCACATTCGCGCTCGGGGTGTGTCTCGTCATGTTCGTGATCGCGCGGGCGCGCATCGGTAGCGTCGTCGGCGCCGTGCTCCTGCTGCTCGGCGTCGCGTCCATCGCCCGCTGGTACCTGCCGGCGTCGGGCGTTCCCGGCGAGGGCGATCGGGTGCGCATCGCGGTAGCGAACGTGCTGGCGTCGAACGCGGACTACGTGCGCACGCTCGACGCCCTGGCGGCCCTCGAGCCCGACTTCGCGGTGCTCATCGAGGTGACCGCGGCGTGGCTTGAGGCGGTTCGGGCCGATCCACGCTGGCGGATCGAGTTCGAGGAGGTGCGACGGTTCAGCGGCTGGATCATCGTCATCGCGCCGGTGGACAGCCCGGTGCGGCTCGATATCGCCCGCTCCGTCGTGCTCACGCCGGGCACCAGCAACATTCCCGCGATCGACATGCGCCTGAGCCTCGACGGGCGTGCGCTCCGCGTGCTCGGTGTTCACGCACGCTCACCCGTCTCTCTGGGGAACGCGTGGGACCGTAATGCCCAGCTCCGAGCTGTCGCCGACTGGACCGACGCACAGCACGAGCCCTGTGTGGTGATCGGCGACCTCAACACGACGGTCTGGAGCCCCTACTACCGCACGCTCATCGACGACACGGGCCTGCGGAACAGCATGCAGGGGCACGGCGCGGGGGGCACCTGGCCCGGGCTGCTGCCACAACCGTTCCGCATCGGCATCGACCACGCGCTGCACTCTGACGAGTTGGTGACGGTGACCCGCACAATCGGCGATCCGGGCGGCTCGGACCACGCGCCGGTCCTCGTCGAGTTCGCGTGGAACGCCGAGGCGACAGAGGCGTCCGACCCGCCGTGATACGGTGTGCGCACACCGGCATCATTCCATCCCGTTTCAGGAGAACGTTCCATGTCCCAACCCCCCGCCAATCCCAACGCCGCCATCGGCAAGGCCGTCGTTGACTACATCAACTCGGGCGCCAAGAGCGATGCCGCCCTCTGGGATGCTCATTACGACCCCGGCTTTTCTTCGGTCGAGCAGGACGGCACGACGCACACGGGGCGCGACAAGGTGCAGGAGAAGCACGACTGGTGGAACGGCGCCCACACGGTGCACTCCGTGAAGGCCGAGGGCCCCTACCTCGGGCACTCGGGGTTCAGCGCGATCATCCAGATCGATGTGGAAGCGAAGGACGGCTCGTTCCCGCGCATGACCATGCAGGAGATCGCAACGTACACCGTCGAGACCGGCAAGGTCGTGCGCGAAGAGTTCATGATGCCGCCAATGGGCTGAGTGCCTTGGGACTCAGCCGCGAACGGGGTTCGTGACCGTTCCGAGCCCCGAGATCTCGACCGAGACGGTATCACCATCGCGCAGGAACCGCTGCGGCTCGCGGGCCATGCCCACGCCGCTGGGCGTGCCCGTCAGGATGACGGTGCCGGCTGGCAGCGTGACGCCCCGCGAAAGGTCGGCGATCAGCGTGGCGACCGGGAAGAGCATCTTGCCGGTGGTGTCGTGCTGCACGCGCTCGCCCGAGAGCGTCGTGGTGATGGTGAGGGCTTGCGGGTCGGGCACGCTCGCCAGCGGCGTCACGCGCGGGCCCAGCGGGCAGAAAGTGTCGAAGGATTTGCCGCGGAAGAACTGCCCGCCCGCGCCCTGCTGCTGCCACCAGCGTGCGCTGACATCGTTGGCGACGCAGTACCCGAGCACCGGCCCGCCCGGCCCGAGCGCCTCGCCCTCGGAGACGTCCCGGCATGCTGAGCCCAGGATCACCGCGAGCTCGCCCTCGTAGTCCACCTGCTCGCGGTCCTTGCAGACCTCGGGGATGACGATCGGCTCGCCGTCGAGGGCGATGCTCGAGGGGTTCTTCGTGAAGACGAGCGGGCGGTCCGGGCGCTCAATGCCCTGCTCGTCGGCGTGCGCCGCGTAATTGCGCCCGATGCCGAGGATCTGCACGATGGGCAGCGGGGTGCCGCTCTCGCGCACGATCATCGCGGTCGGGCCATCGCGGACGATGTCGCCCGGCGTGCTCACGAATCGCGTTCCTTGTTGATGTCCCGCTCGCGGTTCATCATCTCGATCAGGCGCTGCTGCTCGCGGTACGTGTCGATGCCGGGCGGTTCTGGGAACAGCGTATTGAACGCCTGTTCCGCCATTCCACGCCCGGACATGAATCGTGCGAGCGGGTCGTACACGCGGACCTGGATCCCTATGGGAACGCCCTGGTACAGCCTGGAGGCCGGGAACATCTGGATCTGTCCGGCGGTCAACATCCGGAGGAAGACCGTCCCCGCCACATCGCGCATGTCATCGGGCAGCTCTTCCATCCGCTCTGTTTTGTCGTCGGACAGCGTGACGTGCACCTGCTTGGCTTTGTAGTGGTCATGGATCTTCTTGGCGTAGTCGTACGCCGCCTCGAACTTCTTCCGGTCGCCCTTCAGCAGCCCTCGGAAGAAGCCGTCCCGGAGGGCGGCGGTGATCTCCGTCCGCGCGACATACGGGATGTCGAAGCGTTCTTCTTCGAGCTGCTTCTCGACGAACTGCTCGAGGCTCAGCTCTCTGAGATCGATCCACTTGTCGGGGTCGTTCGTGTTGAGCCAGTCCGAGCTCGCGAGTTTCTTCATGTAGTCGCGAGCGGTGCCCTGATCACCCAGCCGGTAGTACAGCCGGACCACCTCGCGGAGAAAGTTCTCGTACCCCTGCGAGTAGAGGCTGAAGGCGCGGTCGGTGTTGTCCACGGACTCGGCACGTGGGCGGATGATCGCCTCGAGGACATCGCCGTACGCGTCGGTGTAGTGCAGGTTGTAGAGGGCGAGGTAGTCCGCGTCGTCGGTCAGGAAGTCGTAGAAGATCGTGCCCGAGCGGAACAGCTCTTGGAGCGAGTGCACGATCAGGCGGTCGGTGTTGACGAAGCTCTTTTCTGTGGTGGATTTGCGTTCGAGGGTCTCCTCGACGCCCTTGCTCGCCCAGTAGATGGAGTGCGATGCGGGGTGGCGCCAGTCGAGGGGGCCGTAACGCTCGGTGTAGCGGATCATGCGGAGCGGTTGCAGCTTGTACTTGTCGATGATGACGCGCTTGCGCACGTGCGGGATCAGCAGACCCCACGCCTCGCGGTACGCGGGGTCCTCAAGCAGCGTCACGATCTCCTGGTTGGGCAGCGTGCTCGCGAAGCGCGCCGCCTGGTCCTGCGCGTACCAGCTCGTCTGGATCGCGTCGTAGTACGCGACGAGGCGCAGGAGCTCCACGTCGAGGCCGATGCCCTCCACGCCCCGGACGGTCTCGACGATCTCCTCGACCTTGGTCTTGGGGATCGTCGCCTTGTCGCGGTCCTCGACGGGGAGGCGGTCGATGTACGCCGCCTGCTCCTGTTCGATGACGCGCTCCAGCGTGTTCGGCGCGTCGGCGATGACCCGGAGCCAGTCGATCATCGTCTGCTTGGCGCCGTCGGTGTTGTCGGGGAGCTCGGGCGGCGGGCCGAGCACCACCGTCCACTCCTTGGCCAGCTCGCGCTTGTAGTAGCGGTTGGCGTCGTCCATGAAGCCCTGGATCTTGTGGATGTAGAGCCAGGCGATCTCCTTGTGGATCGTGACGTCGTTGGGGTTGTACGCCAGCGCGTCGTCGCGGAGCAGCTCGATCCCCCGCTTCACCCACTCCCACCGCTCGTCGGCGTTGGGCACCGAGACGGAGATGTTGTACGCCATGTTCCAGGCGTGGAAGGCCCACACACGCGGGAACCGGGGCTGCAGCGTGGTGATCGCCTCGGAGAGCTGGATCGCCTCGTGGAACTTGCCCTCCTCCTTGAGCCGGTTGGCGCGGAGCCAGAGGTAGTTCACGAAGAGCCCGCGGAACGCGCCCATCGCGATGCCGTAGGCGACGGCGGGCGGGTCGCCCTCTGTCGCCCGGTCGCTGTAGACGAGCTGGCTCTTGCCCGCCTCGGAGGCGATGTTGGTCGAGAGCACCCCAGAGGCGCCGACGCACAGCAGGAGCACCCCCGCGCAGATGAGCTGGATGATGGTGTCGCGACGAGTCATGGGACGCCTCCTGCTGGGCCCGGCGATCGTCGCCCGCCCGCTTCGTACGGATCAGAGTTGGTACGGCTCAGTGCCCGGAATAGATCGCCAATTCCTTGCGCCGGAATGCCGCCCACCCAACGGCGAGCATGCCGACGGACCACAGGCCGATCCAGAGGGCCGCCCGCGCGAGCGTGGACCACTGCATGAGCTTGCCGTCGGCGATGCCCTCGGCGGGCTTCAGAGAGCCGTAGGTCTCGAACATCCACGCAACGACGAAGGAGATCAGCCTGATCGGGATGCGCCACCAGTAGATGTTGCCCTTGGCGTCCTTGGAGATGTAGGACTGCAGGGATTCGGTGAGGTAGTCCGCGCCCTCGGCGGCGAAGAGCACCGCGAGCGTCACAAGGGCCGCGACGGGGAAGGAGAGGAACGAGGCCAGGGCGATGCCGACCGCCGCGATGAAACCGAGCTTGATCCACATGATCGCGATGGTGCGGAGGAAGTTGAGCTGGTACCCGCCCGCGTCGTAGAACACCTCGATGTTGCCTTCGGCGAAGGTGATCGTGCGCGGGTTGATGGTGGGTGAAGCGATCTGCAACTCGAGGACACCATCGAGCTCGTCCTTCGGGCGATCGAGCAGGCGGATCGGGAAGTCGAAGCTGGTCGCGACGCCCAGGCCCACACGGCGCAGGCCCTGCGCTTCGATCGGGCCCGGGTTCGGCGGGTAGGGCTCGCCGTTGATCGCGAAGAAGAGGTCGTAGATCGCGGTGGGGTCGTTCGTGCCAGCGTCCACGGTGTACCGCAGCGTGAGCTGGGGCATCTCGGGGAGCCGGCCCTCGCGCTGCAGCGTGAGCTGGGCGTCGAGGAAGGCGTTCTGCATCTGTGCGGAGTTGTCCTCGTCGAGCTCGCCCGCCTTCACGCGGCGCTGCACCTCGTCCTCGATCATCGTGATGCCGCGCTCGTACAGGCGTTCGAATCGCGCCCACTGATCGCGCAGGTCGAAGAAGAAGACACGGAAAGTGCCCGGCGACACGGAGCGGGCCGCGATCGCGACGTCCTCGCGCACCTTGCTCTCGATCTTGTCGCGCTGCGCCTCGATCCCCGCCTCGCCCGCCTCGAAGTAGTCCGCCTGCTGTCGCAGGCTCTCGAGCCGGCGCTCGACGATGGCGTTGATGTTCTCGAGGTGACCGGCGCGCATCTCCTGACGGACACGGGGACGGTCGGGGTTGTCGAGATCGTCGTCTGTCGCGATCGCGACGTCGAGGTAGAAGTCCAGCGACTCGTCGGAGAGCTCGTAGAGGATCGGCTCGACGCCCACGCGGGCCGCGAGGACCTGGTTCTCCAGGATGCGCCGGTCGTCGCTGGGCAGATAGTCCGAGCCGGTGCGCGTCGGGTTGCCCTGGAGGTCCACCATGTACGCCCGCTCGTTCTCGGCGGGCTGGTAGCGCAGGTACTCGGTGAAGAGGAAGACACCCGACGCGCTGACCGTGAGCAGGATGAGGTTGAGCGTCATCACGCCCATCCACTTGCCGACGAGGTACTCGTGCGGGCGCACGGGTTTGGTCATGGTCTGCCAGATGATCTTGTCGCGCTGCTCGAAGGCGACCGAGGCGGTGCTGAAGAAAACGGTGAGCAGAGCGAGCACGCCGAAGGGCAACCCGAGCCCGTAGGTGAGCCACTGCTGCACGCGGTACCGCAGCGCCTGGTCCTCGGTCAGCACGGTCGGCGTGACCGCGAGGAGGAGCAGCAGGATGACGATGAAGACCAGCGAGATCTTCATGCGGACGGCCTCGGAGAGCACGTTCTTGGCGATCGCGAACGTGGGTGTCGGCGCCGAGAGCAGGATGCGCGCGAGCGACAGGAGCGTGAGCAGCGCGAGCACCAGCGGCACGGCGCCGAAGAGCATCAGCCCGAAGTCGCGCGTGCCGTCGAGCACCATGAGGGGCCACGCGACGGCCCAGCCGACCGCGAGGGCGGCAACGTAGGTCAACGACAGCCCGAGCCAGATCACGCCGATGAGGCCCGCGAGGACGAACGCGCCGCCGATCGACACCGTCGCGATGCCTTCGCCGGTTGTCAGCTGCGCGAGCAGCGTGTCGTACGCGCCGCTCACGGCTCCGATCGGACCCTGGGCGATGATGCCGGTCGGCGTTTCACTCATCCGCGCTGCGCGTCCGGCCTCCGCATCGGCGCTGTTCGCGGCGACCCAGAGCGCACCGATGACCCCCACCACAAGCAGCGTGACGACGATCGACGCGATGATTTTGTAGCGCCGCGCGTGCTGGAGTCTGCCGATCCGGGACAGCAACTCGCTCACGACCCGCTGCCCTTCGTGTCGGGCGTGTCGTCGGCGTCGGCGAGGAGCGACGAGATCACGTCGTCATCGACCGTGTCGCTCTGCGGCTTCGGCTGAGGGCCAGCCGGCTTCGCGGGATCCGACGGCCGCTTGCTCTCGGGCACATCGGGCGTCTCGGGTTCCTGCGCTTCGCTGAGCAGGTCTTCGATGACCTCCTGCGCTTCTTCGTCTTCGCGGGGCGTCTCTTCGACGCCCATCGCGCGGTCCTCGGGGAGCGCGGGCGAGGGCTCTGCCGCCACGAGGCCCTCGATCAACCGCTCGGCGACCTGCTCGGCGTTGCCCGCGAGGAACGCGGCGGTGTGCCCCGCGTTCGTCGCGCCGCTCGTCGCGACGTTCTCGGTGCGCGCACGCTCAACGATGGAAATGAAGAGCTCTTCGAGCCGCTGGCGCGGCGCCTCTACGGACTCGAGCCGGTGCGAGTTGCGCTCGAGCACCTGGCGGATCTCTTCGATCGTGTGCGGGTCGAGGCGGTCGGTCTGCACGACGGACTTGTCCTGCGAGCGGAGCAGCGTGTCGCAGGTGCCCTCCTCGCGGACCTTGCCGCCGTAGAGGATCACCATGCGGTCCACGCAGTCCTCCACGTCGGCGAGGAGGTGGCTGGAGAGCAGGATCGTCTTGCCGCGTGCGCCCAGGGCGATGATGAGCTCCTTGACCTGTCGCGTGCCGAGGGGATCGAGGCCCGTGGTCGGCTCGTCGAGGATGAGGAACTCGGGGTCGTTGATGAGCGCCTGGGCGAGGCCGATGCGGCGCTGCATGCCCTTGGAGAACTCGCGGACCTGGCGGTGCTGCACGCCGGTGAGGCCGACCATATCGAGGAGCTCATCGGTGCGCTTGGCGCGTGTCTTGGAGTCGAGCTTGAAGAGCTTGCCGTAGTAGTCCAGCGTCTCGCGGGCGGTGAGGAAGGGGTAGAGGTAGCTCTCTTCGGGGAGGTACCCGATGCGCTTCTTGATATCGACCTCGAAGGGCGATCTGCCGAAGACGGAGAGGCGCCCCGAGGTCTTCTTGAGCAGACCCAGGATCATCTTGATGGAGGTGGACTTGCCCGAGCCGTTCGGGCCGAGGAGGCCGAAGATCTCGCCCCGGTGGATCGTGAAATCCACGTTGTCCACGGCGCGCACGCGGCTGCGCATCCAGAAGTCTTTGAAGATCTTCGTCAGACCCTGCGCGTACACGACGGTCTCAGCCGTCTGATCGCTGCGGGCCTTCGTTGTCGCGCGTTGTGCGCTCTGCACCATTGCGTTGCCTCCCGGGTGTTCCGGGTGAGTGTTGATCGGGCGTCGGCTCAGCCGCCTCCGCCCATGCGGGCGCGGGCGTTCTGCTGGAGCAGCCGCGTGTTCTCTTCACGCTGCAACGCTCGGGATATCTCGGGGTCGTTGTTGATCATCAGTTCGACCTCGGTGACGTCCGGCGGCACGAGGTACGTCTGCACGCTCTTGAGCGCGAGGAAGCCGTCCATCGCCTCGGTCCACTCGCGAACGATGAACGCCCGCGGGTTCGCGTTGTACTGCTCGAGCTTCGCCCGGAACGCCAGGGCCTCCCGACGCGCCGTGTCGCCCATCGTGCGGCTCCGACGTAGCGCATCGCCGACGATCTCCGCGGCCTCGCCCGCCATCGTGACGTCGTTGTACGTCGTGCCGAGGATCGTCACGTTCGCGCCGTCGCGGTCGCCGTCGAGCACCGCGTAGATCTCGTCGAGGATCTCCAGCGATCCGCTTTGGTCTCCGAGGTCCGTGCGCCGTTCGAATTCATCGAGCAGGGCGAGCAGCGGTTCGGCGGCGGTGCCGGCGACGCCGTTGACCATCCGGCGGGCCTCGCCCCGAGCGGTCTCACGCTCGGCACGGGTCTGGGACTCCGCGGAGAGCGCCGCCTGGTAGTCCCGGCGCAGGCGCACCGGGGGCGTGATCAGGCCGATGCTCACCGAGTCCATCGTCATGCCGTAATTCGCATCGGCGATCTGCTCGTTCACGATCTGGCGGAGGCGGCCCTCGAGCGAGCTCACGCCCATGGCGCTCGAAGCCGCTTCGGTCTCGTCGGCACCACCCTCTCCGCCTTCACCAACGGGCTCGTCCGAAGGCACCGCGGCGTCCGGAGCGATCGTGCCGCGGGTCAGCAGGTCGTCGATGGGCGTGGAGGCGAAAGCGACGACCATCGCGCGCCGGACCATCGCCTTGGCGATCTTCTCCTCGTCCTCGGGCCACACGTTCTCGGCGTACGAACGGATGTCGTCGCGTCGGTAGGTGAACGCGGCCTGCGCGTGGACGATCTGACCCTCCGCGGTGATCAGCGAGCCATCGGCGCCGGGTCGTAGGTTGCCCGTGCCCGAGCTGTTCAACTGGGAATCGATGTCGCGCGAGGGGTCGTAGCTCGCGGGCATGAAGTCGCGCGAGAGCTGGTACTGCTGCTGCGTGCGGCTGACGCGCACGATCTCGCCGAAGCCCTTGGGCCAGCTCAGGTGCCCGCCGGGCTGAAGCGTGCCCTCCTGCACCGCGCCGAAGCGGACGCGGAGGCCCTCTTCGGACTGGTCCACCTGCTGGAACCCTGAGAACAGGAACCCGGCGAAGAGCAGGACCATGACGATCTGCACACCCCGGTAGGCGATGCCCAGCGCATCGGCGAGGGACTGGTTGGCCGCTTCCATGGACGCGGCGCGGTCGGTCTTGAAATCGTCCTCGCGGAGCGTGAGCGAAGCGGCTCGGCGCGGCGTCTCGACGGGCATCGCTTCGACGGGTGCGCTCTCGTCGGGGCCCGCGCCCTCGAAGTCGTTGGTGTTGTTCGTCTCGTCGTTCAAGGCGTGTTGCCCTCAAAGACAGAAGCGGTCTCGAAACGGAGGTCCTTGTTCACGACCGCGGGGTCGAAGATGTCCATGCTGTAGAACGACGTCGGGAGGATGAGCGTGGTGCGCCGGCCGATGTTGTTCTTGAGCAGCTCGAGCTTCTGCAGGAAGACCGCCAGTTCAGGGTTCTGGTTCTGCTGCGCGAGGAAGACGGCCGCCTCGTTCTCGCCCAGGTTGATGAGCTTACCCGCGCGGAGTCCCGCGAACGAGAGGATGCGCTCGGCGCTCGAGCGGGCCTCGGCGCGGATACGCGACGCGATCGCCTCGCCCTCCGAACGCGTTGCGTTGGTCTTCTTGTTCGTCGTGGCCTGCATGAGCGCGAAGACCTGCTCGGTCACGTTCTGCGGCATCTCGACGGAGGTAATCCCGACGAGATCGATCGCGATGCCGTAAGCGCCCACACCCTCGAGATTGGTGTCGGCGGGCGCGGTCATGCGCCGCTTGATCGCGTCCTCGAGCGCCGTGATCTGCGAGGCGCCGGACGCGAAGAGCTCGTCGCGCGTGAACCCGGAGATCTCCGAGAGGGCGGATCGCATGATCGCGCGGAGGTTGTTCTCCGCGACGCGGTAGTGCTCGTTCGAGGAGGAACCGGCCTCGCCCCTGTGCCGCTTGTAGAACGTCAGGGGGTCATCGACTCGCCAGGTGATGAACACCTGCACGACGAGCTGCACCCGATCCGCCGTCGGGAACGTCTCGGGGGCGGGCTCGAGGAATCGGGCACGCGTGTCGTACTTGGTCACGGTGGAGAAGGGCGCGATCAGTTTCCACTTCAGGCCCGGGTCCGTGACGACGCTGTCGTCGTCGGCCTGCCCGAACATGGTGACCACCGCCTTCTCGGTGAACCGCACCGAATAGGTGAACGCGAAGAGAGCAAAGCCGAGGACGACGATGCAAGCAATGATGAGCAGAGCGCGGGGCACGGTGGGTTACTCCTGTCCCTCGTTGTCGGAAGAACCACCCGGGTTCAGACCCAGGTCGTTGTTGATCTCGGTGTTGTCGATGCGGGGGATGATCTTGAGGGGCGAGATCCAGACGCGGACGTTCTTCGTCGCGTCCTTGAACGCGTCCACGAAGAGTCGCATCTGGTAAATCTCGGGGGCCGCGTCGAAGCCGGCGGACTGACCGCCCGAGAGCGCCGCGCGCGTCCGCTCGCGGAGGTGGCGGCGCCAACGCTCGGTGCGTGCCTCGATGATCTCGATCGCCGCGTCGCCGCCGGCGCGGGCCATCAGCGCTTCCACGCGCCGCTCGAGCTCGACGACCATCGGATCGGCGTCCACGTCCGCGCGACTCGTAACCGCACGGCGCGCGTCGGAGAGCTGGTCGAGCGTGGCCAATATCTCGTTGGCGAGCGAAACATCGCCCGTCGCCTTGGAGAGCTCGGCGATCCGCTCGGCCCGGGCGAGCTCGACCTCCGCCTCGCTGCGATAGCCCGCGGCCTGCGACGCCTCGAACGCATCGGCCACCGCGCCGCTGGGCGGGCGAACGCCTTGGAGCCCGGCGAAGAGCACGCGGACGCCCGAGCCGACGCCCTCGATGGTCTGCAGGTTATCGAAGGTGCGCTGCATGTCGGCTCGGAGCTCGTTCTCGAGGTCGCCACGCTGAGGCCCGAGCAGTTGCTCGACGGTGTGCTCGAGGAAGAACCGCGTGACGACGGAACTGGCGGTCGCGCGGAGCACGCCGCGGCGCATCTTTTCGGGCTCGCTGGAGGGGCCGTCTTGGGCGAGGCTCATGTACGCGCGGAGGTTGTCCACCGTGAACTGGACCGGCACCTCGCCGATGAGCAGCGCGAGCTCCTGATCGCCCGGGCGGTCCGCGTCGGGGTCGCTCTGCACAAGCATGAAGCGGTTGCCGCTGGGGTTGTCGTCGGTCCAGAGGCGCGGTTTGGAGGGGTCTTCACGCGTAGTGACGAGGCCGACGGTGAACGAACTGACCGCGCTCGCGGGGTACGTCTCAACCCGCGCGAAGGGCCAGGGTTTCTTGATCACGGTGCCCGAATCCAGCTCGCGCGGCTCGCTGCTCCCCGAAAGCAAGAGGCCCTTCTCGTCGGGCTGCACCACGGCGAAGCAGGTCATGCCCCACAGCGTCAGCACGCCGAGGATGCCCAGCCCCAGGAGCGAGCGTGAGACGAGGCGGTAGAACCACGTGGAGCTGACATCGAAGCCGAGCTGGTAGTTGATGGCGTCCGACACGGACTCCGCGAGGCGGTCCGGGGCCGCGAGGAACGCGAGCAGTCGCGAGTCGAACGCGGGGCGGAGGTAATCGCCGGCTTTGCGGGGGCGGTAGAGCGTGAGGACGAAGTTGAGCACGATCTCCGCGCCCAAGAAGATCATGAGCGCATCGATGATCACCGGCCCGTAGCGCAGGCCCTTGTCGAAGGCGAATGCGAGTTCGAGCCCGTGCGCGATCAGGAGCATCGCCCCGGCGATGGCGGCGCCGACCGAGGCCGCGGCCCCCGCGTGCAGCAGCGACCACACCTTCTGCTTGGCCATGCCCGCGACAAACCGCGCGAGGATGAAGCACGACGCGAGCAGCGCCACGCCGATCGCGATCGCGGCGCCCTCCTTGGGCGGGGCCACGTAGGTATCGGGGAGGACGAACTTCTCCATGTCGCCCGCGAAACGCACCAGCCCTGTCGCGATGTACGCAGCCGCGAGGATCAGCGAGACCGCGGGGAGCAGGAAGCGGTGCATCGAAGCGAGCTTGTCCGCCTGCACCTGTTCAGCGGCGACCTCGTCGCCGAAGACCGAAGCGCCGGCGGCGCCCGAGCCACGGAACTGTTCGTTCTCCACCGCCTCCAGACGCTCGCGCTTGTGCTGGTGGAAGACGAGGATGAGCGCGAGCCAGACCGGCGCGCCGTAGAAGACCAGGAATGAGGCCGACCGGGCCACCGGGTCATGGAGCATGTTGCCGTAGACGAGCAGCGTGACGCCCAGAACGATCTGGACGACGAGGCCGATGACACTGACGGACGTGGCCCGTTGGTAGGACAGGTGGTCTGCGTTCATGCTTCCGGAGCGCCCTCTGATGGGAGGAGGAGGATGGGCGGGTCTGTGCGTGTGCCCGGGCGGGCATCGGATGTGAACCGCGTGCGTGCCCGTGTGTGGGCAGACGCGCGTGAATGGCCCCGGAGACGCGGGGCGTATTGTCGCTCCCTCCGCCCCTCCCGTCCACCCGGCCTGTGCGACCGATGTGCCGGAGCCCGATTCGCGCCGAACCTGTGAGCCGGCGCGCGTCGAACCCCCACTCGAAGGGGATGCTCCGCTTCGGTACGTTGGCGAACCCGGGGGGGTTCGGTGAACGTATCACCTCATCTCGCACCTTCTGGCGGCCAACCCCCTACCCTGCCAACGCTCGACCCGTGCTCCGACGGGCCACGCTCCCGTACCCCGCATCTGGGCTCACTCCCGTCGCACACCCGCTTTCCTCCTCCACGCCCCAACCCCAAGGCAAGGGATACCCCAGCCGATGTTCGGACAGCTGCTCGCCATAGCGCGCAACACCTTCACCGAGGCGGTCCGCCAGCCCATCTATTTCGCCCTCATCGTGCTCTGCGGGATCCTGCAGATCTTCAACACGATGCTCTCCGCGTACTCGATGGAGCTCACGACCCCGACCGAGGTCTCCAAGGACGACAAGCTCCTCCTCGACCTCGGGCTCGCGACCATTCTGTTCTCGTGCACCCTGCTCGCCGCCTTCACCGCGACGAGCGTGCTCTCCCGCGAGATCGAGAACAAGACGGCCCTCACCGTCATCTCCAAGCCCATCGGCAGGCCGCTCTTTGTGCTCGGCAAGTTCATCGGCGTCGCCGCGGCGATCACCGTCGCGGGCGTCATCATGCTCGCCTTCTTCAACTTTGCGCTCCGGCACGGCGTGATGTCCACCGCGCGCGATGATCTCGATATGCCCGTGCTCCTGCTCGGTGTCGGATCAGTCGCCCTGGCGGTCGGCATCGCGGGGTGGACGAACTTCTTCTACGGCTGGGTGTTCCCCTCCACAGCCAGCCTCCTCATGCTCGCCTTCAGCGTGCCCGCGTACGGGGTGCTGCTGACGATCTCGCCCGAGTGGGAGTGGCAGTCGCCCGCCGTGGATTTCAAGCCGCAGGTGATGATCGCCTCGGGCGGCGTGTTGTTAGCCATGCTCATCCTGACCTCCGTCGCGATCGCGGCGTCTACGCGCCTCGGCCAGGTGATGACGATCGTCATCTCCGGCGCCGTCTTCCTCGGTGGCCTGCTCTCCAACCACCTCGTCGGCCGCTTCGCCTACGACAACGACTACGTCGCCATCATCCAGAGCGTGGAGCCCGTGCCTATCGGCGAAACTGGCCTGGCCTTCTCCGGCGAGACGCTCACGCTCACGCTCGATCAGGTGCCCACAGACGACCTCGTCGAGGGCACGTCGTTCTACTACGGCCCATCACCGCAGGGCATCAAGATCGTCACGCCCATCCACGAACGGTTCAAGGGTGACCTGAAGAATCCCACAGATATCTCGGGCCCCGAGGCGGGGCGCGGATTGGTGGTGCGCGAGTACGATCTCGAGTCGCTCGAATTCACCATCATCCGCGTCGGTGACCTGAGCGTCAGCCGCCTGCCGGTCGCGGGCGATTACGTCTTCAACAGGCCGACCGTAGTGAACCCCGCGGCCCTCGCGGCGTGGTCCATCGTGCCCAATCTGCAACCCTTCTGGCTCATCGACGCGATCACGCAGGGGCACAACATCCCCGGGCGGTACGTGCTGATGGTGGTCGGTTACGCGCTCGTGCAGGTCATCGGCCTGCTCGCGCTGGCGATCATGCTCTTCCAGCGGCGCGAGGTCGGCTGAGCCGCGGCACCGGTCTGGAGACCGGGGCCACCCCCGGGTCAGACCAGGCGCAGGAACCGCACGTCGTTCTCGAAGAGCAGGCGGATATCGGGGATCGCGTACTTGCCCATCGCGATGCGCTCGATGCCGAAACCGAATGCGAAGCCGGACCACTCCTCCGGGTCGAGCCCGACGGCGCTGAGCACGTTCGGGTCCACCATGCCGCACCCGCCGAGTTCGACCCACGACGCGGGCTTCTCGGGGTTGAGGCGGATCTTCATGTCGAACTCGGCGCTGGGCTCGGTGAAGGGGAAGAAGCTCGGGCGCAGGCGTATCTCCGCGTCGTGACCGAAGTAGGTGCGCGCGAACTGGAAGAGTGTGGTCTTGAGGTCCACCATCGTCACGCGCCTATCGACGTACAGGCCTTCGATCTGGTGGAACATGAACGAGTGCGTCGCGTCCACCGTGTCGGGTCGGTACACGCGCCCTGGGGCGACGATCTTCACCGGGGGCCCCCACCCCTGGGCGATCGCGTCCTGGAGCACACGGATCTGCACCGTCGAGGTCTGCGAGCGCAGCATGCGCGGGCGTCCACCGTTCTCGAAGGTGCCGCCGTCTGGCTCCTCGACGTAGAAGTTGTCGATCGGCTCACGCGCGGGGTGGTGGTCCGGGATGTTCAGCTTGATGAAGTTGTGCTCGTCGTCCTCGAGCTCGGGACCCTCGGCGACGTCGAAGCCCATCTTGCCGAACACCTCGCACAGCTCGTTGCGCACGCGCGCGATGATGTGCCGACGCCCGCGCGGCAGCTCGAGGCCCGGTTCGGTCATGTCCACGCAGGGGGCCGACGACGCGCCGCCGCCACCGGCGCTCACCGACTTCGCCTTGAAGGCCGCCTCGAGCTTCTGCTTCACCTCGTTGAGGCGCTTGCCCGCAAGCGGCTTGTCCTCTTTGGGCACGTCCTTGAGGCCCGCGCCAGCGGCCTTGAGGCGCCCCTTGGAACCGAGGTACTCGATACGCCACGCCTCCACCGCCTGCGCATCGGCAGCGCCATCGAGAGTAGAGAGGCCCTGTGATTCGATCTGGTCGAGCTGCTGAAGCATGATGGCGTTATAGCAAAGCAAAGGGGCCGCGCGTGGGCGGCCCCGGGGG
>JAJDDE010000113.1 GCA_029260475.1 Phycisphaerales bacterium | reverse complement strand
CGCGCCCCCGCCGGCAGGCTCTCCGGATCGGGTACGCCGCGCGTCAGGAAGATGGGGTCCAGCGCCGCCAAAGGCATGCGCCCGCCCACGAGCAGCGCCCCATCCCAGGCCTGCGGGTGCCCGATGATCAGGTCCACGCCCTTGCCATCGAGCATCTTCACCGTCGCGATCTTGCGATGCCCCGCGCGGTTCGAGAGGAACACGCCGTCACGCGCGATGTCCCGATCGTTGAGCCCGATCATGTCCACCACCGGCAGTTCGCTGTAGTACCCGATCGCCCCGGCGGGCGTCAGCGCAATCACCGGACAGAACTCGGGGGCATCGGACCACAGGTCGTCATGCAGCCTGCGGCCCAGTGCCGACCAGCCCGTCTCCGGATCGGTGAGGTTCGACTCAAGATCGTGGATCGACTCAAGCCCGCGTTTGAGCGGCGAGCGGTCGAAGAACTGCCAGTGCGCCGCGCTGAACGCGAGCGCAACGAGCACCAGCGCCGTGCGGACGGGCACCGACATCGCCGCCGTGGGCGCCGCGAGCAGCAGCATCCCCAGCGGGATGATGGGCACGATGAAACGGAACTCCATGAAGTCCCCGCCCGTGTACACGATGTACGCGCTCCACATCGCGATCGGCGCGATGAGCACCCACACGAAGAGCACGCGGGCCGAGACGCCTCGCAGCGGACGCTTGCGCAGGTACCCGAGCGCGAGCAGCGGCACGCCGTAGGAGAGCGCAAAGCAGACGAGGTACCACGCGCCGCGGACAGGCGACCAGCCGGTGCCCGCCTTCGCCCGGAACGTGTTGGGCAGCAGCCCGCCGTAAAAGTCCGACTTCCAGAGCAGCCAGGGGACAAAGAGCAGCAGCACGGGTAATGCAAGCCCGAGCCAGACGCGCACTGACCGCCCCGCCATGAGCGCGCACATCGCGCCCGCAGGGACGAGCAGTATCGCGCTGTCCATGCGCGTCATCCCCGCCATCGCCGTGAGCATCGCGATGGCGATCGCGTGACCGACGCCGAGTCGCCCATCGCGCCACGCCCCGGCAACCAAGACATACACCCACACCACCAGCGCCGTCTGGAGCATCGTCTCGAGCCCGCCCGTCGCGTAGCTCACGAAGCTGAAGTTCGTCCCCGCGAGCAGCACGCCGACGATCGCGGGGGCCGGGTGATCAAAGAGCGTGCGCCCGAGCCGGTACGTCCCCCACAGTGTCAGCAGGAAGAGCACCATCCCGACGACATACACAAAGACGATCGGCGACAACCCCGCGAGGTGCGGCAGCCCCAGCAGCACCGTCCACAGAAAATTCGTGTACCCCTCGACGGGAGCGTGCCCGACGTTGAAGACGAGCCCGTGCCCCCCCGCGAAGTGCTCCGCGTAGCGGAAGCTGATGAACGCGTCGTCCTGCACGAAGCGGAAGAACCACGCCAGAGGCGTCAGCAGCAGGATCATCAGGAACGCGGCGCGTCCCCAGCGGTCGCGTCCGTCTTCAGCCGTTCTCTCGCTCCGCATCCGCCTGCTCCTTGCGACGGCGCTTCAGCTCGGCGTCGATGAAGGGGTCCAGATCACCGTCAAGAACGCTCTGCACGTTGCCGGTCTCGTGCCCAGTGCGCGTGTCCTTCACGCGGTTGTCGTAGAAGACGTACGAACGGATCTGCGTGCCCCAGCCACGGCTGATGTCGCCGCCCGAAGCCTTCTTGATCTCCGCCTCACGCTTCTCTTCGGCGATCGCCTCCAGCTTGGCGTGGAGGATCGTCAGCACCTGCTTTTTGTTTTGGAACTGGTCGCGGTGCGTCGAGCTGACCACCATCAAACCCGAGGGCTTGTGCACCACACGGCACGCGGAGGCGACCTTGTTCACGTTCTGCCCGCCGGGCCCGCTGGAGCGCGCAAAGAAGGTGAACTCCAGGTCCTTGTCCGGGATGTCGAGCTGCGATTCCTCGAAGACGGGCGTGACATCCACCGTCGCGAAAGAGGTCTGGCGCTTGCCCTGGCTGTTGAATGGGCTGACGCGGGCGAGGCGGTGCGTGCCGCGCTCGCACTTGAGGTAGCCGAAGGCGTGCGGGCCCTTGACGTGGAAGGTCACGTCATCGATGCCGACCTCGACGCCGTGATTCTTGGCGATCTCCTCCACCTTCCACTCGGGGTGGTGGCGCTCGAAGAACATCAGGTACATGCGGAGCATGATCTCGGCCCAGTCGTTGGCCTCGGTGCCGCCGTCGCCCGCGGAGATCGTGAAGTAGCAGTCGCGGTGGTCGTGCCTGCCCGAGAGCAGGCTGAGCAGCTCGATGCGTTCGAGGCCCTTCTGGATCTTGAAGAGCGTCTGGTCGGCCTCTTCCAAGAGGCTCACGTCGCCTTCCTCGCGCGACATCTCGTAGGCGACTTTCGCCTCCTCGAGCTGATCCACGACGCTGGCGATGGGGTCCACCAGGGCCTTGGCGGCTTTGAGTTTCGAGACGGTCTTCTGGGCGGCCTCCTGGTTGTCCCAGAAACCCTCCCTGCCCATCTCGAGCTCGAACTCCCCGAGCTTTGTCAGCCGGTTGTCGTAGTCAAAGAGAGTCGCGGATCGTTACAATCCGCGCCTCAAGCTGCTCGATGATCGCGTGATGCGCTTCGTAATGCATGGGGGCGAGTGTAGGCCAACCCACGCGGGTGCGGCGGGCGTCCCGAACCGCTCCCGCCGGTACCCTCCATGACATGACCGAAGCACGCATCATCTCCATCGGCGCCCTCGACGCCCACCCGCTCTGGGACGAACGCGCCGCCGTCCGCACCGGGCACGCGACCACCACCCTCCTACGCACCGGCGACATGGTGCTCCTCGTGGACCCCGGGCTGCCGGGCGAGGTGATGACCGCCCGCCTCAAGGATCGCGCCAACCTTGAGCCCTCGGACATCACCCACGTCTTCCTTACCAGCTTCCGCCCCGACGCCCGCAGGGCCCTCCCCCTCTTCGACGGCGCCGTCTGGTGGATCTCCGAGGCCGAGCGCGAGGCCGTCGGCCTGCCGATGATCGCAACGCTCCAGGAGGCCGACGAGGAGGGCGACGAAGAGATCAAGACCGTCATCACCCGCGAGATCACCCTGCTCCAACAGATCAAGGCCTGCCCCGACCAGCTCGCCCCGGGCATCGATCTCTTCCCCCTCCCGGGCGTGACCCCCGGGCTCGCGGGCCTGCTCCTCCCCGAGTCTCGTCACACCACGCTCATCGCGGGCGACGCGATCCCCACCTACGAACACCTCAGTCGCGGCATCGTGCCCCGATGGGCCGCCGAGCCCGAGCAGGCCAAGGAGTCCTTCATGGAGGGCGTCGAGATCGCGGACTTCATCATCCCCGGGCGCGACAACCTGCTCATCAACCCCTCGCGCAGGCCCTTCTGATGCGCCGCGCCGCACTCGCCTTGTTGCTCTGCTGCTCGCCCCTGTGCGCGCAGACCATCCCAATCGTCGAGCCCGACCCGCGCCTCTCCACGCTGCCAGCGCACCCCTCGATCACGCTCGGGAGACGGGCCGAGGCGCTCCGCGGCGCCCGCCCCGTGCAGCGCACCGTGATCATCGTGAACTCCGCGCACGCCGCGATGAGCGCGATCGGCGGCTGGCGACCGGGCCTGCTGTACCCGGTGCTGATAGACGATGGCTCCGAACGCGCCGCCGCCGACATCGCGCGGTTCATCAGCGCCTTCGAGCCCGAGGACATCCGCCTGGCCTTCGGCGAAGAGATGCCCGCCCCGACCCGGGACGAGCTCGCCGCGACGCTCGCCAAGACGTGGAACACGCAGGACGCGGACGCGCTCCCCGACGCCTTCGCCGGCGCGAAGTGGACGCCTCCCGGCGTGGTCGTCACCGACGCGGACCACGACAGCGCTATCGCCGCCCTCGCCCTCGCGTCCGGGCGCGGGCAGCCGATCATCTGGACCACCACGCCCGAGCGGGGCGGCGACGGCATCCTGCCCGACACGCATCGGGATGCACTGCTCGAAGCCATCGGCGAGGGCGTCCGCGCGTTGCCCTACACCTGGGACCAGATCGCCGATGAGATCGACGCGGTCACCCTCTGCCTCAGCACCGATGCACGCGTGCAGGAGCTGGGCGGTAAGACCACCCTCGCGCTCACCGACGTCGTCGGACGCGACGGGCGCGGGCAACGCTGGGCCTACGCCGGCTGGCTCCGGGGCAACGCCGCCGAGTCGCTCTACGACGCGATGTGTGCGCTCTTCATCATCGACCCGGGCCCCTTCTGGGTCTACGACGGCTACGAGCAGGGCTTCGCAGCGCCCTACTCCTGCAAGGACATCGGACGCGTCCTCAACGGCGCCGGCCTGCCGCTGCAGGTCACGCTCCCGCCGACCAACCTCCCCGACGCGTGGCGCGTGCGCACGCGCCTGCCCCTCAAGAGCGGCTTCGTACACGTGAACTCCTCGGGTGACCCCCGCCGCTTCCAGCTGGGCGAGCTCGCCAAACGCTGTTACGGCAGCGACGTCCCCACGCTCACCCGACCCGCGATCGTGCACTTCATCCACTCCTTCAGCGCCCAGCAGCCGGCGCGCGGCGAGACGATCGCGTCCCGCTGGCTCGACGAGGGCGCCTTCGTCTACCTCGGGTCCGTAGACGAGCCCATGCTCGGCGCGTTTTTGCCCGCGATGGGTGTGATCCCGCGCATGCTCAGCGGCGCGGCTTTCGGAGCCGCAGTGCGTCGCGACGAGATCGGTCCCTGGCGTACCCAGGTCATGGGCGACCCCCTGGTGACGATCAGCAAGGCGGTACCGCCCGAGCCGCAGTCGCCCCGCGACTTCTCCGCGTTGCCGACGCTCGAGGACCGCATGCGCGAGGCGGCGGGTGCCCGCGACCTCGGCGGCGCCCTCCGAGCGCTCATCATGCTGGGTCGCGCCGAGCAGGCCAGGGCGATCCTGAAGGCCGCGATCACCGACACGTCACCCGAAGCGCCGCCCATCGATCAGACCGTCGCCCTCTACGGCACGCTCCTCGCCCATGCCTCGGGCGACGCCGAGTTGATGGTGGACATGGCCAAACGCCTCCCGAGCACACACTGGGAAGATGCCAGACACAGCGCACGCCTCTGGCGCACCCTGCGCCACACGCTCCGCGACGGGAACGCCGATGAGAGCACATTGCTGCTGCTCATCAACGCTAAACGCCCCGAGAGCGCCGCGGACGACGCGCAGGCCCTGCTCCCCTCGCTCACGAAGCTGCTCCCGCGCGATCGCGTCAACGGCATCCTCGACGACCTCCGCGCCACCGCTCGATTCGAGCCCGACAAGGCACGCATCGAGCGCATGCTCGGACTCTAAAGAGCCCGAGCGTCATCAGAACGCGTAGCCGTCTGCCGATACCATCCCCCCACCATGCCCCTGTACCTCTACAACACCCTGACCGGACACGACGAGCTCTTCACGCCCCTTGCGAGCGGGCGCGTCAGTTTCTACACCTGCGGCCCCACCGTCTACGACTTCGCGCACATCGGCAACTTCCGCTCCTTCCTCGGCGCCGATGCGCTCCGACGCTGGCTCGAGCACCCGCTCTGCGCCCGCACCGCGCCCGACGGCACACCCGAGCACCACGCGCCGGACGCGGGTGGATACGACGTGACCCACGTGATGAACATCACCGACGTCGGGCACATGGTGGACGACGGCGCCGCCGACGGCGGGGGCGACGACAAGATGGAGGCGGCCCGCAAACGCCTGCTCAATGCCAAGAAGGCCGGCGGGCTCCCCGACGCGGTCGCCGACACCATCGACCCGCGCGACCCGCACGCGATCGCCG
>JAJDDE010000112.1 GCA_029260475.1 Phycisphaerales bacterium | reverse complement strand
TGTGCTCCTCGCCGTACCCGAAGCCGGCGCGGGGTGCGGACTCGGGGGGTGCGCCGTGGGCGGCGTGCCACAGGTGGACGCCGAAGTCGCCCAGCAGATCGCCCGCCTCGGTCTCGCTCAGGTTCACGAGGTCTGCGCCGGTGTCGAGGCCCCGCGCACGGAGTTTCACTTCGGTCTTGGGACCGACCCCCCGGAGCGCGCGGAGGGGCAGACGCTCGACAAAGGCATGCGCATCCGCGCGGGTCACGACGGTGACGCCTCCCGGCTTGTTGTGGTCGCTGGCGATCTTCGCGAGGAAGCGGTTCGGCGCCGCACCGACGGAGCAGGAGAGATCGGCCCGTTCGCGGATGGTGTGGCGCAGGGCGCAGGCGATGTGCGCGGGCCAATCGAGATCGGGGCCCGGGCGGGCGCTGTCCGGGGCCTTCTCGTACGCGCTGTCGGGGAGCTGGCTGTTCTTGGCGTGCCCGTGGGCCCAGCGTTCGAGGCCCGAGAGATCGAGGTACGCCTCGTCACAGCCGACCACGTGTACGCGGTCGGTGAATGCCCGGCAGGCCTCGAAGACCCGTTCCGAGAGCTCGCGGTACCGCCCGAAGCGGACCGGCAGGACGATCGCCTGCGGGCAGAGGCGCAGGGCCTGGGACATGGGCATGCCCGAGCGGACGCCGAAAGGGCGGGCGGCGTAGCTGCACGTCGATACGACGCCGCGCCCCGACTTGCCCCCCACTACGACCGGCTTGCCGACGAGCGAGGGGTCATCGAGCGCCTCGACCTGCGCGAAGAAGGCGTCGAGGTCCACGTGCAGCCAGACGTGGTCGGACCACCGCGCTCCGGGCTCTCTTTGCTGATGGTCGGGGTCGGGCATCGCCCGTCATTGTCTGCGCAGGAAGGGCTCCGGGCGCGTTGCGTGATCGACGGGTGTCATCGGCGTCCGTGCCTGCGGGTCGTCGAGTGTGTGGGCGGGGTGCTCGCGGATCGGTTCCACATGGGGCCAGCGGGGCGGACGGGTGTCTGACGAGCAGGGCATGAGGTTCTCCCGAGCAGGATCAGGCGGCGGCGAAGCCGAGGGCGGGGGTGAGAGCACGCAGCCGCTCGCTGCGTCGGGACGCGACCACGAAGAGCGTTCCCAGAGCGGGGTGGTGGGCGGCGCCCGACTCGTCCAGCCGCTGGCGCAGGCGCTCCAGTGGCCCCGAGAGCGCCGCCGGAACGCGCTCGCTCAGCAGCCAGAGCAGGGTGATGCGCAGCGGGGTCGCCTCCAACGGGTCCTCGCAGGCGAGCTGGGCGTGGAGCCAGGAGGCGAGGGCATCGATGAGGCGCTGCTTGCACATGGACGTCTCTTCAAGCGAGGGTGCGGCCACCGGCGTGACACCCAGTTTCCGTAAGAGTTGCATTCTCTGGTCCCACGCTTCGAGGGCCGCGAGCTGGGCGGCCCGGCGGGCCCACAGATCGTCGGTTGCCTCCTCCCACAGGGGCGCGTCGAGCCCCGCCCGAGCGTCCTCCACAACGCTCGAGGCGAGACCGATCGCGACACTCGAAGGGCGGTAGCCCCCATCTACCAGGCGCACCAGCGACAGAGCCCGGCAGACGGTGGGCAAACCGCCCTCTCCGTTGAGGAGAAGACGGGACGAAAGAGGCAGCGGGGCCTCGGGACGGACGAGCTCCTGGAGCAGACGCTCGTGGTCGTTGCGGCTGATCAGGTCTTGGATGCGTGCGTTCGTGGGCATGTCGGGCTCCGTGCGCCGAGGTGCGGATGTTCGGGTTGTATTCTGTCACCCGATCATCGCCCGATCAAGCGAAATCTCATGATTCTTTGCGGGTTGTGTTCGGTGCCGCACGGAACGGGGGCTGAGCGGTACTGTGTGCGATCACCCGCTTCAGGAGGCTCCGCCTTGGCCCGCAAGTCCCAGCACAACCCGTATTCGATGTATCCCGACGAGATGGAGGCCCCGAGCGGGTTCGATCCGGGGCCCGGGCGTCCGCCGCGCGCTCCTCGGGACTCGGGCGGGAACACGCTGGGTGTGGTCGGGTTCGTGCTGTCGTTCCTGGGGCCCCTGGCGCCGGTCGGTCTGATCATGTGCCTCTTCGCGCTCAGGAGGCAGCCGCGCGGGTTCGCGATCGCGGGGATCGTGATGGGCGTGCTGATGTCCGTCCTCACGCTCCTGTGTGGCGGGGTGCTCGCTTTCGGCGTGAATGCCGTGCTGAAGGCGCAGGCGCCGTATGAGGAGATCCGCGCCGACTACCGCGCTATCTCCAACGCGATTGACGACTACCGGCGTCAGAACAACGGCGCGCTGCCCGACGACCTCTCGGGGCTGGGCCTCTCGGCTGACGAGACGACCGACCCCTTCGGGGACGACTACATCTATCTCGAGCGCAACGGTGCGTGGTCCATCGGATTCAACGGGCGTGATGGAACACCGGACACCGACGACGATGTTGAACTCGCCAACGGATTGACCATCGGCGAGTTCATGGTGCAGCCCCACCAGCCGCTGCTGGATGCTCTCAGTGCGGGCGAGGCGGAAGAGATGTTCCGCTAGGGGCTAGTGGATGCCGTGCATCATCTTCTTGAGCGGCTTGAGGAAGCACGCGAGCAGCAAGCCGACCACGATCGGGCACACGACGAGCAGCAGGTAGAAACCGGCGAGACCGTCGATGAGGAAGGTCCACTGCGCGGGCTCGCCGTTCTCGCCGGGCACGAACTTGGTGGAGAACGCCGCGAGGATGCCCGCGAAGAGGTTGGCGAGCGAGAAGGAGAAGAACCAGACGCCCATCATGAGCGACTGGAAGCGCACCGGCGCGAGCTTGGTGACGAGGCTGAGACCCACCGGCGAGAGGCAGAGCTCGCCCCAGGTCACCACGACGTAGGTGATGAGCAACCAGTGGGGCCCGGCCTTGCCGTCGGCGGCGGCGGAGGCGTCCATCGCACCGAAGACCATCGCGAGGAAGGCGAGGCCCAGCAGCCACAGCCCGATGCAGAACTTCAGCGGGGACGACGGGTTCTTCCGCTTCTTGTCCAGCCTGATCCAGAGGATGCTGAAGAGCGGCGCGAACAGGATAATGACGAGCGAGTTCACCGATTGGTACCAGCTCGCGGGGAACCCGCTCTTGACCAAGCCCCAGACCGTGAGGTCGGTCTGCTTCAGCGCGAAGACGTTCATCGACGAGCCGGCCTGCTCGAAGGCGGACCAGAAGAAGATGTTGCCGACGAACGCGAGGATCAGGATGACGATCAGCCTCTGGATGTCCACCACCGAGAGCTTGCGCTTCTGCTCGTACTCCGATGCGCTCACGCGCTGGATCGAGCACTCCGGGCAGATCTCCAGACCCTCATGCCCGAAGTCGTGCTCGCAGCCGACGCAGCGCTCCGAGGGCACGAAGGCCTTGGCGTCGTTCGCGACCCGGGTCTGTTTCGGCGAGAGACCGATGCCCTCCAGGTAGCGCGGACGCAGCCGCTGATAACAGATCATGCCGGCGATCATCCCGACCGCCGCGGACCCGAAGCCCCAGTGCCAGCCGACCTTCTCGCCGAGGTAGCCGGCGATGAGCGGCGACATGAAGGCACCGAGGTTGATGCCCATGTAGAAGATGGTGAAGCCCGAGTCACGGCGCGTGTCGTCGCGCGTGTAGAGCTGGCCGACCATCACGCTCACACAGGGCTTGAAGAAGCCGGTGCCGATGATGATGAGCAGCAGGCCGAGCATGAACGTGAGGAACGACCCCGGCCCGCTCTGGAGCGTGACCGCTTCGCCGGCGCTTGTGCCGAAGAGTTCTGAGAGCCCGAGCGTGATGTGCCCCGCCGCGATGATCCACCCGCCGATGAGCATGGAGCGGTGCGTGCCGATGAACTTGTCGGCCATCCATCCGCCGAAGATGGGGGTGAGGTAGACCGCCCACGTGTAGAGCCCGTAGAGGTAGTAGGCGTTCTCTTCGGACCACCCGAAACCCGGATTGAGATTGGGAACGAGCTCGCCGTTCTTGTCGAGGTACTCGCTGGTGGATGCGATGAGGTAGAGGACGAGCAGCGCGCGCATGCCGTAGTAGCTGAAGCGCTCCCACATCTCGGTGATGAAGAGGACCCAAAGGCCGGCGGGCTGCTTCAGTGAAGGGGCGTTCTGCGTGTCGCTCATCGGTGCTCCTCGTCGCGGGTGATCGCGCGAGGATAGCGGGGGTTCGCTTGCAGCACTAGTAAATAGGATTGGAGGGCGCCGTTTCGGACGGGTCGACGCCGGCACGCCGTTGCGGCACAATCGCCCCATGAGCACCACGAGCCACAGCGATCAGCCCGGACGGACCACCCCGCACGAGAAGCCCGGAGGGTTCCTCGGGTTCGTCGAACGGGTGGGCAACGCGCTGCCGGACCCCGCGACGCTCTTCTTGGGCGGGGCGATCCTGGTGGTGCTGTTCTCGTGGGTGGGCACCGAGGCGGGATGGAGCGTCAAGTATGAGGCGTACGAACCGGTAACGAAACCGATCGTCGACTCTGGAACACGCCAGCCGATCGAGTCCCGTCAGATGATCGCCCTCGACAGCACAGGAAAAGTCAAGGCGCTGAAGATTGATGAGAACAACGATCCGGTGATCGAACCGCTCGTCAACCCCGAATTCGAATACATCGAGAAGGACATGGGCGGAGGTAAGACCACGCGGGTCGCGGTCCTCAAGACCGAGAAGATCGAGAAGATCGAGAAGCCAAAGAATCTTCTCACGCCCGATGCGCTCTACAACATCTTCTTCAGCATGGTGAAGGTCTTCACGAGTTTCCACCCGCTGGGCGTGGTGCTCGTCGCGATGCTGGGCATCGGCGTCGCGGAGAAGACGCGCTGCATGGCGGCGCTGCTCAAGCTGATGATGCTCGTGACGCCCGCGAACCTGCTCACGCCGGCGACGGTCTTCGTGGGGGTGATGAGCTCGATGGCCGCCGACGCGGGGTACGTGGTGCTGCCGCCGCTGGCCGCGGCCCTCTACAAGGCGCTCGGTCGTTCGCCTTTGGTTGGACTGGCGGCGATCTTCGCGGGCGTCTCCGCGGGTTTTTCCGCGAATCTGCTGCCGACCTCGCTCGACCCGCTGCTGTCGGGCCTCACGCAGGCGGGCGCGACGATCCTGGACCCCGGGTACACCGTGAACCCGCTGTGCAACTACTACTTCATGATCGCCTCCACCTTCGTGCTCACGCTGGTGGGCTGGGCGGTCACGCACTTCATCGTGGAGCCGCGCCTGGAGAAGAAGCCCGCTGCACTCGGCGGGCCCAGCGCGATGACGGACGAGGACCGCGCAGCGACCGTCATCACCGGTACCGACAAGAAGGGCCTGCTCTGGGCGCTCGTCTGGACGCTGATCGGCCTGGGCATCTTCGCGGCGCTGACGGTGCCCGCAGGCGCCCCCTTCGCGGGCAAGGAGGGGGACACGCCAAAGTGGACGAGCGTGATCGTGCCCGTGATGTTCGTGATCTTCCTGCTGCCGGGCATCGCGTTCGGCATCGCGACCCGGAGCCTCTACGACGAGACGGGGCACAAGAAGACGGACGTCGCGATCGCGACGCTCATGGGGCGCACGATGGCGGACATGGGGCCCTATATCGTCCTCGCCTTCTTCGCGGCCCAGTTCATCGCGCTCTTCAACGAGTCCAACCTCGGGCTCATGCTCGCAATCGCGGGGGGGAACGCGCTGGCGAACGCGGACATGCCGAGCTGGCTGCT
Organism: Phycisphaerales bacterium; assembly: GCA_029260475.1. Lineage (GTDB taxonomy): Bacteria > Planctomycetota > Phycisphaerae > Phycisphaerales > UBA1924 > OFTM391. The sequence continues at coordinate 3,785 of JAJDDE010000112.1, read as the reverse complement.
GGTCTCGATCTTCATTGTCGTCGTGATGTTCGGCAACCTCTTCATCGGGTCGGCGAGCGCGAAGTTCGCGATCTTCGCGCCCGTCTTCGTCCCGATGTTCATGCGCGTGGGCATCAGCCCCGAGCTGACACAGGCGGCGTACCGCGTGGGCGACTCCTCGAGCAACATCATCGCGCCGCTGATGCCCTACCTCATCGTGCTGCTGGTCTTCATGAGGAAATACGTGCCGAGCGCCGGCATCGGGACGATCATCTCGCTGATGCTGCCCTACTCGATCGCCTTCTGGATCGTCTGGACGATCATGATCGTCATCTGGATGTGGCTCGGGATCCCGCTGGGCATCGAGGGGCCGCTGACGGTGCCGGTTGCGGCGGGCTGATCACGCTTTGGGGAGGCTCGGCGGGCGTGTAGACTGCGCGTTCGGTGAGGCGCTCACCGTCACGTAACGCCCTCCCCTCCGCTTCGCGCCGACCAACTCCCATGCAATCCAACCAGCCCAAAGACCGCCCGGACCCCTGCGTGCTCGTCATCTTCGGCGCGTCGGGGGATCTCACCGCACGCAAGCTCATCCCCGCGCTCTACGAGCTCGACCGGGAAGGACGCCTTCCCGAAGAACTCTGCGTGCTGGGCGTGTCACGCACGGAGATGTCCGACGAGGAGTGGCGCCGGAAGCTCCGACCGATGACGCAGGAGCACGCGCGCGAATTCGACTCCGAGCACTGGTCCTGGTTCAGCGGGCGCATCCACTACCAGGCGGGCAGCGCCACGGAAGCCGACCTCTACCCGGTGCTCGCCAAGCGCATCAACGAGCTGGGGGTCGAGCACGGCCTCTGCACAGAGGAAGACGTCAGCGCCTCGCCCTGGATCACCCAGCCCAACGTGCTGTACTACCTCGCGGTGTCGCCCACGCTGCTGCAGCCGATCGTCGAGCGGATCGGGCAGGCGGGGCTGGTCTACGAGGGCAAGCGCTGGTGCGCGGTGGAGCCCGATGAGGTGCCCTGGCAGCGCGTGATCGTGGAGAAGCCGCTGGGCACGGACGCGGTCTCCGCCGCGGCCCTCAACGCGGCGGTCGGGCGCGTCTTCGAGGAAGAGGCCGTCTACCGCATCGACCACTACCTGGGCAAGGAGCTCGTGCAGAACCTGCTGGTCATGCGCTTCGCCAACACGATGTTCGAGCCGCTGTGGAACAACCATCACGTGGACCACGTGCAGGTGACCGCCGCGGAATCGGTGGGTGTCGGCAAGCGGGCGGCGAACTTCTATGACAACGCGGGCGCGACGCGCGACATGATCCAGAGCCACCTGCTGCAGGTGATGGCGCTCGTCGCGATGGAGCCGCCCACCAGCTACGACGCGGTGGCGATCCGGCGCGAGAAGCACAAGGCCCTCGAGTCCGTGCGCCTCGTGCGCAACGAGGCAGAGATCTGGCGACGCGCCGCCTTCGGCGTCTACGGCCCCTCCAACAATCAGAGCGACGACGACGGCGGCATGGGCTACCGCGACCTCGCGGGCGTGGACAACGCCATCAACATCGAGACCTACAGCGCGCTGCGCCTGGATATCGACAACTGGCGCTGGGCGGGCGTGCCCTTCTTCCTGCGCTCGGGCAAGAAGATGGCGCGCAAACTCACCGAGGTGGTCATCCAGTTCAAACAGCCCCCGGCGCGCATCTTCAAAGACGTGGACCAGCGCCCCGCCAACCGGCTCGTCATCAACATCGGCCCCGACGAGGGCGTGTCGATGCGCTTCGAGGCCAAGGTCCCCGGCCCCGAGTTCCGCGTGGAGAGCGTGAAGGCGGACTTCGATTACCAGTACGTCTTCAACGCCAAGGCCGCCGAGGCCTACGGCCCCCTCATGCTCGACGCGATGCGCGGCGACCAGACGCAGTTCAAACACCGCGACGAGGTCGCCACCGCCTGGGACATCGTGGACCCCTACATCAAGAGCAAGGGCATGCGCAGCGCCGTCGCGGAGTACAAGGCCGGGTCATGGGGCCCGGCATCTGCGGACCAGTTGATCCGCGACGGGGCGCCGCACCGGCGGTGGCACAATCCGGATAAGGGTGAGAAGCGGTGAAGGGGTGTGTTCCACTAGTAGCACGCGAAGCGTGAATCGCACATAGGTATTGTGCCTGACTGACGCAGTGGTACGCTTCTCTGCGTGTCTCAAGCTGAGCCGAACGTAGAACCGAGGCGAAAGCGATCTCGAGCACGCCGCTGGCTCGGGCGGCTGGTCGTGTCCGGCCTCCTCGGCGCGGTGCTGGTGGTGGCGCACCCGTGGGCAGTGGCGGCGCTGTTGCGAGGCGAAATTCAACCAGTCGGAAACACAATTCAACAGCAGTTCACCGTGTTCGACGCAGAAGGTAATCGCGTTGCGATGACTCAAGATCGATTCGTCGAACACAGCGCGATCACTCCGTCGCTTGGCTACACCGTTGCGCCGCACTCGTACCGCTGGCACGTCCAGAACGCGCCTCCGCATGGGCGCTTGCTTTGGACGCCAAGCGATGCACGGCTGACCGAACGGAACAACGTTTCCTTGTACACCATTGCCTACGGTTGGCCGCTGGTCTCGTTCGCCAGTGACTACGCGCTTGACGACGCCAAGCGGGACTTTCTACTGGACTCGCGCACCGGCCTCTCCATTCCAGGCTCACTACAAATCTTCACTTTTTTCGGCGGCTTCGAGCGTGCCCTACCCATACGCCCGATTCCCCTCGGCATCCTCGCCAATTGGGCGGTGGCGACGCCGCTGGCGTACCTCGCGCTCACGCTCCTCGGTTTCCACCTCGCACGCCCGAGCGCCAAGCGACTTCGTACAGGGGCAAACGGCGTCTGCCCCTTCTGCGGGTACGACGTCGAAGACCTCGATCACTGCCCCGAGTGCGGCAATTCGGGCGAGCGCACCTGAACTACCTCCGGTTGAGCAGGGCACTCGCCGAATAACCGGGGTTGTTACATTCGGGAAATGTCAGAACCCCGTCCTATGCGTTACCTCTTCGCTGCCGTCCCCATTCTCGCGTACATGGCTCTGCTCGGCTGTACCGCTGAGTCCGTATCGCCGATCACGACTCGCGATGAGGCGTCGCCCGCGACCGCAACATCATCCCAGGCAGCCACACTGCTGGTCGGCCACTTGCTGCTCCCCGGCGAAGGCGGGCGTCGCGGCGTGGAACTGCACGTCTGGATCGCCGCACCGGAAGGCGAGGAGCGTCAACTTTGGATTCTCCCCGATGCCGACGGTCGTTTCGAGCGGGACATTTCCGGGGTGCTCACACGCGCAAGTGTCTTCGCGGGTTCGGAAGTCCACCGCATCGACGCCGCCGATCTCATGAGCGCCGACAGCAGCGGCCTGCTCGATCTCGGTGTGATCGACCTGCGCGAGCGCCTCGTTGCGCACCGCGTGCGCATGCGTGCGGCCGATGGCGCACAGGGCGGCGTGGTCCGCGCGGGCCTCTGGATCGGCCCGCCGCACACAGGCCCGCAAGGCGAGCTGCCGTCGCTCGGGTCGGTGCAGTTCCCGCCCATAGTGCTCGGCAGCGAGGTCGAGTGGCTGCTCCCACCCGATACGAGCGCTGTGTACTTCCTCGTGGAACGACCGGAGAACCCCGGTCACACCGCCAACTGGCGCAGTGGTGAGCAGTACGTCTTCGGGCCCTATGCGTCTTCAGCCTTCCCGCTCGAACTCGTGCTCGACTGAAGAGCCCAACACGACGACGCCTTCTGGCTCAACCGGGTGTCGTGATCCGGAGGCGATTCTCCGGAAGGCCACGTTCTGGGTGGCCG
>JAJDDE010000111.1 GCA_029260475.1 Phycisphaerales bacterium | reverse complement strand
AGGAATTGGCAACGGTGGACGGCTCGTTCGCGGACGGGCGCATCGACATCAAGTCCAGCAAGCGCAAGGCTCAAGCGAACTTCACCGCCAAAGGCCTCGTGTCGGGCGTCTATGTCCTCAAGGCAGACGGCATCCCAATCGGCTCGCTCGTCGCCATCGGTCGCGGCAAGGGCAACATCCAGCTCTCCACATCGCCCCGCGGCTCGCAATCCATGCTGCCCTTCAACCCCACGGGTGTGATGTACGAATTCTGCCGTGTGGACCCGGAGATCTCCGGCGAGCTGCTGGTCATGCAGGGCATGGTCGGCAACGCCCAGAACCCCGGCGGCAACCTGGGTGAGATCGGCACCGCCAAAGAGATCTTCACCCCCGCCGGCTTCGACCTCGACGGCGAAGCCCGTGCGGAGATCGATATCGATCCCGACTTCTACCAGTTCCGACTCGAACTCGATGATCTCCCCGCCGGCAACTACCGGGCGTTCGTCGAGGTCAACGGCATCTTGATCTTCCTCTCGCCCATGGACTCGCCCATCGTGGTGGCACCGGACGAGCCCATCGAGGAAGAGGAGATGATGCCGGAACCTCCCCCCGGTGTGCCCGAGGGCGAGGGTGAAGGCGAGGAGATGCCCGAAGAGCCCATGTTGCCGCAGGGCGTTGGCCCGGACAACGACGGTGTGCAGACGACCGGCGTGATGAACTTCACGAACACCGGACGCGGTCCCGACGGTGCCCGCTCCGACGAGAACGGCAACCCGTTCTACGTGCTGTTTGACGAAGAACAGCTCAGCGCGTTGATCTTCGAGGCCTTCGGCGAGCTCCTCGACTTCAGATGGCAGGGCTCGGACATCATCGTCGTGGACGAGATGGACCGCACCTACCACTTGGGCAAATTCCCGCAGAGCAGCATCCCCCTGCCCGAGCCCGTCATGGACGAGCCCCGTGCCGGTGGCGGCCCGATTGCCGGCCCCCGCTGATCGACCTGATTTTCACTGCCACAACAACGCCCACGCCCTCGAGCGTGGGCGTTTTTCATGGGGCACTCTGCCGAAGGTGTTACTTGGCGTAGTCGAAGACGCCACGCCCTGTCTTGTTGCCCAGACGCCCGGCGGTGACGAGGTTCTTGAGCAGCGGGCAGGCGCGGTAGCGGTCGTTGTTCAGGCCCTCGGCGAGCACGTCCATGATGTGGACGCAGGTGTCGAGGCCGATGAAGTCCGCGAGCCGGAAGGGGCCCATGGGGTGTGCCATGCCCTTGGTCATGATCGCGTCGATGTCCTCGGGCTCGGAGACGCCCTCCATCCACGCGTAGAACGCCTCGTTGATCATCGGCATCAGCACGCGGTTGGAGACGAAGCCCGCGCGGTCGTTGGCGGCGTGTGGGTCCTTGCCCATGCGCACCGCGAGATCGATCGTGCGCTGCGTCACGTCTTCGGTCGTCGTGAGGCCCTTGATGACCTCGACGAGCTTCATCACCGGCACCGGGTTGAAGAAGTGCATCCCGATGACGCGCTCGCCCGCCCCGCTGCGCCCGCTCTCGGCGCTCGCGCCGATCTGCGTGATGCTGATCGACGAGGTGTTCGTCGCGAGCACGACGCTCGGGTTCTCGAAGGTCTGCGCCAGCTTCACGAAGATCTCGTGCTTGAGGTCCGCTCGCTCGGTCGCCGCCTCGACGACCCAGTCGGCCTCGCCCATGTCGTCCCAATTCGTCGTGTACACGATGCGCTGGAGCGCGCTGTCCGCGTCGCCCCGCTCCATGCGTCCCTTCTCCACGGCACGCGCCATGAGCTTCTCGTGCAGCGCCTTGGCCTTGTCGAGCGAGGCCTGCTGCACGTCGTAGCAGATCGCGTCGATCCCGCTCGTCGCGGCGATCTGCGCGATCCCCCCGCCCATCTGCCCGGCGCCGAGGACTGCGATGGTGTTGACGGTGTCAGCGGTGGGCATGGCGGGGGTCTCCTGGTGCGGGCTGGGTTGAAATCGGGGCGGCATGGTACCGGGCGCAGCGGGGCGTGTCCGGTGTGGTGAGCACCGGGACGGGTGGGCCCGCGCGGAAGCGGGTACATTCCGACGCTGATAACGCCGGACGAGGACGTGAGCAACCATCGGAGGGATCTGGCATGCGCAAGAAGTGGATTCTGGGGTCGGGGGCAGTGCTCGTCATTGCCGGGTTCATCGGCGCCGCCACGTGGCGATGGAACCGGGTCTTCTCACCACCACCGACGCGCGACCTCGCTGCTGAGTACCTCACGCTGGAACACGGCCTCTCGCAAGTCCCATTCGACAAGGTGACATGGGACGATCTGCTACAACTCACGGACGAGTTTGCAGCTCTCGAAGATGGAATCTTGAGCGGTAAACTTGACGAATTTAAGTTCTACCCGCCGGGCGAAGAAGATCGCCTGCGCGCAGAGGCAGAGCTGGAACTGATTTACGGTGCCACCATCGCCGACGACGCTTACGACTGGGTCGAACAGTCGCGCAAAGCACTCCGGGCGTACGCTGCATCGGTTCTCCATTCGCGACTGACCACGCTCCTCGGTTCGAAATCCATCCGGGTGCCATCCATTGCGGCACCGGACGGCTTGTATAGCGGCCCCGGTTACCAAATCGGCGTGCTCAATGGTCTCGCACGCGTCGAAGCCGAGCGCCTCCGCCTCGCGTTGCAAGAGGGCGATTCCATCGCCGCACTCGACTGTGTGGCCAACATTCTTGAACTCGGGCGTACCATTGGCTCGGGAGCACACCCGGCTACGGCCTCCGAACCGGTGCAGTACGCAAACCTCGCGGCGATCGCTCTCCGAGAGCATCTCGAACGAGAACCGCTCCCGGTTGGATTTGCGGCGGACGCGGCGGCGCTGTTCGACGGTCTTTCCTCGGACGCCGTGGCCCAAGCACTCCTTTCGCTGCAAGCACAAGAGATCCTCCTCCAAGACGCGATCAATCGCGTGTACGCCGGCGATACCGATGCGTATGGCGCGCCGGAGACCTCGAAGCTGCTATGGGTCCCGCACCGCGAGATGGCCTTGGAGGCGAGTGCCTTCGTGGCAGCGTGGTCGGAGTACCTGCAAGCAGGACCGGTTGCTCCAGAGCCCGATGTCGAGAAACGCCTCCGCGAGAAGGGTGGTGCTGCGAATCTCTACGATCCCATTTTGATGAATATGTTCCGACTAGAAAGTCTGGTCCACCGGACATTCGCCGCAGAGACCGAACTCACCGCGATGGCAGCGCTGCTGGCGATCTACGCGTACCACGAATCACTCGGCGAGCTGCCTTCTTCGCTGGATGTACTCGTGCGCGGCGGATTCTTGAAATCCCTGCCCGAGGATCGACACGCATGGGATGGAGAATTCCGATACCGGCTTGATGAAACATCGCCCGCCGGTTTCGTGTTGTATTCCGTCGGACGCGATCACGAAGACGACGGCGGCACAGAGGCCTGCGGCGTGCCTTGGGCCGACTTGTATCGTTCTCTTGGAATCGGCCTTGGTCAGGACAGCGTGTATTCGCGTATGCATAAGGGTGCCGAGCCGAACGAGGAGTGGGTTCCATGAACGCACTCCGTGTCACAGGCATTATGCTGCTGCTCGCGATCGCGGTGGTAGTGATGCTGAACCTCGTGTCCCGCACCGGTCCGAAGCCCGCGCCGCGGGACTTCGTTGTCCAGCATCGTGCCATCGCAAAGACGCTCATGGGCGGTGATCGTGACGAGACGGCGTGGCGGGAATTCGAGAAGCTCGCTGTGGCGTTCGATGCGTGGCGCGACGCGTTCGAGGCGCGGTACGCCTCCGAGGGCTACGAAGCGTTCCCCTCGGTGCAGTTGCGCTACGCGTACCCGGAAGTCTCGACGCGCGAGGTGGAGCACAACGCCGACCCAACCGGATCGGCGGAGATGCTCGACGCGTACATCGCCAGCGATATCCCGCGCGATATCGGGGCCGCGCTCGCCCTCGACGGGCTGTTCCCCGAGAGCATCATGCTGCAGGAGGACGCCGCGTTCGCGATCCTGAACGAGCATGCGATCCGCGGACGCCAACTCGCCATCGCTGAGGGCAGCCGGATGCGCCGCGCGTTGGAGCGCAGCGACGAGGCTGTTGCCTTTGAATGCGCACAGAACATCGACAAGCTCTCGCGGCTGGTCGCGGGTCAGCCCTGCATACTGATGATGCGCATCGAGCAGATCACAGCGAATGTGCTCGTCCGGCAGTTGACAGCGGCGATGGAACAGGATGACGTGCGCCCTTCGCTCGCTACCGGGCTGCTTCCGCTGCTCGTCGAGGCCCATCGAGCGGAGCCCGAACGGACCCGCCTGTACCTGCAAGCCGACGAGGTATACATACAGCGGGCCATCGCGATGCTGTATGCGGGGGAGGTGGATCGCGAAGAGCTGCGTGTGGAGGTGTCTAGAAATCGCTGGCTGAGCCATCTCGACACAGCGACCCGATTCGCTGACCACATGCGCGACGCGGCCACCTTCGCAGTCGAGGGGCCCGGTCGTGAAACGATGCCTGCTATCCCGTGGGATGAGAGCACGGAGCAAGGGATACGACGCGCAGCGCCCCTCTCGTATCTGCTACCGGGTATGGAGCGGCTCCTCACCGAGGTCTTCGAGAGACGCGTAGAGCGCGCAAGACTCATCATCCGCCTCGCGATCCTTGTCCACACCGCGGAGCACGCCCGGCCACCCGCGGCCCTCGGCGAGTTGGTCGAACGCGGGATTTTGGACGAACTGCCGACGGACCCCTTCGCGCTCGACGGGGCGTTCGGCTACCGCGTCGATCCCGATGTGCCCGGCGGGTACGTGCTGGAGGATGCACGCTGAGGCGGGAGAAGACCGGCGGCAGCACGCCGACCGGCCGATCCGGACCGACTACGGCACCCGAGTGGCCTCAGGGCCGATTCCGAAGTTTTTTCCGGTGTTGTGAATAATCATGCAGTTGCATGTGCTACCATGGCGGGACACCATCATGACCACCAAAGACCAACAACTCGCCCAACACTTCGACGGCTGCCTCGCCACCTCAGTACGGATGATCGATCGTGTGATCACCACGGCGTTCGACGAGGCGTTCCGCCCCCTGCGCATCAAGCCGACCCAGGTGACGCTCCTCGCGTCGGTCGCCTCGCTGGGTGAGGCGACGCAGCGCGATCTGGCGCCGGCCCTGCGGATCGATCAGACGACATTGAGCCGCAACCTCGACAAACTGGTCGAGCGGGGCCTGTTGGTTGTGGTGGACCACGAGGACCAGCGGGTGGTGCCGTACCGCCTGTCCCCCACCGGTCGGGCGCTCCTCAAGAAGGCGCGCCCCCTCTGGACCGACGCCCAACGCCGCATCGAGGCCTCGCTTGGCCCACGAGCGGCCGACACCCTTCGCAACGCCGCGGCGTCGCTCTCACACGCCGAGGGCTGACCAGACACACGCCCCAACCGGGGCCAGGGCGATTCGGGGTCGATCCCGCCTCGCTCATTTACATGCATTTGCATGTTTTTAGACCCCTCACCTCCCACCGGTGTACGAACGCCCCGGGCAGACAAAGGAACCGATCATGACACGCTTCACCACCACCACCGCTCTCGCGCTGACCGCCGCCGCTCTGACGACGGGGGCGCTCAGTCTTTCACGCTCCGACGCGTCGGTCTCAAGCGGAGACGCCTCCATCTCGGTCACCAGCACTCCCGTCGTGACCTACGCCACGGAGACGATCGACGGGCTCGACGTCTTCTACCGCGAGGCGGGGCCGCAGGACGCGCCGGTCGTGCTCCTGCTCCACGGCTTCCCGACGTCCAGCCACATGTTCCGGGACATGATCCCGCAGCTCGCGACCGAGTTCCGCGTGATCGCGCCGGACTACCCCGGATACGGCCACTCCTCCATGCCCGATCGCGCCGACTTCGAGTACACCTTCGCGAATTACGCGGACCTGATCGAGGAGCTCACGCAGCGCCTCGGGCTCGACACCTACTCGCTCTACCTGATGGACTACGGCGCGCCCGTGGGCTTCCGCCTCTTCGAGAAGGCGCCGGAGAAGGTCGATGCGTTCCTGATCCAGAACGGCAACGCTTATGTCGAAGGGCTCGAGACGTTCTGGGACCCCATCAAGGACTACTGGAAGACCGGCGCCGACGCGGAGCGCGAAGTGCTCCGCCCATTCCTCACCATCGAGACCACCGAGTGGCAGTACACCCACGGCACCCGCAACCCGAACACCATCAGCCCCGACACGTGGACGATGGACCAGTGGTTCCTCGACCGCCCGGGCAACCAGGAGATCCCGCTCGATCTCTTCTACGACTCTCGCACCAACGTGGACCGCTACCCCGCGTGGCAGGCGCTCTTCCGCGAGCACCAGGTGCCGACGCTGATCACCTGGGGCAAGAACGACTACATCTTCCCCGAAGCGGGCGCCCACCCGTACACGCGTGACCTGAAGGACGTCGAGACGCACATCCTCGACACGGGCCACTTCGCGCTTGAGGAGGACGGCGAACTGATCGGGACGCTGATCACGGACTTCCTGCGCCGCAAGGTTCTGGATGCGGAGTGAGCAACAGGCCACACCTCTTGTGTCACAGCGCTCGCCTCTTTTGGCGGGCGTTGTTGCGATCTGGATTGTAGAATGACCGGATGACCGGGAAGAACGACAAAGGGCGGTTCGCGATTTCGCGTGTGTGGTGGAAGGCGTTGCTGCTCGCGGCCGTCGTCATCGGCGTAGGCGTTCCGCTCTGGATGCGCGGGCACACCGCGCCGCCGGATATCGATGTCCGCGCGGAGTTCGCGCAGCTGGAGCAGAGAATCCGCGATGGCCGAACAGAAGACCCCGACGTCACCAGACAGTTAGTTGAAATCGGCAGCGAACTCAAACGCCGGATGGACGAGATCGAGTCGCGTTGGTTCGATGAGAGCGGCGAGTACTCAGCCTTTGCTGAATTAGTGGATAGCAACGATAATCTCGAGGACCCGGTTGGATTTGCGCCAGCGGTGGATTATGTGCGGGAGTTCCTCAACTCGGCAGAGCGCAAGTCGCTGAGTGCACTCGCCGCGGATCCCGGGTTCGTCCCACCGTCAATGGCAGCAGCCAATACGACGCTGTTCGAAGTCGATCCGGAGAGCTTTCAGAGTTCCATGCTGATCGCCCGCGTACTGGTCCTCTCGCTCGATGTTGTCGATCCCGAATCACAGCCCTCGGTCTACCTCGCGAACATCCGCGATGCGTTCGCGTACGGCGATTACACCCAGCGCCATACATCCCTCGTTGGCTCTCTTGTCAATACGTCGATCCGCGCCAGCATCAATTACGAGATTTTGGCACAGATGCGGGACGTCAGCATCCCCGACAGTCTTGCGCAAGATCTCATCGACCTCCTCACCGCATCGACCGCAGACAGACCCGAGCTCCACGAGAGTCTCGAGGGCGAGCGTCTGATCATGTTGGACGTTCTCCCGACCATGTATGGGCTGCAGACTCTGGAAGGCGGGACCGAACCCTCCTTCCGTGAAATCTACTTCGACCTCGTATCGCACAGACGCATGGCCAACACGATCAATCGATTCATGGACCTCGCGATCGAACGGCGTCGTCTTCCACCTCAGGGACGCAACGCGAGATCGCAACAGCTCCACACGTTCGCGGACGACCTTTCAGCGAAGTACATCGCGGTGCACCTGCTTGAATCGATGGTCAACCGTGCACTGCGCCACAACGACGAGGTGCGATGCGACACCGCGGGCACGGTTCTCATGCTCGCGATCCAACGATTCAATGCCCGCGAGAGGCGCCTTCCAGACTCGCTCGACGAACTCGTCGAGGCCGGTCTGCTCGATCGCCTGCCCTCCGATCCCTTCGCTTCTGACCGGCGGTTCGTGTACCGACAGGATCTCAACGCACCGCTCGGCTACACGCTGTACTCCGTAGGCAACGACGGCAAAGACAACCGCGGCACACCCCACGATCGATTCCGGGCGGCGCAGATCGGGCTCACGACGGAGCCCGGCTCGGACTACGTCATCGAACCCCCACCCCCCGAGCAGCCCTGATCGACCCCACCCCCGCCGCCGCATACCATGGGGCGACCCGAATCCAGCGGCCTCAGGAGGCATACGTGACGACGACCGACAGCGATATCAGCGGTATTTCTTCGACCCTCTCGGCTCCTCCCGGGGGTGAGGTGGACCCGAACGCCGTCACCATCTCGGGGCTGGTCCTCGACGCCTCCTACTCGCAGGCCAACCCGCCCGAATCGCTGCGGAACATCGAGCGCGATATCCCCGACCCGGGCACCTACCCCTACACACGCGGGCTCTTCCCGCAGGGGTACCGCACGCGCCTTTGGACCATGCGCCAGTTCGCGGGATTCGGCTCCGCCGACGACACCAACAACCGCTTCAAGTACCTGCTCCGACAGGCGGGCTACGTCGAGGACGCCTCGGGCATGCTGCACCGACCGGCGCACGTGAAGTCCAACACCGGGCTCTCGACCGCGTTCGACCTGCCCACCCTCATGGGACGTGACTCGGACGATGCGCTCTCCGCGGGCGAGGTCGGCAAGTGCGGCGTCGCGATCGACACGCTCGAGGACATGCACCGTCTGTACGCGGACATCCCCATCGATCAGGTGACGGTGAGCCAGACGATCAACGGGCCCGCCGCGGTCATCTGGGCGATGTACCTGGCGATGGCGCAAGAACGCGGCGTCTCGTGGGACCTGCTGGGCGGCACGCTGCAGAACGACATCCTCAAGGAGTTCCACGCCCAGAACGAGTTCATCTTCCCGCCCGAGCCGTCGGTGAAGCTGGTCGTGGACACGATCGAGTTCCAGTCGCAGAGCGTGCCGAGGTGGAACAGCGTCTCGATCTCGGGGTACCACATCCGCGAGGCGGGCTCGAACGCGGTGCAGGAACTGGCGTTCACGCTGCGCGACGGGATGGAGTACGTCGAGGCGTGCATCGAGCGCGGCATGGAGGGCGAGGACTTTACGCCGCGTCTGAGCGTCTTCTTCAACGCGCACAACGAGTTCTTCGAGGAGGTGTGCTAGCTGCGCGCCGCCCGTCGGATCTGGGCGCGGATGATGAAGGAGCGGTACAAGGCCAAGAACGAGCGTTCGTGGTTCATGACGACGCACGTACAGACCGCCGGCTGCTCGCTGACGGAACAGCAGCCATACAACAACATCGTGCGCGTCGCCTACCAGGCGATGGCGGGCGTGCTCGGCGGCTGCCAGAGCCTGCACACGGACTCGATGGACGAGACGCTGGGCCTGCCGACCGAAGAGGCGGTGACCATCGCCCTGCGCACGCAACAGATCCTCGCTCACGAAACCGGTGTCACGCGCGTGACCGACCCGCTGGGCGGCTCGTGGTTCGTCGAGGCCCTCACCGACGAGATCGAGCGCGGCGCGCTCGCGCTGATCGCGGAGATCGACACCATGGGCGGGGGCGTCTTCGAGGTCGAGGACGGCACGCCCACGAAGCACTCGGGGCACGCCGGCGTGGTGCAGGGCATCCACAAGGGCTACTTCCGGCGCTCGATCGCCGAAGCGAGCTACCGCTTCAGCGAGGAGTGCGAGGCGGGCGATCGTCTGATCGTGGGCGTCAATGCCTACATCGATACTGATGAGGACCGCCAAGTGGAGATCCTCGAGATCCCCCACCAGGTGGAGATCGACCAGGTGGATCGCCTGACGGCGTACAAGGCGAAGCGCGACCAGAAGGGCGTTTCCGAGGCCCTGGACGCGATCCGCGACGCCGCTCAGGCGCACAAGAACGTGATGCCGGCCCTCGTAGAGGGTGCTCTGGCGTGCTGCACGATGGGCGAGATGGTGCAGGCCCTGGCCGACATTTATGGCAGGTACGCCGGCGGGCCCGAGTGGTAATGGCCAATGCGACCTGCTGATCCCGGAATTTGTGCCACTTTCCTGCGATTTCGATCTACACTATTGCTTCGATAACGCCGGTGTTCCGGCGTGTGTTTGGTCGGTGTGGATCTGCCCGAGAGCGTCTCACCCGGTCCGTTACCGCTCCGCTCTTGGGAATTGGATCTAGTTCGATATGCGCATGTATGTGGGCAACCTGCCCTTCAGCACCGGTGAGTCCGACCTCAAGGCTCTGTTCGAAGAGTTTGGCTCCGTGATTGATGTCAAGATCATCATGGACCGCGAGACCGGTCGCAGCCGCGGCTTCGGCTTCGTGGAGATGGGCGACTCTGACGCCCAGACCGCGATCAAGGAACTCAATGACAAGGACATCGACGGACGCTCCCTCGTCGTGAACGAGGCGCGTGAGCGTCAGGCCGGCGGCGGCGGTGGCGGCGGCGGCTACGGCGGCGGTCGTGGCGGCGGCGGCGGTGGCTACGGCGGCGGCGGCGGCGGTCGCAGTGGCGGCGGCGGTGGCTACGGCGGCGGCGGTGGCGGCGGTGGT
>JAJDDE010000110.1 GCA_029260475.1 Phycisphaerales bacterium | reverse complement strand
GCGCGAAGAGCACTGCACGCTCCTCGTCGCCCGCGCCGAGCATGATCGTGTACGCGCCGAGCACCGAGCCCGCGATCGTCGCGAACCCGCCGACCATCAGCGTCATCAGCTGCGCCCGCGTCATCCGGTCGATCAGCGGCTTCACCGTCAGGGGCGCCTCGGTCTGCCCGACGAAGACGTTCGCCGCCATGCACATCGCCTCTGCGCCCGTCACCCCCAGAGCGCGCCGGAGCAGGAAGGCCAGCGCGCTGATGAGCAGTTGCATCACCCTGATGTGATAGAGCACACCCATCAGGGCGGCGAAGAAGATGATGATCGGGAGCACGTTGAAGGCGAAGACGAACCCGAGGGACTCGCTCCGCGCGATGTCACCGCCGAAGACGAACTCGATGCCCGCCTGCGAGCGGGCGATCACGCCGGTGACGAACCGCGCGAAGCCCTCGAAGACGTCGCTGACGAAGGGGGCCTTGAGCATGAGCAGCGCCAGTGCGAACTGCAGGGCGATGCCGCCCAGCACCAACCGCCAAGGCGCCCGCCCCCTGTGCTCGGAGAGTCCCCACGCGATGAGGACGAGGACGATGATGCCGAGCAGTGCCTGCATCCGCGGGAAGCTAGCGAATCTCGCTCGGGGCCGCCCAAAAACAAGCGAACCGGCGTGCATTCACACGCCGGTTCGCTGGAGGAGAGAGAGATTTGCACACACGGCAAGAGAGAGATGCCCGCGCCGGAAGGCCGCGGGCAGGAGTACTACGCGCGTGTACAGATCTATGTTCGATGCCGAAATGAAGAAGTTTCACGATACCCGAACATTTCCGGACGTTCCGAACGTTCACACGGAGACACGCCACCGCCGTTCGGCGCATGTTCGCGGTTAAGCCGGGCAATATCAGGGGTTTAGGCGATCGTGTCGTCGAGCGGACGCGTCTGGCGCCCCGTGATCGTGACGACCTCGATCTGCCCGTCGTCCTCTTCTTCATCGCCGATGGAGGCGCGGATCTCCTCGCCGATGCGGTCGGCGAGGTTCTCGAAGACGAACTTCGCGGGGCCGATGCGGACGCAGGTGCCCGAGAGGATCGGCAGATGCTCGACCCGGTCGCCCCCGACGAGGCAACCATGCGTCGAGCCGAGGTCCTTCATGACCCAGGTGCCGTCCGCCAGGTGTTGGATCATCGCGTGCTTACGGCTGACCGTGGGGTGGCCGATGCGGATGTCGCACTCGCGAGAACGCCCGATCATCACGGTTTTATCGCCAGCGAGTTCCAGTTTGCGTACAAGCTGCCCGCCTCCGGCTGTGATCGTGATCTCAAGCAAGTGTGCGCTCCGTGAGGGTGCCCGCCCGGGAACATCGCGTATGCGTAATCCCCTGCCCGTGGACTATATACGCACCATCGACCACCACAAGGACTTCGCGTGAGCCCGCTCAGGTTCCCTCAACGATCGCCCGTACAACCCGATCAGGAGTCAAACCCTCGCCCGTCGCCGCATAGCTGAGCACGATCCGGTGCCTGAGGACGCTCGGCGCGATGCCCCGGACGTCCTCGATAGAGGGCGTGGGATCGCCCCTGAGGGCCGCCAGGCAGCGGGCACCGAGGACCAGCGATTGCGACGCTCGAGGCCCTGCGCCCCACGAAACCAGCCTGCGGAGCTTCTCCGGGCAGGTCTCGTCGTCCGGGCGCGTCATGCGGACCAAGCGGACCGCCTCATCCACCACGTGGGCGCTCACCGGCACCCGCCCGATGACCCGGCGGAGTTCCACAAGCTCGCGCCCGTCCATCACCGGCTCCCCGATACCGGCGTTGTGGGCGATCTGGTCGGTGAGGGCCGCGATGCGCTTCTCTTCTGCAGCGTCCGGGTAATCCAGACGCAAGCTGAGCATGAAGCGGTCGAGCTGTGCTTCGGGCAGGGGGTAGGTGCCCTCCTGCTCGATCGGGTTCTGCGTCGCGACCACCCAAAAGGGGGCTTCGAGCTTCCGCGTGGTCCCGCCCACGGAGACCTGGCCCTCGCCCATCGCCTCCAGCAGGGCCGCCTGTGTCTTCGGCGGGGTGCGGTTGATCTCGTCGGCGAGCACCACGTTGGAGAAGATCGGCCCGGGCACGAACCGCATCTCGCGCTCGCCCGTGGTCACGTCCGTCCGCAGCACCTCCGCCCCCAGGATGTCGCTGGGCATCATGTCGGGCGTGAACTGGATACGGCTAAACGGCAGCCCCAGCGCGTTGGCGACCGTGCGCACCAGCGTCGTCTTCGCGAGCCCCGGCACGCCCTCGAGCAGCGCGTGTCCCTGGGAAAAGACGGAGACCAGCAGCCCGTCCACGACCCGCTGCTGCCCGATCACCACCTTCCCGATCCGCTCGCGCAGGGCTTGGGCCCGTTCGCCTAGGCGATCGAGCGCTTCGAGGGCGCGGTCCGTGTCGAGCGGGCGGCCCTCCTCTGTGGTGTGCGTCATCGTGTCCTCGTGTGCGTGCGGAACCCCATCACCCTGATGCTACCGGTCAGGGCCCCGCATCGTTGTCCGCACGTCCGAAAAGGCGTTTGGAGCGATGATCCGCTCGGTCTCGCTGGTCGGCACAGACCATCGTTAGTGATGATGATTCATCCCAGACGCAGACCCCCCTCTTTCGAGCCCCCCGATTCCGGTCGATCGAGGTCTTGGGCGATGTCCGCCCCGAACGATCAGGAGGGAACCAACCATGACGACGCGACTCGGAGAGATTCTCGTGGACCAGCAGGTCCTCACGGGGGAACAGGTAGAGGCCATTCTCGACGCACAGAAGGCGTGTGCCCGCCCCTTTGGGCTTCTCGCGGAGGAGCTCTTCGGGGTTTCCGGCGAGGCCATCGAACGGGCCTGGGTCCGCCAGTACGTCGAGATCGCCCAGCATGTAGACGCCAACACCGTGCCTCGCGACGAGGGGATCGAGGAATCGGTGTCCAACCGCCAGTGCTGGCAGTTCGGCGTGATCCCCATCCGTGAAGAGGGCCAGGAGCTGGTGCTCGCGACGACGCCCGGGCACCTGCCGCGAGCGCTGCGGTTCGCATCGAGTGTGCTCGAGCGCCCCTGCTACTTCGTGCTGACGAGCCAGGACGCCCTCGCGAGCGCGCTCAACGAGCACCACGCGATCCCGGGCCTCGACGCGAGTCACCTGGCCAACAGCGCGGTCGCCGCGTAAATCCAATCGGTTGAACGCTGCGTACCCGTTCAAGCACGAGCGGGTACGGGGAGCTGAGAGAGACGGGCACCACGCCGCGACGCCACCGGGCCTCGCGGCGTTGCCCGCGCGCTCAGTCGCTGCCTTCGGCGACGTTCTTCGTCTCTTCGCGGATCGTGAGGTACCGGCGCAGCACCGCCTGTTCGATGCGCCCCTTGCGGCGCACCGGCACCGCGATGCGCACCAAGAGGCTGATCCTTGTCGGGTCTTCCAGGCGCAGCGTGACGCGCGGCTCGACGGAGAGCGGTTCGAGGCCCTGCCGGCGCACGGTCTGTTCCATGTGGCGTTGCGCCTCCACAAGGAACCCGGAGCACTCCACGCGCGCCGCTTCGAGCAGCGCCGCCTCCGCGGCCTTCCAACTCTCATCCGGCGCGATCGGCACGCTGAAGGCGTGCAACGCGAACTCATCGGCAAAGGTCTCGTTGACGACGGGCGTCGAGAGCAGCAGGCTGTTGGGCAGGATCACCATGCGCCCAGAGTGCTGATGGATGTTCGCGCCGGGGCCGACCTCGAGGAGGGAGGTGGTGAGCAGCGTCTGATCGACGACGTCGCCCCGGAACGCCCCGATCTCCACGCGGTCACCGATCTTGAAGGACTTCCCGCTCGCGCGCAGCAGCGAGCCGCTGACGCACATGATGAGTTCCTTGGTCGCGATCACGATCGCCGCGGCGATCGCCACAACAGAGAGCGCAAAGGTCTTGAGCTCCGCGCCCCAGATCACCATGAGCCCGAGCAGCAAGAAGAGCATCGCGATCAGGCGTACCTGCGAACTCCAGCGCCGGCGCATGTCGGTTGACATGCCCTCGGCCCTGCGGAGACGCGACAGCACGATCCAGCGCCCGAAGAACACGATCAACAGCAGCACGAGCGTGCGGACCGCCTGGCCGATGTGGATGAACTCCGCGAACCGGCTTTCGTGCAGTTCTTGTTGGACGTTCTGAAGCCAGTCGAACATGCGGCGTGGGTGCTCCTGAAATGCGAGAGCGGTGCGTGAACAGTACCCATGAAAAAGCGACGCCTTCAGGCGTCGCTCACATGGTCATGAACTCCGCGGTCTCAGCCGACGGCCTTCTTCAGCGCCTCGGCCTTGTCCGTCTTCTCCCACGTGAAGTAGTCGAGCCCGTCCTTGGTGTACGGGTCGCGACCGAAGTGGCCGTGGTAGGCGGTGGGGCGGAAGATGGGGTTGGTGAGGCCCAGCGACGTGATGATGCCGCGGGGCGTCAGGGTGAAGACCTCGCGGACCGCCTTGGCGATCTTCTGCTCGTCGGCGGTCGCGGTACCGAAGCAGTCCACGTGGACCGACGTCGGCTCGACGACGCCGATCGCGTAGCTGAGCTGGATCTCGCACTGGTCGGCGAGGCCCGCGGCGACCACGTTCTTGGCGATGTAGCGCGCCATGTAGGCGGCCGAGCGGTCCACCTTGGTGGCGTCTTTGCCGGAGAAGGCGCCGCCGCCGTGGCGCCCGCGCCCGCCGTAGGTATCGACGATGATCTTGCGCCCCGTGAGGCCGACGTCGCCGTGCGGGCCGCCCAGCTCGAACTTCCCGGTGGGGTTCACGTGGACGATGATGTCGTCGTGCCACCAGTCGCCCAGTGTTGGCTTGAGGATCGCCTCGGTGCATTCGGCCTTGAGCTGCGCTTGCATCTTCTTCAGGCTCGCGGGGTCGGTGCCGGACCACTTGGGCCCGTGCTGCGTGGAGAGGACGACGGTGTTCACGCGTTTGGGCGTCGCGCCGTCGTACTCCACGGTGACCTGGCTCTTGGCATCGGGGCGGAGTTGCTCGACGCCCCCGGCTTCGCGGACCGACGCGTGCTTCGCGACGAGGTGCTGCGCGAGCTGGATCGGCAGCGGCATCAGTTCGTCGGTTTCCTTGCAGGCGAAACCGAACATCATGCCCTGGTCGCCCGCGCCCTCCTCGCCCTTGTCGCCCGTGTCCACGCCCATCGCGATGTCGGGGGACTGCTGCTTAATCGAGCTGAGCACGGCGCATGACACGGAGTCGAAGGCCATGTCACCCGAGGTGTAGCCGATGCGCTTCACCGTCTCGCGGACGATGTCGGGGATCTCCACGTACGCCTCGGTGCGCACCTCGCCCGCGACGATGACCATGCCGGTCGAAACCATCGTCTCGCACGCGACGCGGCTGTTGGGGTCCTGCGCGAGCATCGCGTCGAGCACGGCATCGGAGATCTGATCCGAAACCTTGTCGGGGTGACCCATCGACACGGATTCGGAGGTGAAGAGGCTCGTCGGCATCGGGGTCGCCTTTCGCCTGGGTGGCGGCGTGAGGGGGAGGAATCGTCAGTGTTCGAGGATCACGCGGACGCAGCCGCGAGACGTTCGCCCATTCATCCGGCGGAACGGATGAAAGAACTTCGGGGGCAGCGAGTGTAGGGAGGGCTCCGAACGCGTGCAACCACTCAAAACGAGCGACGGGCGTCGTTGATGCCCCTGTGCAGCACCAACGACGCCCGCCTCTCGGGAGGGAGAGATTCGGGAAGAAGCCTGACCCTCTGGCGGTGAGGCCCGGTCGCCGCTCCGGCACGGTGCTGTGAACGGATCACACGTGCCGGAGCGGGCGGCGGACACCACCGCCAGATGGAACGGTGAGAGAGAGCTGTGGGGCTGTCTCTCGCCGGTGTCTTTCTCCCAGCCAGACGGCGGGACACCAAGAGATAAGGCGAAGTCCGTGCCAAACGCGCCAAACGGTCCATACGCCCCGTCAGGGCGGATTCCGCGTCCGAGTTGGACCTTGATTCATGACATTTCAGCATCAATATGATGACATTTCTCCGTTACTGTGTAAAACATGATATATCATGATTCTGTGACGGGCTCCAAACCTCTCCAGATCGAGCTGATCCCGCTGCCGCTGCTCGTTTGCGATGACGCGGCGCGGGTGGTCGTGTGCAATCCAATGGCCGCTCAGCTCTTTGGCGTGGAGGTGTCACGACTGGGCGGATCACCCCTCGCGGACCTCTTCACGGACGGGCACGCCCTGGTCGGTCGCCTGCTCGGTTCGGGCGACTTTGCGATCAGCGTGCCCACGAAGCTCGCGCACAACGCGGCAACGGTGGACGTCCACGCCCGTCGTTCCTCGTCGCAGCTCGTGATCGTGATCGCAGACGCCAGCGAGCGGGCGTCGGCGCGCGACGAGCTCGAGCGCCTCCAGCAGGCCCTCGCGGACGAGCAGCGCGAGCGGGCGCGCGCGCAGGACACGACCCGCGCCCTCGCCCAGCCCGCCGAGCCCGTCAGGATCATCGGGCGCAGCGCGCCGATCCTGCGCCTGACAGACGAAATCGAGCGCGTCGCGCCCACGCCCTCCACCGTCCTGATCCATGGCGAGTCCGGCTCGGGCAAAGAACTCGTCGCGCGGGCGATCCACTCCCACTCCGACCGCGCGTCGATGCCGCTGGTCACGCTGAACTGCGCCGCGATGCCCGAGACGCTGCTCGAGTCCGAACTCTTTGGTCACGAGCGCGGCGCCTTCACCGGCGCCGACCGCCAACGCCTGGGCAAGTTCGAGCTCGCCCACAAGGGCTCGCTCTTCCTGGACGAGATCGCCGAGCTCTCGGCGGCGGCGCAGGCGAAGCTGCTGCGTGTGCTGCAGGACGGCACGATCGTCCGCGTCGGCGGCTCCGAGACGATCTCCACGGATGTGCGCCTCATCGCGGCGTCCCACCGCGACCTCGCCGAGCGCGTGCGTGCCGGGCGCTTCCGTGAGGATCTTTTTTACCGGCTCAACGTCTTCAAACTGAACGTGCCCCCGCTGCGCGATCGCGCGGAGGACATCAAGCCTTTGGCGCAGTTCTTCCACGATCGGCACGCACGCCGTATGGCCAAGCCCGTCGTCCCCATCAGCGATCGCTCCATGCGTCGCCTGCTCGGCTACCGCTTCCCGGGCAACGTGCGCGAGCTGGAGAACACGATGGAGCGCGCGACGCTGCTCATGCGCGAGCACGACGAAGAGCTCGACGTGCAGCTCCCCGAGTCCTCGGTCTCGCTGACGGAGGAGCGGGGTGGCCGGGGCGACACGTCGAGCGTGCCACGGGACGTGCTGCTGGACCTGACGATCGAGCAGTTGCAACGCCTGCAAATCATGCACGCGCTCGAAGCGACGGGTTACAAGGTCTCGGGCGAGGGTGGGGCGGCTCAGAAGCTGGAGATCA
The DNA here is from genome assembly GCA_029260475.1 of Phycisphaerales bacterium. Lineage (GTDB taxonomy): Bacteria > Planctomycetota > Phycisphaerae > Phycisphaerales > UBA1924 > OFTM391. Next base: position 1,262 of record JAJDDE010000110.1, on the reverse strand, counting down.
ACGCGCGCACGCTGCTGTCGCGGATGGACAAGCTGGGTATCCCGAGGCCGAGGGCCGCGAAGAAGGCACGCCGGCTCTGACCGGTCTTCGGTGATCGTGAGCAGCACAGCGAGGCTCGGAGAGCGCCGATGATGTGCGCACATCGCGTGGCCTTCGCAGAGCCTCAGACCACGCCGCCCGTCGCGTTGGGCTACTTCCCTTCGAGCTGATCGACGAGCCACTGCGCGTGGTAGACCGTGCGGAGCGCCGCGCCGATGTAGCGGGCGTCCACGGAGACGGACCGGCCTCGCTCGTTGCCGTACACGCTGCCCCAGCTCGCGCTGTAACGGTTCCCGTCGAAGATGAGGCCGACGAAGCGGGCGCGGGCATCGATGACCGGTGAGCCGGAGTTGCCGCCGATGATGTGCTGGTCGCTGATGAAGTTGATGGGCGTGTCGGAGGGGAGGACGCCCTGTGCGTTCTGCCAGCGCTGCGGGAGCTCGAAGGGCTCATCGGGGCCGCGGAGTTCGTAGCGTCGCCAGAGGCCGGCGGCGGTTGTGAAGGGAGGGACGGTGCCGGTGTCGCCCTCGAACCCACCGATGCGCCCGTAGGAAAGCCGGAGCGTGAACGTCGCGTCGGGATAGTCGTTGGTCTTGAAGACCATGAACCGGGCGTCGGCGATGGTGTCGTACGCCTCGCGCTCGATCGCGACGACGTGGTCGTCATAGGTGTCGATCAGCGCACGCGAGGCGGGCTCAAGCGTGAAGGCGAGGCGCAGCATGGGGTCGCTGACGCCCTCGAGGGCATCGAGGCCCATCGCCATGAGCTCCTCGCGGAACGCGGTGTCGGCGAGGCGCGAGCCCTCGACCAGCGCGACGGCGCGAGGGCCGGCGCCCGCGACACCGATCGACTGTGCCACCAGCGGGTGCTCGGCGCCCCACGTCTCGGCGAAGAGGCCCAGCCACGTCTCCGCGCGGTGACGCTCCAGCGCGGGCTCGATGGGCGCCTCGGTCATGATGCGCCGATCGATCTCCGAGATGCGTGCGTCGGCGTACTCGGGAAGGCGATCGCCCGAGGGCTTCTCGAGCTCCGTGGCTCGGCGGACGAGCATGCGGGCGATGCCGAAGAGGTCCGAACGGTTGAGCGCTGAGCCACCGAGCAGGAAGTGCTGCCGGATGATCGGTTCGTACGCGGCTTGTGCCTCGTCGATCGCGTCGTACGCCGCATCGACAGCGCCGGAGAGTTCCGGGTCTTCGGTGATGCGGATGCGGAAGACGCCGTCG
>JAJDDE010000109.1 GCA_029260475.1 Phycisphaerales bacterium | reverse complement strand
TCCCGCCCGACGAGGCGGGCGTGAGCGTGGACATCGCAGCGCACACGTTCGCGGCGCAGCTCGGCGTGATCCATCGGCAGTTGCTGGGCACGCTGGGGCTGCGCGAGGGCGCGACGTCGGAGGGTGGCGCTCTGGCGGAGGACCGCGTGACGAACGGCGTGGCGCTCGTGGAGGCCGAGGCGTGCGGTGCGCTGCACCTGATCTACGCGAGCGCCTCGGCGTTGGTCGGCGAGTCCTCGCCCTTCTGGGTGAAGTCGCGCCTGTACGGCGACCGCTTCCGCGATGCGCGACGGCGCGCGGTGGTGGAGCTCGATCTGGACGGCGACGGCGAGCCGGAGGCGGTCCGGCGGATGAGCCTGGTGCAACTGGTGCGCGCGTGAAGACGAGGGAGGGCTGAGGCATGGTGGTGCTGGACCCCGGGCGGGTGACGTTGGGTGGGGCGGCGCTCACGGGTGTGCGATCGATCACGGTCGATCGCGCCCCGGAGCGCCTGCTCGAGGAGTGGGGCGAGGGCGGGCCGTTCTGCGTCTTCGTGGACGCGGCGCGGGTGCGCGTGACGGTGAAGGTGGTGCGTCTGGTGGGCTCGGGTGAGACGGGGGCGGTGGTGCTGCCTGGCGAGGAGGCGACGCTCGCGTTCACGATGTCCTCGAACGCATCGGGGGCCGGCGGGTTAGCGGTGACCGCGACGTGCGTGGGTGTCTCGGTCAGGCACGACGTGACGGGGCCGGAGGACCGGAGGGCGACGCCGGGCGTGGTGCAGACGATCGAGCTGCGCGCTGTGGGGACGGATGTGGATGTGGACCCGGTGGCGTTCGCGTCGGACGAGGGGGTGTGAGATGGGCGTGGCACGGTTCAACGGCAGCGCGGAGTTCCCTGGGCCGACGCGGTTCATGGATGGCTGGATGGGGCAGGGCTTTCAGTACCCGCTGTCGGGTGGGAGTTTCTCGACCGATTTTCAGGCGGAGGGCGTGCTGGGGCGGGGCGTCGTGCAGACGGGTCGCCTGGTGCTCTCGAGCGCGGGCCTGCTGACGGTGCGGCTGGCGGATATCCGGGGTCTGGCGGAGGCGCTGACGGTCGGTACGCTGGACACCGGGGAGGGGCGCACGTGGCCCGGGATCACGATGCTGCGGCTGCGTCTGGATGGGCCGGTGGACCGCGGGCGCGTGTGGAGCGTGGGGTACACGATCGATTACGCGTACCTGCCTTGATGAAGGGGGTGGTTCATGCTGGGGGTCGTCGAATCGGCGGAGATGGTGGCGCAGCTGGCGCAGTTCGGCGCGGCGGGGCTGATCGCGCTGATGTGGTTGGTGGAGCGGCGGGCCGCGGCGGGTCGCGAGGCGAGGCTGGAGCAGGCCCACACGCGCCTGATGGAGCAGCGCGAGCAGCTCCACGCGCTGTTGGAGGTGATCTCGGACAACACGAGGGCGATGACGGCCCTCGAGACCACGCAGCGGACGCTGGCGGCGATGGTGGCGGACATGAAGAGCCGCGGGGCGGCGTGATAGGATCCTGTGCGGGCTGTGATGAGAAGCGGTTGTGGATGGAATTCGAGGCAACCGGGAACCGGTGGGGTGCGGAAGGCGTCTGAGAGCGCGTTGACGCGGGGCTGTGGTGGTGTGTACAACCTCCTGCCCGGCCCTCGCGTCGGAGGCTGTTTGTTGTGGTTGAATCGAGGCCGCGATGGTGCGGCGAGCCAGTCGAAGGGACTTTTTGATGTCGAACGTGACCGATCGTCGTGCCGCCCGTTTCGCTGTCGGCGCCTGCGCCCTGGCGGGCCTTGTGCTGGTCGGCTGCTCGTCTTCTGATTCCCAGCGAGCTGAGCACGGGTACTACCCCGGGCGAGACATCTCTCCGACCGCGGATTCGTCGGTGGGTGATCAGGCTGCGATCAAGCGCATGATGACGATGACTCACGACACCAACCTGCGTCGTTTCAACGACGACCTCTACCGCGCGTTCCTGCTAGACGCCCCCAGCACGATGTCCCCCAAACGCGGCATCTGGTACTGAGTCCGATCGCCCCGGGGATCGGTCGATCACCGGGTTTGATGGGATTGGCCGCCCCGCTCTGTCGGGGCGGTTGTCGTTTTGTGACGGCGGTGAGAGAAGGTGGTGAATCGGATGCGAACTCGGTCAATCCGGCTTTTTTTCGATTCGAGCGGTGTAGTGTTCGGAGCTCTCATTCTGATCCGCGCCGCGACGGGCATTGCACCCGGGCGGCGCGAGCCCACCTAGATCGATCCCGAGGATCTCGTTGGCTCACACATCGGGCCGGAGATCCTTCTATGAAGATCTACGTAGGAAATTTGTCGTTCCAGACCTCGGAAGCCGAACTCAACGAGGCGTTCGCCGCGTTCGGTTCGGTGCAAAGCGCCAACCTGGTGATGGACCGTGAAACCGGTCGTCCCCGCGGGTTCGGCTTTGTCGAGATGAGCGACGGTGATGCGCAGAAGGCCATCAGCGAACTCAACGGCAAGGATCTCGGCGGTCGTCAGATCACGGTCAACGAGGCTCGTCCTCGTGAGGATCGTGGTGGCGGCGGCGGCGGCGGCGGAAACCGCCGGTATTAATCGCATCGGTCGCTTCGCCTCACGCGAAGTGACCGCTGCTACCCGCTCGGCGTCGCCTTATCGCGACGCCACGCGTTCCTTCAGGGGTTGCCGCATCACCAGCACCCCTCTCCCACCCCGAATCGAGAACCCAATGCATACCCCGAGCCACACGACACCGGTCGAGCACGAGGTCGCTGCATCTCCGGGTCACGGGCACACGCTCGCGCCGATCAGCGTCCGTCTCATCAACCTCGTTGCGGTGCTGCTCCCTGTCGCCGGCCTGGTCATGGCGATCGTCATGCTCTGGGGCGTCGCCTTCAACTGGGTGTATCTCGCGCTGCTCGCGGGCATGTACCTGCTGACGGCGCTGGGCGTGACTGTCGGCTACCACCGGTTCTTCACCCACAAGAGCTTCAACACGCCGCGCTTCATGGGCGTCATCCTCGCGGCTCTCGGATCGATGGCGGTCGAGGGCCCGGTGCTCCGCTGGGTCGCGACGCACCGCAAGCACCACCAGCACAGCGACCAGGAGGGCGATCCGCACTCCCCCCACACGCACGGCGACGGGGTGTGGGGCACGCTCCGCGGCATCTGGCACTCGCACGTGGGTTGGCTGTTCACCTCCAGCGCCTTCATTTCTTTCCGGAAGCGCAACGAAGAGGGCAACGACTACTTCCGCTACGTGAAGGACCTCGAGTCTGACGCGTGGTGGCGCTGGATGAACCGTTTGTTCCCGGTGTGGGTGCTCGTCGGCCTCGTGCTCCCCGCGGTCATCGGCGGGCTTGTCACGATGAGCTGGATGGGCGTGCTGCTCGGGTTCATCTGGGGCGGTCTCGTGCGCGTCCTGCTGCTGCACCACGTGACCTGGAGCATCAACTCGGTCTGCCACATCTGGGGCACCAAGCCCTTCCGGAGCCACGACGAGAGCCGTAACAACGCGATCTTCGGCGTCCTCGCCCTGGGCGAGGGCTGGCACAACAACCACCACGCCTTCCCGACCTCTGCTCGGCATGGCCTGCGCTGGTGGGAGCTCGACATGAGCTATGTGTGCATCTGGTGCATGTCGAAGATCGGCCTCGCGAGCGATGTCCGCGTGCCGGCGCCGGAGCGCGTCGCCTCGAAGTTGGCCAACGCGCGGGACTGATCTCCCGCGAGGCGTCACGGAAGGGCCGGTGGGTCCTCGTCGTGCGCCGTGCCGGAAAAGAACGCGTTGCTCGCCTCGAAGCCGCTGTCTGACGTCTCGTCCGCGTACGAACCGTCGTCGTTGACCGCGTAACCGAGTTCCTGCGGCGTCATGCTGTCGGTGTGCCCGTCGCAGAACACCACATTGGCCCGGCCATCGTGGCGCGGATCGACACCGATGCGCGGCCCCGTGAGGCCGCCGGCACCACGATCACTCTGGGCGGTGAGGCGGGGCGGGTCGAGGGACCAGCCGTGATTGCCCATCGCGCGGTCGTCGTTCTGGTCGTTGAGGTAGGCGCCGCGATCGCTCCGGGCGAATGCGGCGGCGGTGCCCATGCTGTCGGCGGCGGTCACGGTGGCTGAGAAGTATCTGATCTGGGAGCGTTTCACCGGGAAGTTGTGGTACGCACCGTTGCTGCGCCGCGCGTTGCCGAGGAATTGGTGGTTGTAGCCGTAGGCCCCGTTGCGCTCGTCTGTCCAGTCAGGCACGGCTGGGCACACGAAGACCTCCGAGACGTAGTCCTGCCGGTCGTCGGTCGTACTGGGGACGTCGAAGGGCGGCGTGTCGATGTAGCCGCCGAGTGTCGCGATCCAGCGGGGGCGGTACTTCTTGCCGCCCTCCACTTGGTAGTAGTTAGCGGGGTTGGAGGTGCCCCCGCCGAGGTTCGCGAACCGGCCCGGGAGGCAGTTGTTGTCGTTGTCGTCGGCGTAGATGTGCCACCCGGTCGCGAGCTGGCGCAGGTTGTTCATTCCGGAGAGGCGGATCGCTGATCGGCGTGCGGCACCGAGCGAGGGCAGGATGATGCCGATCAGCAGCGCGATGATCGCGATGACCACCAGCAGCTCAACGAGCGTGAATCCGAATCGATGTGTGTGAGAGCGCATGCCCCACGATACCGGGCTGCTGCTTATGTGGTGGCGGGCCGTTCGTACACGTCCAGCGTGCCGACCTTGTGGAACCCGATGCGTTGGTACAGGTCCGCGGCGCGCATGGGCGCGTACAGCGTCGCCTGGTTGATGCCCTGCGCCCGTGCGTGCTCGAGCACGCGGATCGTCGCGGCGGTGCCGACCGAGGCGCCGCGGAAGTCGGGCAGCGTGGTCACGTGGCTCACCGAAACATTGTCGGACTGCACGAAGGCCGAGGCGCATCCGATGACCTCGTCCCCGGAACGAGCGATGTGGTGCTGCCAGCCGGAGTCGCCGGTGTAGCCGACCGCCTTGTGGAGCGCCAGCCAGTCGGTGGCGACGCGCTCGTCGAACTCGTACACGCTTGAGACCGTCTGCGCCCACATCTCGAGGTCCGCGTCGCTCTCCACGCGCTCGCAGGTGAAACTGCGCACGGTCTTGATGCGAGTGTCTATGACGCGCGTGTCCGCGGTCATCGCGCGGAGGGCGGTGCGGTGCGCGAAGCCGCCCGCGCTGAGCTTGTCGGGCAGCCCGGGTGCCTCGGATTCGCTGACGTCCTTGTCTACCCACCAGGCCATTGGCACGCGCCGCTCGTCGGCGCGGGCCCCGACGAGCGCGATGCGATCCTCGACGGACTCGCCCTCGATCGGGTCCGTGCGCAGCACGGCGTTGAAGCGCGAGTGGGGCGTCTCCGAGGCCAGCACGAGCATCGCGTGGTCGTTCTCGAGCGTCACGCCCGGGCAGGCGACCCAGACCATGCGCCCTTCGATGCTCGCCCTGTGGACGCGGAGTGCTTGGTCGTGTGTCGTTGTCATCGCGTCCTCACATGGCGGGGCAACGGGCCCGGCTGGAAGGTACCTCAACCTCGGCGAGATTTGACGCCCGCCAACAACTCTTTGCACGCTTTGGCGGGGTCTTTCGCGCCGCAGACGCACGAGCTGACCGCGACGCCCCGCACGCCGGCCTCGCGGAGTTCGTGGATGTTCTCGGGCGTCACCCCGCCGATCGCGAGGTGGGGCGGCAGCGCGGGAGTGTGATCGAGATAGGCCCGCAGGTACGCGGGGCCCGCGATCTCGGGCTTGTGCTTCGTGGTGGTAGGGAACATGGGCCCGACGCCGCAATAGTCCGCCCCGCCCCGCATCGCCCCCGACGCCTGTTCCAGCGTGCTCGTGGAGACGCCGATGAGCAGGCGATTCCCCGCGATCGCGCGGGCCTTGTCGAGGGGGAGGTCCGATTGCCCGAGGTGGACGGCGTGCGCGCCGGCCGCCAGCGCGACGTCGAGCCGGTCGTTGACGATCACCTGGGCGTCGTGCTGCGACGCGAGCTCCAGGAGCCGTTGGGTGCGCCTGCACAGCTCGGCGCCCTCCATCTCTTTCTCGCGGAGCTGGAGGCAGTCCGCGCCGCCTTCGAGCGCGCGGGCCGCGACGTCGTCCCAGGCGTGGTGCGTGCAGAGCGACTCGGTGATGAGCACGCAGAGGGCCCATTGGCGGGCGCGCCCTGTGGGCATCGCGCCAACGAGCCGGCGCTCGAGCTCGTACGCGCGGTAGCGCAACGCTTCGATCGCCGGTGCCGTCACGCGGTCGATCGACTTGGCGTACTCCTCGATGGAGCGGAGCGCCTCGGAGAGGCGCTTGCCGGAGGCGATGACCACATCGCGCACGCCCGAGCGTTCGCCCTCGCTGGGCACTGTGACGGTGGTGCCGACGTCGCCCGGCGTGTTGCGCGAGGCGTTGAGCATCGCCTCGTGCGGCACGAGCGCGGCGCGGACGTCGTGGCGCAGGGCCTTGAGATCGCGCGTCAGGGCCTCATCGTCGAGGAGGAACCGCGCACCGTCCTCCATGACCCGAAGCGCTTCGCGGGCGCGGTTGGCGTTGGCGTCGAGGATGCGGTGGGGGGAAGACATCGCAGGATGGTTGCATGACTGGGGCACGCGGTCTACTCGGTAGAATCTCGGCATGAGCAAGGAAGTGCCACCCGATGTCACGAGTGAGCAGTACGCACGACTCAACGAGCGTCGATTCGGCTCACGGAACCCGGAGCGTGTGGAGAATCCGGTCTGGGAGTGGATGGCGAGGACCTACGCCAACCCGTACCGGGTGCGAGGTGCTTTCGGTGTCGACTCGTTTGGCGATCAGCCGCCCGGCTGGTGTGTGCTCAGGCACGGGATGCCCGGTGTACTCATGCCCGACGGTCGGCGAATTTCGATCGCGGGTGAGCATGAGGATCATTATGACCCGGAATTTTGCATCTACAACGACGTGATCGTGCGCAAGGGAGACGAGGTCGAGATTTACGCCTATCCACGCGATGTCTTCCCGCCCACGGACTTTCACACAGCAACGCTTGTCGGTGAGACGATCTGGCTGATCGGAACACTCGGGTACCCTGAGGATCGGGTGTACACGCGATGTCAGGTCATGTGTCTCGACACCAAGTCATATGAGATCACAACGATCGAGGCATGTGGCGATGCGGTCGGACAGCTGTTCAAACATCGCGCACGCCCGCTTGAAGACGGAGTCACGATCGAGGTCCGTGGCGGCCAGCATCTACTACGTCTGGAAGAGAAGGAACTCGGGCGGCCCAACACGTCCGTGTATCGATTCGATACACGGAGCTGCGAGTGGTCGGTCGCTGGTGACGCGACTCCCTGGCGTCGGTTTGTGTTTACGTCGTCGGACGAGTGTTCGATTGATCTTGACGACGTGCCCGAGTGGGAGACCGGGGAGATACTTCGTGAGCTGCCGTACGAATTGCACCCCGCGTGGCCGCGGGAGCACGATGAAGACTTCAGTCGGCGGGTCCATACGCTGATCATCGACGAAGTGCCTGTCTGCATCGTCATGGACTTCGACGAGTTGCGCGTCGACGTCGAGGGTGATCTCGCTCAGCATGGGATCGGCGAAGTGCTTCGGTCTCTTCGAGACAGGCTGCGACGTTCTGGGTTTGACGCGCCTCCACCCGAAGAGCAGCCGTTCGAGCCGGTTTACCACGGGATGTAGACCTGCGGCTTCTCATCCCCGGGCTCCCGCCCGGGGTTCCATTGGGCACCTCAGGCGTTCACGCCTGCGGTCTTCGATGCCGCGACAAGCGCTCGCTCGAGGTCGGCGATCAGGTCGTCCACGTGCTCGATGCCCACGGAGAGGCGCACGAGGCTGTCGGAGATGCCGAGTTCTTCGCGCATCGCGGCGGGCACGCTCGCGTGGGTCATGATCGCGGGGTGCTCGACGAGGGACTCCACGCCGCCCAGCGACTCTGCGAGCGTGAAGAGGCGCACGTTTTCGAGCATGGTGCGGGCGGCGTCGAGGCCCCCCTTGATGAAGAAGGTGATCATGCCGCCCGGGCCGTCCATCTGCTTTTTGTACACGTCGTGCTGCGGGTGGCTCTTCAGGCCCGGGTAGACGACGCTCTCGACCATCGCGTGCGACTCGAGCCACTTGGCGATCTTGAGGCCGCTCTCGTTGTGGCGCTGCATGCGGATGGCGAGGGTTTTGACGCCGCGGAGGGTGAGGTAGCTGTCAAAGGGGCCGGCGACGGAGCCGACGGAGTTCTGGAGGAATCGGATGCGCTCCGCGAGTTCGGGCGTCTTGCAGACGAGCATGCCGCCGACGACATCCGAGTGGCCGCCGAGGTACTTGGTGGTGGAGTGCATCACCATGTCGCAGCCGTGCTCGAGGGGGCGCTGGTTGATGGGGCTGGCGAAGGTGTTGTCGCAGCAGACGATGACGTCGGGGTTGATCGCCTTGGCCTTCTTCGAGATCGCGGCGAGGTCGGCGAGCTTGAGCGTGGGGTTGGTGGGGGTCTCGATCCAGACCATCTTCACGTTGTCGTCCATGGCGCGCCCGAGGGCGTCCATGTCGGTGAGGTCGGTGTAGCGGACGTCGAGGTTCTGGGTGCGCTGGCGGACCTTGCTGAAGAGGCGGTTGGTGCCGCCGTAGAGGTCGTCCATCGCGACGATGGCGCTGCCCGCGTCCAGGAGCTCGAGGGCGGTGCCGATGGCGGCCATGCCCGAGGCGAAGGCGAAGCCGCCACAGGAGGGGTCATCGTCCTCGGTGACGTGGGTGCCTTCGAGGAGGGCGACGGCGCGCTCGAGGGCGTAGCGCGTCGGGTTGTGCGAGCGCGTGTACTCGAAGCCGGTGTGCTGGCCCGGTCCCTCTTGGGCGTAGGTGCTGGAAGTGAAGATCGGGGGCATCACGGCGCCGGTGACGGGCTCGGGGCGCTGGCCGGCGTGGATAACCTTGGTGTCGATACGGGCGGGGTCGTTGCTCATGCCCGGATGATAGTAGTGGTCGGTCGCACCGGCCTTGACATCGTGGCAAAGCGAGCAAACCCGGCGTCCGGGCGTCTATCCTGCCCCGTCCGCACGCGCACGCTGCAAAGCGAGAGGTTCTGTGATGACACACGAGAAGAAACGGCGTATCGGTGCTGGCGTCCTGCTGGCGCTGGGGCTGGCGATCGGGAGCATCGGCGTGATGGGCACGATGGCGCCGCCGATCATCACGGGCGTCGGGTTTCTCACGCTCGCCTGGGTGCTGTGGTAAGCCTCGGGTTGCGCGAGCCTCTTACGCGCCGAGTCGGTGCCCGCCCGCGTCAAATCACGAGTGGGAAGCTGGGTCGTCACCTCGGTCGGTGGGTGACGAAGGAGCGGGATCACCCGGCCCGAAGCGTGATTCCAGCTCGTGTGTGAGTCGCCTCGCGCAGAGTGCTCCGTGATCGCGGCCGTCCCGTTCGGCGTCGAACACGATCAGCGTCTCGATCTCATCGCCCATCTTTCGGCGCACGGTGGCGTCCTTCACGAGCAGGCCGTTCCCCAAAGGCGCGTCGATTGTGCGCCATCGGACCGGGCGTCTCGGCTCGCCGGAGAGCCGCGACCACGCGTGGCGACCCACGAGTGCTGAGCAGATACCCAGCGACACGAGGGCGCAGAACGCCGGCATGCCCTTCTTGACTCCTTGGTCGTCCGTGAAGAAGAGCAGCCATACGACACCCGGCAGGCCCGACAACAGCAGGAGGACACTGCTGGCGTACCCAAGGACTCCGATGACCGCTAGCGCTCCGAGCGCCACACGCCTGAGCGCGGGAATCTGCAGGCGTAGCGTGTGATCGTCCGGCGTGCAGACGACGCAGGCCCCGAGGTACTCCCCTGCGATGAGCCGTTGGGGCGGAGTGTTGGCGAGCGCCTCGGACTCTTGTTCGAGGCGGCGCGTGATGCGCCGGGTCAGCAGCGAAGAGAGCACCGCCACGTGGATCGCACCGCCGATCAGCAGCAGCCAACCGCCCAAGGCGAGGGAGAAGAACTGCTTCGCGGTGATCCGTGCGCTCGTTGGTTCGCCCGTGACCACGAACCACAGCATGATCAGCGGGATCGCCAGCGGCAGGGACCAGAACAGCACCGACTCGGCGACGAGTTGCGCGGTTCGCAGGTGTTCTCGTCGTGCGGCCAGCGCGCGGAGGGTGTCCATAGGTGTCTGTACGACTGAAGTTCGAGGGCGGGTCCGCGATCGGTCTGGAGCGGCACGCCTCAGAACCACTCCTTCTTGCCATCCATGTACGTCGCGCGGAACTCCGAACTCGTCTTGGTTAGGTAGATGATGCCCTCGGCAATCGCGATCACGTGCATCACGAGCGCGCCCACCCCGCAGGTCAGCACGCCGACGAGGATCGAGATCAGGCCGGCCGACGTGTAGCCCAGGACGAACTTGTGGATCGCGAGCCAACCGAAGAGGAGGGCGAGCACGCCGCAGAGGATCTTCTTGCTCTGCGCCTCCTCGTCGAAGGGGGCGTCTGGAGTGACGGGGGGGTATCGCCGGACCGGGGGCTGATCGGGGTGGTTAGTGTGTTCGTTCACAGTGCATGCTCCAGTCCCGGGCACCCCGGCATTCTCTAGAACCAACGCCGATCCCCGTCGATGTAGTGGCGTCGGAACGCATCGTTCGAGAGGCTGATGTACAGGAACCCCTCGATGATCCCCAACAACGCCGTGAGGGGCGCGAGTTTGCCGAGTGAGAGCACGCTCACGAGCAGAGTGATGAGCCCGGTGATGGGGCGACCGAGTATAAACTTATGGATGCCAAGCGCACCGAAGAGGACAGCGAATACCCCGGCGGTGAGGCGGATGCCCTTCACTTCGTGATCGGGCAGGCGCTGCGAGTCGCGCGCTTCTGCGTTCATGCCAGCTGCCTGCGCAGATAGTTGATCAGGTCGATCTTCGTGATCAGGCCCTCGTAGGTGCCGTCCTCGCCGACCACCAGCGCCACGCGGTCGGCGCGGAAGATGGGGAGCAGGTCGTTCACGGACCGGTCGGGGGTGATGGTCTCGAGGCGCCGGGTCATGTAGTCGCTGACGGGGCGCTGCCAGGCGTCCTCGGGGCCCGCGACCGCGAGGAGGATGTCGCCCTCGTCGATGATCCCGACGACGCGCTTCTTGTGGTCCATCACCACCATCTGGCTGACCGAGTACATGCCCATGCGCTTGACGGCCTGGCCCACCGGGTCATCCTCGCCCAGCGTGTGGTCCTCGCCCAGGGCGTGCCGGCGTGCGATGAGGTCGCGGAGGTCGTCCGTCTTCTCGCGCTGGATGAAGCCCTGGTCGATCATCCAGTAGTCGTTGAACATCTTGGAGAGGTACTTCGCGCCGCTGTCGCAGAGCAGCGTGACCACGCGCAGCGGCTCGGTCTGCTCGCGGCACCAGCGTGCCGCCGCCTCGACCAGGCAACCAGTCGAACTCCCGACGAGCATGCCTTCTTTCGCGAGCAGCTCGCGCGCCATGAAGAAGGCCTCGGCGTCCGTCACCGCGACCGCCTCGTCGCAGAGGCCGATCTCGCAGATGTCGGGCACGAAGTCCTCGCCCATGCCCTCGATGAGCCACGAGCCCGCCTGGACCTCTTTGCCCTCGTTCACGAGCGGGTTGAGGATGCTCTCCTTCGGGTCCGCGAGGATGACTTTGATGCCCGGGTTCTTGGAGCGGAGGTAGTGCGCCATACCGCTGAGTGTGCCCCCCGAGCCGACGCCGACAACGATGGCGTCTACCTTGCCCTCGAGCTGCTCCCAGACCTCGGGGCCGGTGGTGTCGTGGTGGGCCGCGGTGTTGGAGGGGTTGGAGAACTGGTTGATGTAGAGGCTGTTGGGGGTGCGCTCGGCGAGCTTCGCGGCGACCTCCTGGTAGTACTCGGGGTGCCCCTTCTGCACGTCCGAGCGCGCGAGGATCACGTCGGCGCCCATCGCGGTGAGGTGCTGGATCTTCTCCTGGCTCATCTTGTCGGGGACGACGACTTTGACGTGGTACCCGCGCTGCCCGGCGACGAGGGCGAGGGCGAGGCCCGTGTTGCCGGCGGTCGCCTCGATGATGGTCGGCTTCGGGCTGCCGTTGGGGTCCAGGCGCCCGTCCTTCTCGGCGTCCTCGATCATCCGCAGGCCGATGCGGTCCTTCACGGACCCGCTCGGGTTCAACTGTTCCAGCTTCGCGAAGAGGCGGCAGGGCCCCGTATCGATCTGCTTCAGCTCGAGCATCGGCGTGTTGCCGATCATGTCGAGCACGTTCTCAAAGACGGGGGCGCTGGTGCGGGTATCGGTGGGCATGGTGGTTTCGCGTGGGTTCAGAGGGAGAAGGAGATCGGTTTCAGGCAGTCTACGGCACAGGAATCGCCGGGAACCGGGAGCCGCGGATCACCCGTGAATTGGTACATCGAATCCCCCTTTCACTGGCGGCACCGGATCACCTCTTGCCTGGGGGCTCTGACGCGGCGTGCGGATCGGCGTCGGGGAAGGCGTGGCGCGTGCGGTTGGCGATCCGCACCAGCACGAGCATGATCGGCACTTCCACGAGCACGCCGACGACCGTCGCGAGGGCCGCGCCGGAGTGCAGACCGAAGAGGGAGATCGCGGCGGCCACCGCCAGCTCGAAGAAATTGCTCGCGCCGATCATCGCGCCCGGCGCGGCGACCCGGTGCGGGATGCCCCAGAGCTTCGCCCAGCCGTAGGCGATGAAGAAGATCAGGAAGGTTTGGATCGTGAGCGGTACGGCGATCAGGAGGATGTGCAGCGGGTTGTCGAGGATCCGCTGGCCCTGGAACGCGAAGAGCAGCACCAGCGTCAGAATCAGACCGGCGGGCGTCACCATGCGGATGCGCTTCATGAAGACGCTGTTGAACCACTCCAGGCCTCTTCGCTTGATGAGGATCATGCGTGTGAGAGAGCCGACCACGAGCGGGATCACGATGAACAAGACCACCGAGAGCGCGACGGTGTCCCAGGGCACGGCGATGTCGGAGAGCCCCAGCAGCAGCATGACGATCGGCGCGAAGGCGAAGAGCATGATGAGGTCGTTGACCGCGACCTGCACGAGCGTGTACGCCGCGTCGCCCCGCGTGAGGTAGCTCCAGACGAAGACCATCGCGGTGCAGGGCGCTGCGCCGAGGAGGATGGCGCCGGCCAGGTATTCTCGCCCGAGGTCCTCCGGGATGAAGGGCCGGAACACGAACAGCAGGAAGAACCACGCGATGGCGAACATCGTGAAGGGCTTGACCAGCCAGTTCACCGTGGTGGTGACGACCAACCCCTTCGGCTGTCGGCGGATCCCAACAACCGAAGCAAAGTCGATCTGCGCCATCATCGGGAAGATCATCGCCCAGATCAGGATCGCCACGGGGATGGAAACTTCCGCGTACGTGAAGCGGTCCAGCGTTTCGGGGACAGCGGGCAGGAACCGCCCGATGCCGATCCCGATGATGATCGCGAGCGCGACCCACAGCGTGAGGAAGCGTTCGAAGCGCCCCATCCCACTGCGCGGGTCCAGATCGATTTCGCTGATTCGGCCGTGCGTGCTCATGGGAATTCTGTTCGAGAGTGCATCAGGTCACGGCATCTTTCCGGAGTTCGCCGTGGTTTCTGTGGGATGGTCTCGCTGGTTGAGCAGGCTCGGAATGGTTTCGACGAACGCGCGGATCTCGTCGCGCACGCGTCGGTAGTGGGGCATGGCCTCGTCGTCGCTCTTGGCGTTCGCGGCGAGCTTTGGGGGGTCGTCGAAGCCGCGGTGGACGATTTGTGTGCGCGGGTTCTGGGTGAGGAAGGCTGGGCAGTGCTCATGGGCGTGGCCGCAGACGGTGACCACGAGGTCGAGCGTCTCGGGTGCGCACGCCTCTATCGTCTTGCTGGTGTGGGCCGAGATGTCGATCCCCGCCTCGCCCATAGCGCGCACTGCCAACGGGTTCAGCCCGTGCGGGTCGGTGCCCGCACCGCACGCGTCGATGCGCTCGCGCAGCAGGTGGCGGGCCCAGCCCTCGGCCATCTGGCTGCGGCAAGAGTTACCGGTGCACAGGAAGAGGACCCGCGCTCGTGTGGGCTCGCTCATCATGTATCTCCCGGTTCGGAGGGGTCGCAGCACGCGTCTGCGGGGCCGAGTTCATCGATCGCGTCGGCGAGGTCGCGGAAGCGGGTGGCGAGGGCGGAGCCGTGCGCCGCGTACCACACCGTCCGCCCCTTTTTTTCGCTCGAGAGCAGGCCAACACGCGCCATGGTCGCGAGGTGGCGGGCGACCATCGAGAAGTCGATCGAGCAGCAGTCAGCGACCTCCGTCACGGAGCACGGCCGCCCGCACTTGAGCAGACAGGAGAGCAGGCGTGCCCGTGTGGGCTCTGCGAGCGCCTTGAGCACCTCGGGGTCCAGCAGCCGGTCGAACCGGGACCGTCGGCGGAGGGCTTGTTTGGGCGAGGGCGATGAACGCTGGAGTGCTGACGCCATGATACAAGTATAGCGGGCACGCCTCTGTACGTTCGTACGCGCGAGACGCGCGTGTGACCGACTATCTTGGTAGCCGCTCGAGATCGCGATCAAACCCCGCGAGGATGATCGTGTCGTCGGCCCCGAGCCTGCTCGAGGGCATCGGGACGTCCACCACGCGTTCCTCGAAGCCCTCGGCCCCAGAGGGCGAGGAGACCTCGATGGAGCGTTTGATGGCGACGACGGTGACGTTGTGCTTCCGCCGGAGGTCGAGCTCCGCGAGCGTCTTGCCGTGCCATTCTTTGGGGGAAGCGATCTGGACGAGGGCGTAGCCCGCGCCGAGCTCCACGTGGTCGATCATGAAGGGGGCGAGCAGGCGGTGGCTCCAGCGGTCGGCGGCCTCGTCCTCGGGCTTCACGACGCCGTCGGCGCCGATGCGCCCGAGGATCTGCGCCTGCATCTCGTTGCCCGCTCTGCTGATCACCCGCTCCACCCGCAGCGTCTTGAGGAGCACGGTGGTCAGGGCGTTGGCCTCGAAGTTGTGCCCGATACCGACGATGGCGCAGTCCACCTGGTCCACGCCGTGGATGCGGAGGGCCTGTTCGTCGGTCGCGTCGAGGGCGATCGCGAGGGTCACCTGGTCGCGGAGTTCCTCGACGAGGAGGCGGTCACGATCGATCGCGATCACCTCGGCGCCTTCGGCGGCGAGATTCTTCGCCAGACGGGACCCGAACCGGCCCAGCCCGATGACCGCGAAGCGTTGCATGCGAGAGCGTTCCATAGGGAGCGCAGCGTAGCGAAACCCGCCCCTGCACGCCGTGTGCGGTAACGGGGGTGTGAAGATGGGGAAGAGATCGCGTGGGTCAGATAATCCGTGGGGTCAGCACGCGCAGGAGGGTGTGTGTCATCGATCGCAACGAAAATACGGACATGTGCAAGCTCCTGACACATCCGAGGTTGCGATGAGCCCGTATCCGACTATGGTTACAGCGGAGAAGTTGGCGGAGCGCCCCAGCACAGGGACCGCGAAGCCACGAGATCAAGATTGGCCAGTCACGCGACGGCGCTCCCGGTGTAGCCGGGCCCGGGGCAACGCTGTCCGGACACGGAGAGTCAGAATGCGAGAGAAGAACGTACGCGCCTTAAGCGCGATCGGTGTACTGGTGCTCGCCGGCACCACCGTCCTCGCGGGCGGCAATGGCGGCGACCCCGGGTCCATCACCGACGGGGATTCTTCCTACACCTTCCTGGGGTTTGATTCCAACGGCCAAGCTAACTGGCAGCCCGGCGGCGGCGACGTCTCGGGCAACCAGCTCTTCCAGAGCTGGTGGTGGTACCGCGCCGACGACCAGAACTCCGAGACCGCCTTCGGCCAGGGCTTCCCCGACAACACCGTCTACTCCGGCGACACCGCGACCTTCAGCGGCAACGAGAACGATGCGCCGGACCCCATCGGCCTCGTGTGGGACATGACGTGGACCGTCAGCACCGGCATCCTGCCCGCGCTCAACTCCACCATCTCCGTCACCAACACCACCAACGACCCCATCGTCCTCAACATCTTCCACTACGGCGACATCGACCTCAACGGCTCGGGCTCCGACACCGCGACCGTGAACGACAACGGTGACGTCATCGTCGTCAGCGACTCGGGCACCCCGGGCGCCACCATCCAGTACGCCGGCGACAACCCCGACGCCTTCCAAGTGGACGTGCAGGACGACCTGCTCGAACTCCTGAACGACGACGAGATCACGAACCTCACGAACGTGAACAACGTGACGGTGCCCGCGGACTTCACCGCCGGTTTCCAGTGGATCGATGTGGTCCTGCTGCCCGGCGAGTCCGAGGAGTTCTCCATCGGCTTCGTCATCGTGCCCGCCCCAGGTGCCACGGCGATCCTGGGCCTCGCGGGCCTCGGCGCGTTCCGCCGTCGGCGCTGAGCACACACCAGACTTTCCCCCAGACACGATGTGTTTCCGACACGGGCCCGCGACAGCGGGCCCGCGTTGTTTTTGCAGGCTCATGCACCGGTGCCACTCTGCAGTGATTCGCTGCGTGGTGCCCACCTGCACCACACCATCACCGCGTAGGCCTCGCCGGTCACGGCGCAATTCTGCGCTCGGATTCATGCGCGTCAATGCTCCGGAGCGGGACGATACCACCAGAAATCGACGAGTATCCCCGCCCCGGCGAGGGCGCACAGGCCAGCGTAGATCAGGATCGGATAGGTCATAGACGACAACATTGTCGGCACGATGAATATCATTATCGAAGCGACGAGCGCACACTGTGCGAGGCATCCAGTCGCCTCCTCCTCCACCCACTGATAGATCATGACGCAGAGCCCGATCGGTGCCATCACGAGCGCGGGGACGAGCACGACGATCGCCCGTCTTGTCCGTGCGGCAAGGATCAGGATGCGCTCGATCGCTACGTCGTCGAGGTCTTCAGGCAGCTCGCGTGGGCGCGTCCAAGCGAGCCATGCCACGGGCAGCGTCACGATCTGCAACGCCCCGTACAACGCGAGCATGTTGAGCAGATCGACCCCGCGGATATTCTGAGACGTGGCCGACGGATCGATCAGCACGTGCATCATCGGCAGCATGACGAAGGCGACTTGGAGCGCGATCCAGACCCATCGGATGGTTTGAAATGTGCGCATCGCACGATCCAAATCACAGTCATTCTCAGGCACGCTCGTCTGCATTTCAGCATTCCTCATGTGTCCTGGGTTTCATCGAGCCCCGCGCACCCGCTCATACAGCGTCACCGTCGTGTCGTAGTACGCCTCGGTCTCTCCGATCAGCACCAGCCCCGCCTTCTCCAGCACGCGCCCGCTCGCGACGTTCTCGGGGTCTGTCACCCCGATCACGCGCTCGAGTCTCGGGCCCGCCTCGTCCTCCATCGCGAAGTGCACGATCGCGCGGGCGATCTCTGTCGCGTAGCCATTGCCCCAGGCGTCGTGGGTGAGGCGGTAGCCGACTTCGATGTCGGGGCCGTAGGCGACCGGGTCGGTGTGCAACTCTTTCGGCACGCCCGAGTGCCGGATCGGCACGAGCAGTCCGTCGCCGACGAACGCGCCGTCGTGGGTGCGCACGCAGAACATCCCGAGGCGGCGCATCGCCCAAAAAAGGTCGGAGCGTTCGAGGCTCTGGAGCACGCGCTCACGCGGTCGAGGCTCTCCGCCCGTGATGTAGCGCATCACGCGCGGGTCGGCCATCATCTGCGCCTCCTCGTCGAGATCGTCGATGCGCATCGGACGCAGCACCAGGCGCTCGGTCCGCAGGGTCGGCCCTTGCGTGCTCATCCGCGGAGCTTCTGCATCACCTGCTGCAGATCGCCCCACACCTTCTTGCGGTTCTCCGGCGTGTACGCACGGAGTAGGTACGCGGGGTGGTACGTCGGCATCACCGGTATGCCGTTGAAGTCGCCGAACGCGCCGCGCATCTGCCCCATCGAGGCGTCCGAGTCCAGGATGAACTGGCTCGCGGGTCGCCCGAGCGTGACGATGATCTCGGGCTGCACGATCTCGATCTGTTCCAGGAGGTAGGGCCCATCGAGGAGGGCCTCTTCCTTGGTCGGTGTGCGGTTGTCGGGCGGGCGCACCTTGAGGATGTTGGCGATGTACACCGTCTCGCGCGAGAGGCCCATCGCGATGATCATCTCGGTGAGCTTCTTCCCGGCGCGACCAACGAAGGGTGTGCCGCTGGCGTCCTCGTCGGCGCCGGGCGCCTCGCCGATGAACATGAGGCGGCTGTCGGGCGAGCCGTCGTCGAACACGATGTTCGTCCACCCGGGCATGCGCTTGGGCAACTCCGCCTCGAGCTCGTACCGCGCGCGCAGCGCGTCGAGGCGCTCCTGCTTGGGGCCCGATGCGCGCGGTGGGCCGGCGCGCGAAACGCCCGCGGGTGTCGTCGGAGCATCGACAGCCGCGGGCGTCTGCGGGGCAGCATGGCGCGCAACGGGCACAAAGTCCACCCCGAGGAGTGCGCTGGTCTCAACGAGCTGCATCGCGGCGCGTGTAGCGGGGTCGTTCATCACGCGTCGAGTGTACACGCGCGCCGCCCCTCAACGTCCCTACACAAAGACCCCGCGTGCCTGGGGCACGCGGGGCCATGGAGGAGAGAGAACACGTCGGACACCGGCCCTGGAGTGGAGGAACGGGCGGGGGTCCTTGGGAAGTTCGGTGGTTCAGGCGGACTGCGTGAGCACGTTCGGACGCGTGTGGATCTCGGGCATCGCGTGCGTCGTGGCGGGTTTCGTGTCTTCGCCGCAGGTCTCGATATGACCCAGAGCGCGTGCGATCAGCTCGCCCCGGCTGGAGGCGTTGAGCTTGCGATGCAGGCTTTTCACGTGGTCGTGGATCGTGTGCGGCGATCGCGACAGGCCCGTCGCGATTTGTTTGACCGTTTTACCGAGCGCGAGCTGCTCAAGAATCAGCTGTTCGCGGGGCGTGATGCGGTTCATCGGGTTGATGGGCGCCGCACCGAAGGCGAGCTCGGCGCGGTGCGCGAGGTGCGGGAGCACCGCCTGCAACGCCGAGGCGTCGGGGGCCGCGAACTCCTCCGCGTCGCTGCGCACGCCCATCTCGACAACGATCGAGCGCCCGTCCGCGGGGTCGCCGATGGGTGTGAGCCCGACGAGCATGTCGCCGATCGAAAAGTCTTGTGACCAGCGTCGCCCGACCACCGTCTCGCCCCAACGGCTGGCGGCGGGGTTCATGCGGAGCAGGGTCGTACGGCTGGTCTGCTGCTGGCTCGGGTGGCCCTCGAGCCACCAGCCGAGGCTGGACGCGGAGGCGGGGTGCAGCATCTGGCCGTCCACCGCGTCGCCGCCGTACCCGCCGTGGACCGAACCGATCGCTTCCAGCAGGAGGATCTCACCGTTCTCAGCGAGGTCGGCGATGAGCAGGCAGACGAGCGCATCGGGGCGCAGGGCCAGGAGCGAGCGACAGCCGCGCTCGCACCAGTCCTGCGTCGCGACCGCCGGCAGCGACGAGACGGAGGAGACAACGTCAGCGACGCGTCGGAGGTGTTCGGAATGGATGTGCTGGGTCACCATGTGTCAAACCTTTTCGTTCAACAAGGAGCGGGGAGGGTCCGCGTGGTTATCTGTACCCTAATGTCGGCATGTCAAGCTGGGAAAGTGGAGCGTGGCATGCGACATCCGCTCAATTATGGGGAGTTAGGGGCATCCACCCTATCTCAATGGGTGGTGGTAACCCCACAATTATGGACAAATGTCAGCATCCAGCCCTCTGGTTGTCCACACATTCTGCGCAACTATTGCACGAGCGGAACACCAGATACTCTGATCAGGGCGTTGTCGCGAGCCGGTCGAGGAGCATATCGATCGCGCGTCCCGCCAATTCTTCATCGGTATCAATGACTTTGGCGTAGCGGACCTGCTCGCTGCCCTCGGGCAAGTCCCGATCGCGCCAGGAGCCGCCCAGGCGCACGGACGTCGGTGAGGGGCGTCGCCCGGGCTGGTAGGCCCGCTCCACCTCGATACGGCACTCCACATCGATCGAACCGGCGAAGAGGCGGAGGTCCTTGGTCGGTGGGGCGTCGGCGGGGCTGAAGACCAGCGTTGCGCGACGACGGTTCCGATGGGCCAGGTCGTTCAGCGGCTCTTCGGTAGGGATCCAGGGCGTCGCGAGTCCCGAGCCCGCACGCGAACGGGTGGTAATCACCCCCGCGCGCGCGTCGATGCGATCCAACTCGAAGCCCAGATCGCGCAGCACGTCCTTCCCCGCGTCGAAGGCCGCTTCGTACGCGCCGACCGTCGCAGAGGTCCGCCCCGCGTACACGTCGGGCCCCTGCGCACTGCGGCACGCCGGCAGGGCGAGCAGACAGATCGCGAGCACGATGAGCAGGGGGGCGCGGGTCATCGGCGCATCGTATCTCCGCGCGGGGCCCGCTGGGCGATACGATCGCGCTCCGATCCCCAAGAACCACCCACGGGGCCCTGTCTACTCCGGCCCCACGCGAGAAGGAGCCCGTTCCACATGTCCGCACCGACCCTCGAAGGCAACGCCGTCATCGGTCAAGGCGGCGGCCCCACCGCCGTCATCAACCAGTCGCTCGTCGGCGTGATCGAGGGCCTGATCGCCGCCCCCGAGATCGGCTCGATCTTCGGCGCGCGTCACGGCGTGCGCGGCATGATCGAGGATTCCTTCACCGAGCTCCAGGCCCTCGAGCAGCACACGCTCGACCGGCTCGCCAACACCCCCAGCGCGGGCCTGGGCTCCACGCGTGACAAGCCCGACGCCGAGTACTGCCAGAACATCTACAAGTCGCTGCGCGGTAAAAACGTGCGCTACTTCTTCTACATCGGCGGCAACGACTCCTCGGACACCTGTCGCCTCGTGAACGAGGCCGCGAAAGAGGGCGGCTACGAGCTCCGCTGCTTCCATGTCCCCAAGACGGTGGACAACGACCTCATGGAGAACGACCACACTCCCGGCTTCCCCTCCGCCGCCCGCTACGTCGCCTTGCAGCACATGGGCGACAGCCTCGACAACGCCTCGATCCCGGGCATCAAGATCAACATCGTGATGGGGCGCCACGCGGGCTTCCTGACCGGTGCCGCCGCCATCGCGCGCACGCACGAGGACGACGGCCCGCACCTCGTCTACGTCCCCGAACGCGCGTTCGATCTCGACACCTTCGCCTCCGACGTCGAGAAGGTGTACAGCAGGCTCGGGCGCTGCCAGATCACCGTCTCCGAGGGCGTGCAGGACAAGGACGGCACCGCCATCACCACCAAGTTCTTCCAGGGCGAGACCGACGCCCACGGCAACGTCCAGCTCTCGGGCACGGGCGCGCTGGGCGACCAGCTCAGCGCGTTCCTGAAAGAGAAGCTCACGCCCAAGGGGGGCAAAGCGCCGCGGGTGCGCGCCGACACGCTGGGCTACGCGCAGCGCTGCTGGCCCGACGCCAGCCGCGTCGATCAGCGCGAAGCGCGCGAGGCTGGCCGCTTCGCCGCCCGCTGTGCGCTCACGGGCCAGTCCGACGGCTCTGTCGCGATCAAGCGCGACAGCACCGACCCCTACCGCTCGCACCTGGAGCGCGTCGAACTGACCAGCGTCGCCGCCAAGACCAGACACCTCCCCGAGGACCACATCAACAGCGAGGGGAACCACATGACCGACGCGTTCGTCCAATGGCTCAGGCCCCTGGTCGATGAGCTCCCCCGGTTCGAAAGGATCTGACCCGTGACCACCACCACTACCGCAGGCGCGATGATCAACACCAAAGCGGCGCAGCAGCGCGACCTGCACTTCAAGTCGCTCGCCGAGCTGCGCGCCGATATCGAGACGATCCGCGCGGCCCACGAAGCGGGCACGCTCACCTACACCGGCAACTGGAACGCCGGTCAGTGCCTGTGGCACCTCGGTGTCTTCATGAAGGGCTCGCTCGACGGCTTCCCCGATCAGAAGGCCCCGCTGGTCCTGCGCGTGCTGGGCAAATACGTCTTCAAGGGCATGGCCCTGTCGGGCAAGCCGGCGAAACCGGGCATCAAGCTGCCCAAGAGCGTCGGCTGGCTCGATCCCATCGCCTCCGGCGTGACCGAGTTCGACGAGGGGTACGCCCCGCTCAAGGAGGTCCTCGACCGCGTGGACGCGGGAGAGACATTCACGCACGCCTCCCCGATTTTCGGACCGCTCTCCCATGAGCAGTGGTGCGTCCTGCACTGCGGGCACGCCTCGATGCACCTGAGCTTCCAGCACCCCGAGGGCGTGCAGACGAACGTCTGACACACGGGCCGATAAACGGCGTGCTTTGGACTCCCCGGGCGGCTGGACTTCAAGGGGCGTGGTGGGGATACTCATGCCCTGCGCACCGCTCAAGGGTGCGTCAGGCCACCGTAGCTCAGTTGGTAGAGCGAAGCTTTCGTAAAGCTTAGGTCGCCGGTTCGAGTCCGGCCGGTGGCTCTTTCCCGACCCGGATTCGCGTTCGGGCGGAACGGGGTGTAACGTATCCCTATAGATAATTGACCAGTCACGGCTTGCTGGGGCTGTCAGCGTCGTCCGCACCGACGCGTCCCAGAGCCACCTTCGAAGGGAGCTCTCACCAATGTCCAAAGATTCCATCGCCCGTATTCTCGCGACCGCTTTCGCGGCCTCATGCTGCCTCACTCTCGCCGCCTGCGATGATGGCGACGCCCCTGACTCCGTCGGCGAAGCCGCGGACAACGCGGCGGACGCCATCGATAACGCAAGTGACGCGGTTGAGGACGCTGTTGACGACGCGACCGACGGCTGAGCGCACGGGCGCAACAATTGAAGATCAATCGTGCAACGCCGCGCCGACTCCTACGAGACGGTGCGGCGTTGTCGTTTTCACCGTCGTTTTCTCAGGTGGTGCCGATCAGCCCTGCACGGAGAGCGAGCGGCGCTCGCCGCCGGCGGGCGCCGGGTGCGTGGGCGTGGTCACCGGCGAGTCGGTCGTGCCGGTCTTGCCCGGGCCCGTCCCGCCCTGCTCGTCGTGAATCTGCGCGATGAGCATCGCCCACGTCTCGCGCTCGAAGGCCAGACGCTCGCGGGCTTCCTTGGCCTTGTCATCGTCGCGCTTGAAGCTGGCGTCGATGAGCAGCGAGTAGATGTAGCTGTACAGCGACTGCACGCGGGCGCACAGGTCGTGATCGACCTCGTAGTTGAGGCTCGTGATGAGCTCCATCACGATCGCCTTGGCCTGGCTGAAGCCCTCGTACACCGCTTCCCAGTCCTCGTTGGCGAGGCCCTCGCGCCCGAGGTCAACGAAGTGCAGCGCGCCGTCGAGCAGCAGGAGGCGCAGCTCCTGGGGGCTCGCGGTCAGCACCTTGTGCTTGAAGTACGGGTTGTTGATGTCGAATGCCATACGTGAGTGATCGGACGTCTCGGGCGCGGACTTCAGGGGTCAGGGGGCGGAATCAGAAGGAAAGCGGGCCGATGTTCTGGATGGTCGCGAGCGACGACTGCTGGCTCTGGAGGTTCGCGATCACGAGCTCGAGGTTCGCGAACTCGCGCGTGAGGTTCAGCCGCTTGCGATCCAGTGCCTCGTTGAGCGTCTCGATGCGGTTATTTTGCAGCTCGATCCGGGTGTCGAGGTTGTTGGTGCGCCCGGTGATCACGCCGTCGATGGAGCTGGTGTAGCTGTCCACGAGCAGTCGGATCTGCTCCATGACGCCCAGTTCCTTGTACTGGTCGGGGCCGTCGTTGGGCGTGGTGATGCCCGGGCCCAGCTCGATGTCCTCGCGGGCCTCGAGGGCGAAGGTCTCGAAGAGCGCCTCCACCGCCTCGGGGTTCTCGTTGTACGCCCGGTCGAACCGCTCCTGGTCGAACTCGATCCTGTTGGACCCGCCGTCCCCCGAGCTGCCGACACGGATGCCGATCTCGAAGAGGTAGCGGAACTCGTTGTCGAACCCGCTGACGGGTCGCTGCACCGCGTTGACGAGCTCGCGCCTGATGCGCTGGGCCGTCGAGTCGCCGACCAAGGGGCCGCCTCGCTCGGATTCGATGTCGTAGCGGGACTGCGCGTCGATCTGCCCGATCACGCGGTTGAAGTTCTCCACGAAGGCGCCGATGCCCTCGGTGATCGCGGCGCGGTCGTTGTCCACGACCACGTTCACGCGCGACTGCGAC
The DNA here is from genome assembly GCA_029260475.1 of Phycisphaerales bacterium. GTDB lineage: Bacteria > Planctomycetota > Phycisphaerae > Phycisphaerales > UBA1924 > OFTM391. The sequence continues at coordinate 6,854 of JAJDDE010000109.1, read as the reverse complement.
GCGCCGACGAGGTTGATCGTGAGGCCGCGGGCCACGTCGCTCAGCGTGTTGGTGCCGCTGGTGATGAGCACCGCGTCCTTCGGGTCGCCCGCGCCGTAGAAGACCACCGCGTCCTGCCCCTCGCTGATCCGGTCCAGGCCCAGGTCAAGCGCACCGGTGTCGATGAGCACGCGCCCGCCCTCGCCCGAGCCGCGCGAGGTGAGCGAGAGGCGGAAGGGGCTGCCAGGCGACCCGTCGTTGACGATCGACGCGACCACGCCCACCCCCGCGCTGTTGATCGCGCTGACGATGTCGTCGAGCGAGTCCGTCGGGTCGAACTCGATGGTCTGCTCGTAGGTGCCGTCGGCGAAGATGCCGCTGCCCTCGTCGGTGAAGGTGCCCTCGATGTTGAGGTTCTCCGCGACGCTGCCCGACACGTCCTCGATGATGAGGCTGCCGGTGCCTCCCGAGGTGTCCTCGATGAGGATGCCGTCGCCCGTGTCGTTCACGCGGGCGTTGATCTCGATGTCCGGGCGCGAGTTGAAGAAGGCCAGCAGCTCGCCGACCGTCGCCACCTCGCTGTTGACGGTCATCGTGTGGCGCGTGCCCGAGGCGTCGATAATGGAGATCTCGCCCGTGCCGATGCCGGCGCCGCCGTTGAGCGCGCTGAGTCGTGTGGCGCTGCCGATCCAGCGCTTCTGTGCGCTGTCGCCGTTGAAGGTGTTGCTGGCGACGCCCGTCGTCGCGAGCCCCGCGTTGGTGGCGCCCTCGCCCGCGATGATCAGGTTGCCAGAAGCGCCGGAGGAATCCGTCACGCTCAGCCCGTTGCCCGCGTCGTTGAGGGACACGCTGATGTCCACGCCCGCGCCGGTGAGCCCGGAGTTGAGCTCAGCGATGACGTCGCTGAGCGAACCGTCCAGCGCGTTCTGCGAGAGCGTGAGCGTCGTCGCGGCGCCCGAACGATCGGTGAAGGTGAACTCCCCGTTGCCCAGGCCGTTGCCGCCGTTGAGCGAGCGTGTGAGCACGGAGTTCAGGCCCGCGAGCAGGCGCTCGCCCGTCACGGTCGTCGCCGCGACGCCCCCCGCCCCCGTCGCGATGCCCAGGTCTCTCGCCGTCGTGCGGCTGCCCGAGCTCTGGATGATCAGGTTCCCGCCGCCGCCGGTGTTGTCGTTGATGACCAGGCTCTTGCCGTCGCCCGAGATGCCCGCGGTAACGTCCTTCCCCGCGGCGGTCGCGGCGGCGTTGATGATGTCGATGACGTCCTGCAGGTCCGTCGCGGAGGTCTGCGTGATGGTGACCACGTCCTCGCCATCACCATCCACCGTCGTGGTGGACTTCTGCCCGAGGTCGATGTTGAGTACCGCGCCGTCCGAGGTGGTGATGCTGAAGTCCGTCGAGCCCTGCTCGATCTGCACGCCGATGCCGTCGTTGAGCAGCGAGAGCGCGGTCGCGCCCGACACGGTGCGGATGTCCGAGCCGGTGATCGTCGTCGCCCCGCCCGCCGCGGAACCCGCGATGCCCAGGCTCGTCGCGGTGTTGGAGCCGAAGGCGTCATCCACAACCAGCGTGCCCGCGCCCCCCGAGGTGTCGGTGAGGACCACGCGGTCGCCGTCGAGCGACGCGTTGACCTGGATCGCGCCAGAGGCGTTGATCGCCTCGAGCACCTCGTCGATGTCCACCGCTCGCGAGAGATCGATCTCCGCGCTGCCGCCGGACTTGTCTGTGATGCGGATCGTGCCGCGCTCCACGCCCTCGCCCCCGTTGAGCTCGCTGAGGCGCGTGGTGGTGCTCACACCGCCCGCGGTGTCCTCGAAGGTGAAGGTCTCCGCGCCGATGCCGCTGGAGTTCGCGTCGCTGAAGCCACGGCTCAGGTGCTGCTCCGTCGAGACCAGGCGGTCCACGAAGAAGGAGTAGCTCCCGGGCGTCGCACTGGTCGTCGCGCTCGCGGTCAGCACGTCGGAGTTCGAGCTGGAGGCGGTGAACTTCCCGAAGAGGCTGTCGGTCCGGAAGGCGCCGGAGCTGCTGCGCAGGCCGCTGAGCGCCGAGTTGATCGCGAGCCAGGCACCCTGCTGCTGCTGGAGCTGCAGCACGCGCTGCTCGGCGAGCAGACGCGGGCGCGCTTCGATCGCCAGGAGCTGGTTGATCAGGTTGCCCGAGTCGATGCCCGTTGCGAGCCCGATGCCGGAGGTGATGCCGCCCATGCGATGTCCTCTTCCGTGAAGACGGTTCGGGGGGTGCGCACGCTCGGCGCACCTACAGAGCGCACGACGCACGTCGCGTGCCACACACAGTGATCGGCGATCCGCCCCCCGACGAACATCACAGACACCCTCTCGCGGCGTACGCTGTGGTTATCGGTCGTCACGCCGGGCGTATCCCGCCGTAGGGACACGTCAGAACAGGGGGGCGGGACTCATCGTGAAACGGGCGGACAGAGAATCGGTATAAGCTAGTGATCACTATAGTTAGTGATCACTAAAGAAAGGCTCGTCATGCCCACACCCGACGAACGCCTCATCGAGGTCCTCGAACGCATCGAACGCCGCCTCGCGGCCCTCGAAGCGGCCGCTCGCCCGCCCGCCTCCCACGCGATCGAGAAACCGGCCTCACGGGTGCCGACCGATCCGGCGACCGGCGGCCCCTCGGCTGCACCGGTGCCGAAGCCGACGCCAGAACAGGTGACCGACGGTGCCGGGTCCGAGCCCGCCGAGCCCGCCGAGCCGACCGAACCGGTCGCGCCGGTCAAGGTCGAAGCCGACACCTCCGAGGCGATGACGCCGCCAGACCCCTCCACAAAGCGCCCGATCGACGAGACGCCACAAGCGGTGCCGAGCATGGCGGACGTGCTCTCGCACCTGCGCGAGCGCAAGGAGCAGGCCCACGCCGCCGATCCTGCGCCCGAGTCACCAGAGCCCTCCCACGCGACGACCTACAGCGTGCCCCCCAAGGCCACGAACCGGCCAGCGCCGCAACCCGTGCGCGCGCCCAAGAAGCCGCGCGACCCCATCTCCATCGAGCGCCTCATCGGCGGCAAGTCCTTCATGGTGCTTGGCGTGCTGATCGTCGTGGTCGGTGCCGGCTTCTTCCTGAAGCTGGCCTACGACGAGGGCTGGCACAAGTTCTTCAGCCCGGCGTGGCGCTGCATCGCCGCGGCGATGTTCGGCGCGCTGCTCATGGGCGCGGGTGAGGCGGCCCGCGCGAAACTCGGCAAGTTCGCCGCCGTCGGTTTCACCGCCGCGGGCCTGGGCGTCCTCTACGCGACAGCCTTCGCGACCTACGGGGTCTTCGACCTCGTCTCCATCGGCACCGCGTTCTGGCTGCTGGTGGGCGTTTGTGCCCTGGGCCTCTTCACCGGCGTCCGCGCAGGGTCACAACTCCTCACGGCGCTCGCGCTCATCGGCGGCTACTCGGTCCCCCTCATCTTCGCGAACGCCGACACACCCTTATGGACGCTGCCCGCGTACCTCATCGGGCTGCTCATCGTCGGGTCGGGCGTCTCCGTGCTGCGCACCGGTCACCGCGCTCTCGCCTCCATCGCCTGGTGGGGCAGCGGCCTCCTGGGCACACTCTGGCTCATCGGCTCGGGCGATGACGCCCCGTTCATAGCCATGGCCTTCATCGCCCTGGCCTGGGGCGTCTCGCACGCCACGCAGGTCTTCTACACCACACGCCGGCACCTCAACACGCTCTGGCGCGAGACGCCCATCTTCGCGAGCACCGGCACCACGCTCTGGGCCGCCGGCGGCCTGCTCTACGCCACCCAGTACGCCTCCGGCGTCGAGTCGTGGGTCGTGATGCTCCTGCTCGCGTGCGCAACCGGCGCGCTCGGCACCGTGCTCGGGCGTGGGTTGTCGTTCCTGAGAAGCGTGCCGACATCGGTGCGCGAGCGCCTCGCGGTCACGCTGCTCGCGCAGACCGCCGCGATGGTCCCGGTCGTCGTCTTCCTCGCCTTCGATGCGCCGTGGGCACAGGCGGGCGTCTGGTTCGCGATCGGCGCCGCAGCCTGCGTCGTCAGCGCCCGCACACGCACGATCGCCGCCCTCCCCTACGGCCTCGTCCTGCTCGCGATCGGCACCTTCCGAGCGCTCATGCTCGCTGTGAATGGGCACCCCATCCTCGACGCCCAGCCCGGTCTCGGCGGGCTGGTCTACACGCCCTGGATGGCCCTCGTCGCCGCCGGCGGGGTCGCGTGGCTGCTCGGCGCCTGGTGCGCGCACCGGTTGGAGGTCGCGACCAAGCTCCCGGCGCTGCGCGATGCGCGTCTCGGCCTCGCGCTCGTCGGCGCGTCCCACTTCATCGTCATGCTCGCGCACGAGCGCGCCGGCGTCGCGCCGTACACCATCGGCCTGACCGTGCTCGGCGCCCTGGCGCTCCTCGCGTCGCTGCGGAAATCACTGCGCCCCGAAGCGCTGTACTGCAGCGCTATCTACGCGACGCTCGCGATCCCCGTCTGGTTCGGCGCCTACGTCGCCAACGAGTGGTCCCTAGAAGGGGCTCCGCTCATCTTCAACCAGGCGCTGCTCTGGAGCGCCGCGCTCGCGGCACTCTGGCTGCTGCTCACCCGCGAACTCAGGTCCCTGCAGAACGAGTTCGGACAGCACGCGGCGAAGGTCGGGTGGACCATCGCGGGGGCGCTGCTCCTGATCTCCACGAGCGTGGAGGCGACGCGCGTCGCCGATGCGCTGCTGGTCGATCGCACCGCGCAGGCAGCCGCACTCTCCCTCTGGTGGGCCATCTTCGGCGTCGCGCTCATCGTCGCGGGCGTCCTGCGCCGGGTGCCCGTCGGGCGCTACGCGGGCATCGGCCTGCTGCTCGCCGCGACGGTGAAGGTTGTCACGTACGACCTCGTCGGCCTGAGCCCGATGCTGCGCGTCGCGAGCTTCATCGTGGTGGGCCTGCTGCTGCTGAGCGTCGCGACGGGGTACCTGCGAGCGACCAAGCGGCGCGAGAGCGAGCCCGAGTATGCAGACCAGGAAACCGAAGAGCGCGGCGAGGACTAAGTTCTGATTGGTTGATCGGTGGGATGGGCTTCCAGCCAGTCCCGATGCCGTGACGCACCCGAAGGACGGCCTGGAAGGCCATCCCACCGATGGAACACAGAGCGCCTACACAACCTCGCCCACCACCACGTCGCGCCCCGTGCGCCACGCTCGGAGCACGCCGTCGCAGATCTCCGCGTGCGTGAGCCACCGGTAGCTCGACCCGCCCGGCACGCGCCCGAGCGTCACGCTCGTGTGCAATACGCCAGCACGGCATGCCCCGCGCCAGCGCTCGATCTCGGCGCGCGGGTCGCCCGAAGCCGAGCCCAGTACGTGTACGACCTCGCACGGCGCCTCGAGGCTCGCCAGCGTGCGCGCGAGCGCCTCGGCACCCGCGTCGTGGACCCATAGCAGACACTTTGTCACTGGCCCCTGCATCGAGAGCGCACCGGAGACCATCGCGACGAAGGCGTCGGTGTGCGTCCAGTCCACGTCCACGAAGAAGGCGGGGTCGAGATCGAACGCGCTCGCCCGGCGTGCGACGACCGTGACCTCCTCGAAACCCGGCGCGATCACGCGGAGCGCACCGCCCAGCATCCCCGTCGCGCCGATCGCCAGCAGGTGGCTCACGAGATTCGCGGGTCCACGACGCGGTAGAGCACGTCCACCACGAGGTTCATCACGATGAGCATCGCCGCGAAGATCAGCGTGACGCCCATGATCATGAAGAGGTCCTTGTTCTGGACGCCCGCGACGAAGTGCTGCCCGAGCCCGGGGATGTTGAAGACCATCTCGACGACGAAGGAGCCCGTCATCGCGAAGGCGAGCGCCGGGCCCAGATAGCTGAGCACAGGGAGGAAGGCGTTGCGCAGCGCGTGCTTGGTGATCACCTTGCGCTCCGAGCAGCCCTTGGCCCGCGCGGTGCGGATGTAGTCCGCGTCGAGCTGCTCGATCATGCCCATGCGCGTGAGGCGCGCGATGTACGCCGCGAAGGGCAGGCTGAGCGTGAGCGCCGGCAGGATCACGTCCGTCATGTGCCCCCAGGAGCCGACGGTCCCCCAGCCGAGCCACACGGGGAAGATGATCAGCAGCCCCGTCCCGATCACGAAGCTCGGCAGGCTGATGCCGATCAGCGCGATGATCAGCGTGCCGATATCCAACGCCGAGTTCGGCTTCAGTGCGCCCAGCACGCCCGCGGTCATCCCGATCCCCAGCGCGAGCAAAATCGCGCTGAGCCCGAGCGAAACCGAGATCGGCAGCGAGGAGCCGACGATCTGGTTCACCGTCCAGTCCTCGTACTTGAAGCTCGGGCCCAGGTCGAAGACGTAGGGCCCCGGGTCCGCGTCCTCGTCGCCCGTCGCAGAGCGCACGCTCTCCACCGCCCAGCGCACGCCCGAGACCCGGTACAGGTAGTTCGTGTAGAACGCCGCGGGGTCGTCGAGGTTGTACTGCTTCTTCATCGCGTCCAGCACCTCTTGCGGCGGCTGGCGGTTTTCATCATTAATCACCGCCTCGCCGGGCAGCGCCCACGCGAGCATGAAGGTGATCGTGTAGATCACGAGCAGGATGAGCGGGAGCTGGATCAGACGCCGGAGTATGAGACCGATCATGAACCCGTCTCCTTCTCGGCATCGTCCTTGGTGACCTCGAGCTTCCAGAGGTACTGCACCAGGCGCGGATGGCTGCTGATGCCCGAAACGCCCCCGACCTTGGTCGCCGGGTCGTACAGGTAGTACCAGGCGTAGTGGAAGATGGGCATCACCGGCAGCGTCTCCATCATGGTGTAGCGCTCGGCCTCCTCGAGGTACCCCATCCGCACCTCGGGGTCCGCTTCGCGGTCGGCCTTGTCCATGAGGTCGTCGAAGTAGGGGTCGGAGTAGCCGCGATCGTTGTTGC
>JAJDDE010000108.1 GCA_029260475.1 Phycisphaerales bacterium | reverse complement strand
TCGCGCGATCCTCGCAGGAGCCCAGCAACAGGGCTGATGCGAGGGCGCACGTCCCAAAAATCGAACGAAGCGTGCTCATACCCGAAAGATCGACCACCCACCGGCGCGCGCACAGGCGCGTCGTCACACTGTTCCGTCTGGCGCGGCTGGGACGCTCACGCCGGCGATCGGTACAGCGACCACGCCAGCCCCTCGTCGATCGCCTCGCCCGGGTTCAGCGCCTCCGACGCGTCCATCCCCGACCGCCGGCGCTCGCACGCGCCGAGGATCGTGTCCGATGGGAGCGGGCGCACCACCGGGGTGTCGCTCCCCAGCTCGATGTGCTCAACGGGGTTCAGCCCCGCGTCCGCGAACGCCTCCACCATCGAGAGCAGCGGGAACACCCGCCCCTCGGCGTGGGGCGCGAACCGGCGCACCGCCTCGATATCCGTCAAGAGGTGCGACGGCTGCGGGCTCAGCACCAGACGCCGCGTGGTCCCCGCGAGTCTCGCCGCCCGCGGCAGGTCGTCGGTGTGTACGAACTGGGCGTGCTCGATGCGCAGCGTGCCCCTGGGTACGCGCCCGATCTCGCTGCGAAGCCGCTCCTCGGCCTCCAGCAGCCGGCGCACCGCGCGATCGCCGATCGCGTGACAAGCCACGCCATGACCCTCCGTGTGCGCCCGGCGCAGGTGGTCCATCAGCGCGTCGTCTCCGATGAGCGGCGAGCCGTGGGGTGCTCCGGGGAGGCCCTCGGTGTAGGGATCGAGCATCGAGGCGGTGCGCCCCGACAGCGTGCCGTCCGTAAAAAGCTTGAGCCCGCCGAAGGCGACGCGGTCCGTCCCGGTGCCGACGATGGCGCGGACCGCCTCGAACTGATCGGGCGTCGCGAAGAGCACCACTCGCAGCTCGAGCAGGCCTTCCTGTTCGAGGTCCAGCAGCGTGCGCGCGAGCATGGGGGTGGAGTGCATGTCGTGGACGAGCACGAAGCCCTGGGCCGTGAGGTCTCGCTGGGCGTCCAGCACACACGCGCGTTCCTCCGCCCCCGTGCGCTCGGGGAGCGCCCCGATCAGCCGGGCGTAGGCCGCCTCCCACACATGCCCGCTGCTGTCCATCTCCGGGTGCGCGGTGCCGAGCAAACCCGCCTTCGCGAGGGCCGCGCCGCTCGCGCTGGCGCTGTGATGGTCGAACGAGCGCACCATCACCGGCAGCCCGTGCGCCACGGCATCGATCTCCGCGGCCGTCGGGAATCGTTCTTCTCGCCAGGACGAGACGCGTGCGCCGTCGCAGATCACCCAGCCGCCCCGCTGCGTGCGCCCAGCCGCACAAGCACGCTCCGCGAGCTCCAGACACGCATCGACGCACCGGCACGCCGACACGTCCACCGTTCCCAGCGACTCGCCGTGCTCCGGCAGGTGCAGGTGCGCATCGCGCAGGTCCCCGTGTCGAGTCACGAACCGGCACCCTCCACGAGCGAGCGGTACGCCTCCACCGCGCCGTTGCCGTCGGGCACACGCTCAGGGAACGCGAGGCGCACCACCCCGAACCGCACGCGCACGTGGACACCCAGGTCGTCAACCCCCACCGCCAGAGCCTCGGTCACGTCCTTCCCGATCAGTTTCACCACGGTGCTCGCGAGCGCCGCCCGGTCCTCGTTGATCGACCGCAGGACCCAGGGCTCATCGCCGCCCAGCGGGTTGGGCCTCATGAGTGAGTCGCCGTCGAAGACCCAGGGCCCACGCTTCGCGGCGTCCACGTAGCACTCCGCCCAGCGCACCTGCTCCGGCTCCCCGTGGTGCGCCTGCCAGCGATCGGTCAGCAGCGATTCGCCCGCGCGCTCGAGCGAGAGCAGCAGCTGCAGCGCATCCTCGGACTCCTCGGGCACGAAGAAGATGTGCTCGTGCGCAAAGAACGCCGCCTCGGGCACCGGGATGATCAGCCGCCCCGTCTCCGGGTCGGTGATGAAGGGCGTGGGCACGAAGTGGTCGTCGAAGTGCAATGTGCCCTCGCGGTGCGCGAGCAGGCGCTCGTGGGCACGTTCCAGCGCCTCCGCGTTGGCGCGTTCGTCGTCGTGGTAGGCGTCGGGGGTCGTCATGGTTGTGATTCCGCGGCATAAAGCGAGCCGCAACCCGGGCAGCGCCCGGTCAGCGGTTGTCCCAGGAGCGAGGCGTCGCACGAGCGGCACCGCTCGCGCCAATCGATGGTCGTGGGCCGGTCACCCGCGTGCGCGGTCTCGGACTGCTCGAGCCCCTCGAAGGCCTCCGGGCCGTACGCGTGGGCAATGAGTTCCACAACGTCCACACCCTCGCCGCACGAAGGGCAGTGTTCGAGGGACGCGTCCAGCGGCAGCGGCGCAGCGCACGCCGGGCAGTGCACCGCGTGCAGCAGCGGATCGAGCCCCGAGAGGTCAGGCCGCCACGCCCCCTCCTCTATCTCATTGGCCAGCTCGGAGGGGTCGGGCGAACCGATGTCCGCGATGACGGCCTTGGCGCGCTCAAGGTCCGCCCTGTCCCCGATCATGACCTCGTAGGGTCGCGGCAGCGCGGTGAGATGGAACGTCTCGGTGTGGTGCCCGACGACCTGCGCATCGATGCCCTCCTCGCGGAGGCGCATCGCCGCGTGCTCCGCGACGACCATCGATCTGTACCGAGCGACCCGTTCCATGCGCCCAGCGTAGCACCCACGCGCCGGCGTCTACACTCGGGCGATGCCCAAGGAGCCCATCAAACCCAACCCCACGCCAGACGCCCTGCACGCCCCCTGGCGCATGAGCTACATCGAGCTCCTCGGTGCCGCCGACGCGCTGAGCAAGGGCACCGACCCGCCCTCCCCGAGCGCGTGCTTTCTCAGGAACTACTGGCTCGATCCGTCCAAGGACAGCGCCAACCGCGTCATCGTCCGCACCGGCACCGAGGGCACCGGGCGGGGCGGGCTCATCATGCTCAACGCCTACCCGTACGCCAACGGGCACCTGCTCGTCAGCCTCGGCGCCAGCCGCATGAGGCTGCACGACTACACGCCCGAGGAGCGGGCCGAGCTGTGGTCGCTGGTGGACCTCGCGGTCGAGCTCTGCGAGCGGGCGCTCTCGCCCCAGGGCGTGAACGTCGGCCTCAACCAGGGCGAGGCGGCGGGCGCGGGAGTCCCCGAGCACCTGCACATCCACGTCGTCCCCCGCTGGCACGGAGACGTGAACTTCATCACCACCGTCGGCGCCGTCCGCGTGATCCCCAGCGCCATGGACGATATGCAACGCCGCTACGACGAGGCGTGGGACACGTTGCGCGAGGAAAAGGGCCTTTCGTAGCCGACGCCGGCCAGTACACTCGCCCGCGAGTCCGGGCGCAGCACGGGCAATCGGGGATCTCGCGGGGCTGTGCACGATGACGAACGCCGGACACGCAACACCGATGTTCGAAATCCGCACACGCAGCGGTCGCATCGCCGGGCCCTTCACACGCGAGAAGCTCAAGCAGTACGCCAGCGACAAGCGTCTCGACCCGCGATGCGAGATACGCAAGCACGACCCGGACTCTCTGCAGCCCTGGCGTCCGTGCTGGAAGACCAAGGGGCTCTTTCCTCCCGAGGTCGTCGAGGCGTGCGCACGCTCACCGTCGGCACCCGCACCGCACCCGGCTCGCGAAGAGCCCGAACCTGTCCGGGACAACTGGGCCTTCGCTGTCGAGAATCGTGCGCAGGACGAGCACGCCCCCGAGACGCCGGACGACCTCTGGGCTGGCGTGCCCTCCGGCCCCGTGCCGCCGCCCGCCAAGCCCTCGCGCAAGAGCCGTCGAAAGGAGAAGCGCCCAGCACGCTCCGGGCGCATCGCGTGGGAGGGCATCGGCAGCTGGGTCGTGCTCATCGCGGTGGGGCTGCAGATCGTCCTGGCGATCCTGATCGGCATGGGAAAGGGCAACGCGTCGCCCGAGGAACTCGCGGAGTTGCCGGGCGTGATGGGCCTGTTGATCGGTGGCGTCATCGGAGTGCCCATCGCCGCGCTGCTCTCGGGCCTCTTGTTCCGCCTCGGTTTCTTGATCGTCCGCGTGCCCAACCCGGGGTACGGAGAGCTCTGCGGGTCCGGCTTCTACCTCGGGATGATCGGGTTGCTCTTCTCAGTGTCCGCCACGCTCGCGCTCCGTGCGTCGGAATCGAGCCTCACAAGTTCCGCGGCACTCATGCTCACGCTGGGTCGCCTCGGCTTCGGCGTCGTATCGAGCGTGGGCGTACTGATGATGCGTCATGCGCTGGACCCGCTCCGAGCGCTCGTGGTGTACATCGTGCCGGTCGTCGTGATCATCGGCCTGCTGGTGAGCGTCCTGCTCGCCCTCGGCATCGGGCTCGGGGCACTCCTCTGAGCGCCGGCCCCCGGATCACGAGAGTGCCGCCTCGCGCTTCGGGTACGGGAAATACTTCTTCATCTTCAAGAAGTGCTTCTCAAAAACGTGCCAGCTCAACCAGCCCACGACCCAGCAGACGCCGAAGGCGGGGATGTAGAAGAGCAGCTGGCCCGGGAGTTCCGAGCCCATGATCGTCGGGAACTCGATCAGCGCGGTGCCGAAGCGGCCGCTGGACTCCTGCACCCTCGGGCCGAAGAACACGTCGCGGATGACCGCGCGGATCGGCAGGTGCAGCAGGTAGATCGCGTAGCTGTACTTGCCGAAGGAGCAGAGCACGCGTGAGGTCCAGAGGCGGTACCACACCCCGCCCGGCCTCGCGTCCAGCGCGAGCACGAACGCCCCCGCGAAGCCGAGGGGCACCAGGAACATGCCCAGCGTCGCGGCGAGGTGGCTCGGATCGATGCCCTCGTGCGTGCCGAGGTAGCGGGGCAGCTCGATCGCCATCGCGCCGAGCAGGCAGACCGGCCCGACAACCCTCGCGATCGGAATCAGCGCCGTGAGACGCCGCCCCGGCTCGTGCTCACCCGTGCCGCCGCGCAGGTGCAGCGCGAGCAGCGAGCCCAGCGCGATGCCCTCGAGGCGCCCGGGCGTCAGCATCAGCACATCGATCACCGAGGGTTCGCTTCCGATGAGCGGTACTATCTGGATGCCATCGAGTAGCCCTAGCATCATCATGACGTCAATGATCAACGGCGCTCCTCCGAACAGCGGGTCCACGTCCAGCGAGAGGAACCACAGGCGGAACAGGGGCGAGAGCACGATGAGCGAGATGCACACCCAGCGCGTCCGCAGCAGGCCCATCGCCGCGATCAGCAGCGGCCACAGCAGATAGAACTGCTCCTCGATCGACAGCGACCAGCTCACCGCGAGGATGCCGTGCCGGAAGGCGTCGGCCTTCGCGACCGCGAAGTTGCTGAGGTAGGTCCAGTAGTACCACTCGTCGCCCTGCACAGCCCCGAAGCGGTCGAGCTTGGACTGGACGAGTTCCGCGTTCGCGCCGCTCACGCCCGGCGCGCCAGCCAGCAGCGGGCCGATGTTGGGCAGCACGAGGAAGCTGAACACGACGATCAGGTAGTAGAGCGGGAAGACGCGCAGGATACGGCGCGCATAGAAGCACTTGAAGTACCCCGCTCTCCCTCGGCTCTGCGCAAGGATGCCCGTGATCAGGAACCCCGACAGCACAAAGAAGAGATCGATCGCGATGGCGCCGTGATGAATCGTGGTCGAGACCGCACGATCGAACGCGCCGACGGGCGTCATGTCGGTGAAGTGATGGAAGAGCACCAGGATGAGCGCAAAGCCTCGGAGACCGTCGAGCACAGGGATGTGCCCGCGCAGCTTCGTCGCGGTCAGCGTGTCCACGGATGGCGGTGCGTCGTTCGTCACGGTCCCTCGCGGTGGCCCCGCGCGGGGCGTGGGTCCGCCCATACTGTGCGCCCGACGCCCTAGCCGTGGGTGCCCTACCCGCACAATCGGGTACAGAAACGTGATTTCGGTGCGTGAACGGGGTTCACGGAGGCCCGAGAACGTGGTATAGCGATGGTCAGATGACCAAAGAGCAACCAGATAGCAACATCTCTGCGAGCGGCCCTGGGCTTCGTGTGTGGCTGCGTGTCGGCTTGGTGTGCGCGATGTGGGCGCTGTTCCCGTTTGTGCTCATGGTTCTCGGGCACCGCTACGAAGAGACGTTCGCTGATCTCGGGGTCACGCTTCCCGCGATCACGGTCTTCATCGTCGATCTGGCCGTTTGGTTTCGAGGTGATTACCCCACCCCGGGCTCGATGATGCTGCCCGGTCTCGTGTGGTTCGCACTGCCTTGGCTCGTTCCGTGCGCGATATGCACGTTGTTGTCGCGAAGTACGGAGCACAAGTCCGCTGGGGCAATGCTCTGTCAACTTATGGGGGTAGCAAGCACGCTCGGGTATATCACGATGCTGTTAGCACTCCGGTTGCCTTTGGTCTTCGCTGATTTTCCTTCTGCTCCACCGTTCTGACGCGAACTCAGAGCACCAGCCCATCAAGCGAACCGAACGCCACCGGCTCCTTCGAATAAAACGGTTCCGCGCTCATCGTGCCGATGCGGCTGCCAAAGTACCCCAGGCTCGCGCCGATCCACTCCCGCGCCTCCCGGCGTACCGGGCCGCCCGCGAAGGGCATGCCGGGTGTTGCGGTGGGGGCCTGTCTGACGGGCGCCACGAACTGCGTGTGGTACGCCTCCACAGACTCGATCTTCTTCTCTTCAAAGCCCGTGACGTCCACACAGAACGTCGGGTTGGCGACCCAGCGCAGGTGCGTCGCGTAGTAGTAGAAGAGCCACTTGGGATAGCACCGTTCGCCCGGCAGGCCCGCCTTGGTGAGCTTCGCATCGAAACGCGCGTCCTCGACGATCTTCGTCACCGCCTTGTGGTCGGGGTGCGCATCCTCGAAAAAGGGCGTGAAGAGAATCTGCGACTGGTGCTCACGGATCACGCCCGCGACGGCGCGCCGGGCCTCGATCGTGTGCTCCACCCACCGGTTCGGGAGATCGAGCTGCACGCGCGACACGCCCAGGATGCCCGCCGCCGCGGCGGATTCCTTCGCGCGCGTCACCGGGTCGCCCAGCGGCGTGGGCTCCCCGTCGGTCATGTCCAGCAGAAGCACGTCGTGCCCCTGATCGACGAACTTCGCGATCGTCGCGCCCATCCCCGCCTCTTGATCATCGGGGTGAGGCCCCACCACCAGCACACGCGCCATGCCCGTCCTCTCGTCAGTCCCCGCTCAGGCGGGCGCTCACATCGGCGCCGACCTCGTCGAGGTGGCTGACGATAGCCTCGCGGTCGCCCGAGTTCCGGGCGCTGTGCAACTCATGGACCCAGCGCACGTAGGAGGCGATGTCGTGCCGGTACCGGCGCGCCGGGTGGTCGAGCGGCGCGAGCACCCCCACGACCGCGAGCAGGCGCACGAAGTCGTCATCGATCGGATCACTCGTCCGTGCGCCGAGGGCCGCGAGCGATTCGAGCGCCTCGGCGCTGGCGCAGCGGTCCTCGAACAGTGTCAGGCGCGCGCGCACGTCCGTGTCGTCGTCGGTGGTCGAAGGGTCGTCGTCCAGCGCGGTGCGCAGAGCGCCGGACGCGAGGCCACGCACGCGATCCCGGAGCGGTTCGCCCACCCGCTTGGGCCAGAGCACCGACGGTATCGACGCGCTCCGCTCCGCGAGCGAGGCGTCGTCGAGGCGCTCCGCGAGCACCACCAGATCGCGCGCACGCACGAGGATGCTCAGCCGCTCGGCCCATCGCGTGCGCGCATCGGTGTCCTCATCGATCCAGGCCTGCACCCACGACGCCCGTGCTCGCGCGAGCCCCTCCGCGAGGCGCTCGCCAAGGCCCTCGCCCATCCACTGCGGCAGGCTCTCCGCGAATCCATCCTCGATGGGCGAGCGCCCCAGCCGCTCGGCGCGCTCGCGCAGCGCGTTGAGATCGTCCAACGCCCTCTCGCGTACGTCCTTGTCGGCGGCGTCGCGGATGCGCTCGCGCAGCGTGAAGATCAGGAGATCGCGCGAGCGCTGGTTCACCGTCGGCCCCAGCAGCACCGCCAGGCGCCCATCCTCGCGGAGCTCGTCGAGCCAGTCGTCGCTCATGCGGATCGCCAGCAGCCGCTCGTACCCGGTGCGTGCCCGCGCGATCGACGACACGAGCGCGGGCGAGGTCACGCGCGAGGGCTTCGCGACCAGGTCGCGCAGGTCGTCGATCAGCGCCGCCTCGCGGTCCGACTGCTCGGAGTGCATGAGCAGCCACGCGCGCCGGGTGTGACCGGTCATCCGCTCCGGCTCCGCGAGCGTGCGCCGATCCCGCGCGATGCGAAGGGCACGCTCGCACACCTCGAGCGCGCGCACCAAGGGGTCGTTCCCGCCCGGCATGTTCGAGGGCGCGGTCAGAGCCGCACGCACCGCGTCCTGCGCGAGCCCATCGAGCGCCTCGAGCGA
Organism: Phycisphaerales bacterium; assembly: GCA_029260475.1. GTDB lineage: Bacteria > Planctomycetota > Phycisphaerae > Phycisphaerales > UBA1924 > OFTM391. Next base: position 23,316 of record JAJDDE010000108.1, on the reverse strand, counting down.
TGTGCGTTCGGTGCCCACCCGCAGGTCGCCCAGCATCGCGAGCACATCCCCCATCGCGATCAGATGGTGCAGACGCCCCTCCGCGTCCCCGCCGCCCGTTGCGGAGAGCAGCGCGTCCATCGAGTCCGTGTACACCCTCGCCCCGGTCTCCTGCAGCGACGCCTCGACGAGCACGAGCGTCCCGAGAGCCGCGTGGGCATCACGCGCCAGACGCGCGAGCCGGCGGGCCTCGCTCGTGTGCGTGGTGCTCCGCTCCAGACGCTCGAGCGCATCCCAGGACGCCTTGGCGGCGTCCGGGTCCCCAACGCCGTCCCGCAGCGCGCGCACGCCCGGCGACACCCCGGCGCGGTCCCAGGCGGTCATCAGCAGCGCGCGCTCCGCATCGTCCAGCAGCGGCACGAGCTCCGCGAAGGCGGGGCGCAGCGCGTTGTCCAGCGAGCGGATGGTGAACCCCATCGGGTAGGGCTCGCGCTGCGTGCCCAAGACCTCTTCGCAGCGCGTCACGAAGGCGATGAGCGCCGCACGCCGCCGCGCATAGACCGTGAGATCGATCGCGTCGGCATCGCGGGTGTGTACACGCAGCGCGGCCTCCTCGAAGCCCTGCACCCGCGCCTCGAAGGGCACCATCGCCTCGGCGATGAGCTTCCCGATGACCATCCGGTGGTCTTCGGCGGCGTGGCGCGCGTTCTCGCCGACCAGCGTGCGCGCGCACAACGCGTGCATCGTCGCGCGAGCGCGTATCGCGATCTCCAGGTCCTGTTCCAGCTCCACCTCGTCCGCGCTCGCGTCCCAGCCGGAACTCATCGCGTACAAACGCTCCGCCTCGCGCTCGTAATAGGAAGCGCGTGTCACGAAGATGGAGCGGTCGCCCAGAGCGGGCCCACCCATGCTCCCCAGGTCCAGCGTCTGCGCACCGGCGAGCGTGCCGCTGAAGGCAAGAGTCAGGATCGCGAGGTGTGTGCGCATCGATGGGCCTCCGAACCGCCTCGGCAGGGTGTACCGGCGATCACGGATCGCGGTGCTCTATCCACTCCAGACGCAGGCCCTGTGGCGGGAGCGTCGGCCCCGCAGTCCGCCGGTCCTTCGCCTCCAGGATGCCCGGCACGCTGTCCGCGGGCATCGCGCCGCGCCCGATCTCCATCAGCGTGCCCGCGATGATCCGGACCATGTTGTAGAGGAACCCAGAGCCGCTGACGCGCACGCGGACGAGCGGGTGCGCGTCCACGCACAGCGGCGACGCCATCAGCTCGTCGGGGGAGACGTGCTCGACCGAGCACCCGTGGATCGTGCGCACAGTGGTGGTCCGGCCGTGATTGATCTGCGCGAAGCTCACGAAATCGTGCTCGCCCACCAACGCACTGGCGGCCTGGTGCATGACCGCGGGGTCCAGCTCGTACCAGGTGTGAAAGAGGTACCGGCGCTGCCACAGGGGGCGGACCCGACCCGTCGCGAAGGTGTACGTGTACTCCTTGCTGATCGCGTCGGCGAAGGGGTTGAAGTCGTCGCGCGTGAGGGCCGCCTCGCGCACGAGCACGTCCCTCGGCAGGCGGCTGTTGATCGCCCGCACCAGCGTGTCGCAGCCCCGCTCCTCGGGCCAGCCGACCCCTTTATCGGGGTCGGGCTCGGTGACGAACGTCGCGACCTGTCCCAATGCATGTACCCCCGAATCCGTACGGCTGGACCCCACCAGATTCAGCCACGGCTCGCGCAGCGTGTCGCGCACCGCCTCCTCGACGACGCCCTGCACCGTGCGCATATCGCCCCCGGGCTCCACCCCCATGCGTGCGGCGCGCTGGTCGTCCATCGGCTGGCGCTGCCAGCCGTGAAAGTCGGTGCCGTCGTAGGCGATGATGAGGCGGTAACGGGGCATGTGAATCTGGGTAAAAAGGTGACCGATTTGGGGGGTCAAAGGTGCGTAAGTCGTGTGAAAGTAAAAAGTTGTGATCAGGTGGAAACCGTTTGGCGATCGGGAGCGCATACATGGGTGCACTGGAGATCAGTGCGGTTCATCTCCCCTGGGTTTTCACGAACCCGCTCCTTCCCACGCCGCCCGATAGCCCGACAGTTGCGGGCGGCGCACCACTTGGCTGGCGTACCGGTCGCTTCGGAGGAACGGCGACCACCTCGCTCGTGTGACGCTTCGGCGTGCATCACCAGTTGGGCTCCCGCCAGCCGAGTGGATTCCGATCCCGCTCCCCACATGCAATCCCCCAGCGCCCTCGACCTGCGACAGGACACCACCGCCAGGATCGAGCCCACCGCGGGCCCGCTTGGAGGGCGCGCTTGCGATGGGGTGAGAGAGCACGCCCGGGCCGTTGCACATAGCGGCCCGGGCTTTTTCGTTGGTGAGATTCATCGGGCCCGCGCGATCGATCACTGACCGAAGAGGTTCTTCGTCGTGATCATGCCCTGGGCCTCGAAGTGGTCGAGCGCTTCGGTCGTCGAGGTGAAGATCTTCGTCGCCGTCTCGGTGATGAAGGGGCTGGGGGCCTTCTTGGGTTTCCAGACGACGTACACATCCTTGGTGTGCTCGAACGCGTGCTGCAGCTCGCGCTCCACGCCCGAGGAGAGGCCCGGGATGTCCTTGCCGTCCTTGCCCGGGAGCTCGGGGACGAGGCTCACGATCATGTCGGACTGGTCGATGAGCTTGAAGTCGCGCATGTAGATCTGCCCGTCCACGTCGCCCGCGATGTCCAGCACCTCGCGCACCGACACGCGGATCGTGTCGCCGACCGCCTTCGAGCCGCCGAAGGTGTGGGGGGTCACGTCGAGGAACTGGTCCACGTTGCCCTGCTTGGCGGCGTCCACGGCGCGGTCCAGCAGCAGCTTCTCGTCCACGTCGCCCGGGTCGAACGTGATGAAGTCCTCCGCGAGCGCCGCCCGGAAGGTGTCGATCTCGTGCAGGATGTCGGGCATGTCCACGACGTGCGACATCGGGAAGCTCGGGTACACCTTGCGCATGTCCGGGCGGCACAGCAGGCGGAAGGCCGTCTGCACCGTCGGCTCGTGCCGCCCCTTGCTCAGGATGTAGAAGGGCTTGTTCAGCGCGTTGGCGAGCATCTCGGTCGCGAGGATCTCCTCCTCGCGCCACACCATGCAGTCCTTGAGCGTCGCGTCGATGTCGTGGTCGCGGTGCAGGTTGTGGTGGACGACCTCGATGTTGTCCACGAGACAGATGAAGATGTCCGGGTTGAGCTGCTGGACCTGGTCGAAGTCGAAGGCCGCGAAGAGCCCGTGGCGCCAGCGGAAGGTGGCGTGGGTGTTCACCAGGACGTGGTCGTGGTCCTTCTCCTGGGAGATGACGTCCTTGAAGGCGGCCCGCCTGAGGCTGTTGAGGCGGCTCCAGGGTAGGTCGAGGATGCGCCCGGGGCGGATGTCCGGCCCCTCCTGGTACATCATGTCGCCGATGTTGAAGATCTTGATGGACTCACCCTGGCTGCCCGCGAAATCCGCGACGGCCTCCAGGTAGTCCTTCTTGCCGAGGCCGACTTGTCCGGTGACGAGCGCACGCATGGTCCGGGTGCTCCGCTGAGGTGCCGTTGAATCTCGGGATCGGCCCACCACCGTCCGAGGGAGGGCCATGGTAGCAGGGCCTCGGCGGGCTGCCCCAGACCGTGATGTGCACCACGCAGCGAAGCGCTGCATGGTGGCACCGAACGGTGAGCCCGCCCCGTGTCCCCGCTAGGATGACAGCCCACGTCCCCCAAGAGCCCCCAGGAGCACCCATGCCCGTCCTCATCGACAAGAACACCAAGGTCCTCTGCCAGGGCATCACCGGCTCCTTCGGCGCCCTCCACACCAAGGGGTGCCACGAGTACGGGCGCAACATGGTCGGTGGGGTCACCCCGGGCAAGGGCGGGCAACAGGACGCCAACGGGCTGCCCATCTTCAATACCCTCCGCGAGGCCGTGCAGAAGACCGGGGCCGACGCGACGATGATCTTTGTCCCGCCCCCCTTCGCCGCCGACGCGATCATCGAAGCGATCGACGCGGAGATCCCCGTCATCGTGGGCGTCACCGAGGGCGTGCCGGTGCAGGACATGGTCCGCGCGCGGGCGTACCTCGATCAGGTGAACAACCAGCGGGCCGCCGACGGCAAGGCGCGACTCACGCTCATCGGCCCCAACTGCCCGGGCGTCATCACCCCCGGCCCCAAGACCGGCGGCGGCGAGAGCGCGGCCGACCCCTACACCAACGCGGGCTGCAAGATCGGCATCATGCCCGGCTACATCCACACGCACATCAGCGAGGCCAAGGCGGGCAAGGCCGTCGGCATCGTGTCGCGTTCGGGCACGCTGACGTACGAGGCCGTCTTCCAGACCAGCCAGCTCGGCCTCGCGCAGTCCACCTGCATCGGCATCGGAGGCGACCCCGTCCGCGGCATGGGCTTCATCGAGTGCCTCGAACTCTTCCAGAACGACCCCGAGACGCACGGCATCCTGATGATCGGCGAGATCGGCGGCACCGACGAGGAGGCCGCCGCCGAGTGGGCCAACGCCAACGTCACCAAACCCCTCGCGGGCTTCATCGCCGGTCGCACCGCCCCTCCCGGCAAGCGCATGGGGCACGCCGGCGCGATCATCTCGGGCGGCGAGGGCGACGCGGAGAGCAAGATCAAGGCATTGGAAGCCGCGGGCTATGTCATCGCACAGACGCCCAGCGAGCTCGGCACCGCGATGGCGCAGGCGATGGGCCTGGAGCTCGCGAAGGTCTGACCTCTGGGGTGGCACACCGGTCAGGAGACCGGTGCCGCCTTCGGCGTGCGCAGGTTCGCCTTGCCCGAGGCGAGCCACAGCGTCCACAGCACCACGCACGCGCCGCCCGCGGTTTCCACGAGTTCCTCGAGCAGGTCGAGCTCCCAGCCGCGCTCGCGGAGCGGGCGACCGATGACGTCGTCGATCAGCACCGAGGCGCCCAGCAGGCCGAAGCCCAGCCCGAGCAGCCAGGGGAAGGGATCGCGTTTGAGGATCGCCGTCGGCCACGGGTAGCGGGCGCACGCCCAGGGTAGCACCAGCGCCGCGCCGATGAGGCCGAAAACGCCGATCCAGAGGATGCGCACCATCAGCGGCGTCTCGGCTTCGAGCAGCCAGCGCGAACGCCAGTGGAAGGCGTGTTCTTCCTCGAAGCCGAGCACATGGATGTTGTCGGTGTTCACGAGCACCTGCAGGTCCAGCTCCCGCATCCCGAACAGGAAGCAGAGCACGCCGATCCAGACGAGCAGCAGCAGGCCCCGGTTGGAGCGCTGGCGCCACGCGCCGAAGACGGCTACCAGCGGGACGAGCGCCCACACGATCACCTGCGCGTACTCGAGGACCGGGTAGTCCTCTTTCACCACGTGGCGCAACTCGAGCTCGGGCGAGACGAACATCGCGACGACCAGCAGCACCGTCGCGAGGGCGAGCGCGATCGATGTCACCAGCCGCCCGAAGCGGCTCGTCGGTCGGTGCGAATAGGGGATGCGGTCTGCGATGGCGTGTGGCTCCGCCGGGGTACGGCACAACACCAAGCCTACGCGACGCGGTCCTCAGGGGCCCCGATCGCCCTATTCCAGCGGGGCGAGCACGCGGAGGATGCGGCGGGCGGTGTGCTCGTGTCCGTACATGTTCGTCTCACGCACCTCGATGGTGTATGAACCCCGTTTCAGGGCATCGGGCAGCCGGTCCACCCACAGATCGGTCTCCGCGCTCAACGAGGACATCTTGGGCCCCTCGCCCGTTTCACCCTGCCGGCGGACGCTGGCCCAGTGCGGATCGACGCCGCGCTCGGTGGTCATGCTGCGCCAGGCGGTGGCGTCTCCGGTCTGGGCGTGGACGTAGCGCACCTCCACCTTGGAGAGTTCCGAGCCGGACCAGAGGTTGACGACTACCGCGTCGTCGGCGTCGAGCATCTTCTCGTGCTCGGCGTTGCGACGATCACCCGCCCAGACGACATCGGGCGCGATGATGTGCATCTGCTCGCTCCACGGCTTGCCCGCCGCCTTGAAGTGGACTTCGTAGCCGCGTTCGAGCGCGGGATCGAAAGTGAGCATCGACCAGCCGTTGGGCTTGCCATCGCGCATCATCGCGTGTGGGATGCCGTACTCGTCCTTCGTGCCCTGCCACCACGAGCCGGAGGTGGTGGCGTGGACGAGGTGGTGGTGCTCGCGTGTGCCGGCCTGGATCATGTAGTTCCGCTGGCGATGCCAGTGCGCCGCGAGCGACAGCGGCACGCGGGGCGCGATGCTGCCGTAGCGCACTTCATCGCTGAAAAGGAATCGAAATTTCAGTTCGAACTCCGTCGCGGGGATGTGCATCACGAACACGAATCGTTGATCCGTCTTGTGCGGCGGATTGACCGCCTCGAAGTAGTTCATGACGAATCGGTGATCCTTCTCGCTCAGCCCCGCTTCGTATGACCCCTTGGGCTTCTCCTTCGTTCCGCCCGAGTACATCACGTTATCGATGACGATGAAGTGGATGTTGGCATACTGGAACGCGTACGTCGTTGGTCCGTACACGCGGTTGAAGGTCTCATCCGCGTGCTCGTCGTCGGGTGAGTCGAAGTCCATGTCGTGATTGCCGTAGACGTTGATCCAGGGCAGGCCGATAGCGCCGACCACGTCGTTGTGAGGCCCGAAGAGCGAGAGGTCATTGCCCACGATGTCGCCCAGCGTGATCCCAAAGGCGGCGCTCTCTCGCTGCACCGCTTCGATCACCTCGGGCACGATGTCACGGGCGAAGTGGTCGACCTGCTCGATGTTGTAGGGCTGCGGGTCCCCGAAGAGCACGACGTTGAACCGCTCGCTCTCCTCCTGACGTGTCAGCGGGAAGTCCACGGACGCCGGCAGCGGGCCCGTCGGCGCGACGCCGCCGTATATCAGTGGGGGTGAGCCGTTCGGCTTGTGCAGGTAATAGTGCTGCGGCAGTCCGTTGCCATCCGTGGGCACCATCCAGCCGCGGGGTTTGCAGACGAAGAGGATGGTGTCATCGTCGATGGGCAGCTCGTACGAGCCATCGCGTTCGGTGGGCACGACCTCGCGCCCATTGGAGACGAGCACACCCTGCACGCCCGCTTCGCCCGCGTCGCGGACACCGTTGGCGTTCTGATCGTGATAGACGGAGCCCGTCGCGGTCTGGGCGTCCCCCTCGGCGAGGGCGGGGGCGGCGGCGAGCAGCAGGGCGGACGCGAGCGTGGTGCGCATGACTGTGGTCCTCCGGTTCGGGTTTGCTCACCTTATCGCAAGAGCGGCGGGACGCCGCGTGAATCCTGTGTAAGGCCGCTACGCTTGGCCCATGCCCGACATCGACACCGACGGTCCCGTCACGCTGGACACGCTCTTTGGACTGCCTTACACGCGCCAGGAGGCGGGGGTCATCGTCACGCCGGTGCCCTTCGACGGCACCGCCTCCTACCGCCCGGGCAGCGCCAAGGGCCCGGACGCCATCCGGCGTGCTTCGGCGCAGCTCGACCTGCTCGACCCCATCTTCGGGGAGGTGTACAAGGCGGGCATCCACATGGAGGGCACGACGGACTGGATGCCCGACGTCGCCAAGCGTGCGCGCGAGCTCGCGCTGCCCATCATCGAAGCCGGCGGGCCCACGAACGAGACACTCGACGCGCACGACGAGCTCGAGCGCCTCTGCGCCGAGGTGGAGGGCGTGGTCTACCACGCCGTGCTGCGCACGCTGACCGAGGGCAAGCAGCCCGTGGTGCTGGGGGGCGAGCACAGCATCGCTCTGGGCGGCATGATCGCCTGCATCGAATGGGCGCGCGACACGCTGGGCGTGAGCGAAGTCGGCGTGCTCCAGCTCGACGCCCACCGCGACCTGCGCGACGCCTACCTCGGCATGACGCGCTCGCACGCCAGCGTCATGCGCAACGCCCTCGAACGGCTCCCCACGCTCACGAGCCTCGTGCAGGTCGGCATCCGCGACGCGGGCGTGATCGAGACGGCGTACGCCGAAGAGATGGGCGATCGCGTACACACCTGGCACGCGCACGACCTCCACGAACGTCTCGACGAGGGCGAGCGCTTCAGCGCGATCGCGCACGAGATCGTCGAGGCGTTGCCGCACCACGTCTACGTGAGCTTCGACATCGACGCGCTCGACCCGTCCTACTGCCCGAACACGGGTACCCCCGTGCCGGGCGGCCTGTCGTACACGCACGCGGTCCGCCTGCTGAAAGCCCTGAGCGACAGCGGCAAGCACGTCATCGGCGCCGACCTCGTGGAGGTCGCGCCGGGCGAGGACGAATGGGACGCGAACGTCGGCATGCGCACGCTCTATGCGCTCATCGGGTGTATGACGGTGGGATCACGCGCTTGACGCCACGCGCTCCACCTCGTCGAGCGCCGTGAGCCCCTCGCCCGCGAGGCGCCACCCCGCTTGTTCGAGGTTCTGGAAGACGCCCTGCTCGATGACCGCGCGCATCGCCTGGATCGAGGGCTCTGTCATCACGAGGTCGCGCAGTTCCTGGTTGAACGTCAGCATCTCGAAGATCGCGCGCCTGCCGTAGAACCCCGTCCGCAGGCACGATGGGCACCCGACGGGCACGCCGACCTTTGTAGCGCCGCTCATGTGCCGCCCGATCCGCGTCGCCTGGCCCGGCGTGACGTTCACCGATCGGTTGCACCGTTCGCACAGCAGCCGCAAGAGCCGCTGCGCGATGATCACGTCCAGCGCGTTCGCGACGAGGTAGCGCTCCACGCCGAGGTCGAGCAGGCGGAAGACCGCGCCGATCGTGTCGCGCGCGTGGACCGTTGAAAACACCACGTGCCCCGTCATCGCCGCGCGCATCGCGACGACCGCCGTCTCCTCGTCGCGGATCTCGCCCACGAGGATCACGTCCGGGTCCTGGCGCAGCACCGATCGCAGCAGCTCGCCGAACGAACCCGCGCTCCCCACCGGGAGTTGCGTCACGCCCGACAGGTGGTGCTCCACCGGGTCCTCGATCGTCACGACGTTGCGCCGTTCGCGGTCGATCTCGCGCAGCGCGTTGTACAGCGTCGTCGTCTTGCCAGAACCCGTCGGGCCCGCGACCAGCACGAGCCCGCCCTCCTGCTCGCACGCCCTGCGGATGCGCTCCTCCATGTACTGCGGCATCCGGAGGTCGCTCAGGCTCTCGGGCGCGTTGCGCCCGTCGAGGAAGCGCACGACCAATTTCTGCCCGTGTACCGTTGGCGTGAGGCTCGCACGGCAGTCCACGCGGTCCTCGCCGAACTGCAGCCCGAACGAGCCGTCGAGCACCGCCTCGCGCCCGGCGCTCGGCATCGCGCAGGCGGTGTGTACCAGCCCGAGGATCAACCCGCACAGCTTCTGCGGTACCTCATCGACGGTCACCATCTGCCCGTCCACTCGCACGCGGATGCGCGCGCCGTCTTCGGTGGGCTCCACGTGCAGGTCCGTCGCACGCGCGGCGCTCGCGATGCGGAAGAGCAGGCCCGCGGCCCGTGCGCCGGCGCCGCTCCCGTCGAGTGTCTGGGAGCGCTCGCCCTTCGCGTCGATGAGCACCGGGGCCGGGAGATCGCGCCCGCCTTCCATCGCGGTGAGCGTCTTCTGCATCGAGCGGGCCCAGGACTCCGTGCTCGTTGCCGCGCTCTCGGCGCTATCCGGGCCCTTGGCGTTCCTGGCGATCTTGAAGGTGAAAACGTGGTCGCCGATGCGCACCGTGTCGCCCGGGCGCACGCGCGTGGGGCCCTCGATCTTCTCGTCGTTCACTCGCGTGCCGTTGCGGCTGCCCAGATCCACCGCACGGAACTTGCCGTACCCGCCCGCGGGCTCGACGCGGCAGTGGTAACGGCTGGCCTTCTCGTCGCGGATCACCACGTCGTTGTCTTTGTGCCGACCGATCTGCACCGGCAACTCGCCCAAAATCACCGGCGCGACGCCTTTGGCGTTGCATTTCAGCACAAACGTGGTGTTCGACGCGTCCCGCCGGTCAAGCCTGCTCATCGGGGCAGTGTACGCACGGGCGTACACGCCGGACGCGCGGGTGTCGTTGTGAGAATGGGCGCTCATACGCGTCAGACGCGTGTGAGCCGGCTCGGTTCCCCGGCGTGCTCAGCCCGCGGGGGAGCGGTCGTCCACACCCAGCTTGTGCTCGAGGAGCTGGATCGCACGGTCGAGGTCCGCCTGCTCGCGCCGTTTGGCGCTGATCGTGCGCACCGCGTGCATCACGGTGGTGTGATCGCGACCGCCGAAGAAGCCGCCGATCTCCTCGAGGCTGAATCGCGTGCTCCGGCGAGCGAGGTACATGCACACCTGTCGGGGCAGGGCGATGGACTTCTGGCGACGCTTGCCCTGCAGGTCCGTCACCTTCACGCCGAAGTGCTCGGTGACGACCTCGACGATCTCCTTCATGGAGACCTCGGGGCGCTGCTCGGGCTGCTGGTCGTTGAGGGCTTCGCGGGCGAGCTCGATGCTGATCGCCTTGCTGTCGGTGATCGACTGCATCTGGATGCGGGTGATCGCGCCCTCGAGCTCGCGGATGTTCTGATTGTCGCGGCTGGCGACGTACGCCGCGACCTCCTCGGGGAAGATCAGGCCCCGGAGCTGCGCCTTGCGCTTGATGATCTGCACGCGCGTCTCGTAGTTGGGCTTGCCGATGTCCACCACCAGCCCGCTCTTGAAGCGGGAGACCAGGCGGGCCTCGAGGGCGGGGATCTCGTCGGGGGCGGCGTCGGAGGACAGGATGATCTGCTTGCCCGACTGGTAGAGCGTGTTGAAGGTGTGGAAGAACTCTTCCTGCGTGCTCTCACGCTTCGCGAGGAAGTGGATGTCGTCGATGACGAGCATGTCCACGTCGCGGAAGCGGTGCCGGAACTCGCGGAGCTGCCCCGCCTGCACCGAATCGAGGTACTGCGTGACGAACCCCTCGCAGCTCGTGTAGTGAATCGGGGTGTCCGGATTGCGATCGAGCATCGTCAGGCAGATCGCCTGGAGCAGGTGGGTCTTCCCGAGCCCGACGCCGCCGTGGATGAACAGGGGGTTGTACGCCCTACCCGGCTGGGCACCGACCGCGACGGAGGCGGCGTGCGCGAGGCGGTTCTCTGGTCCGACAACGAATTGGTCGAACGTGTAATCGGGGCTCAGCACCACGCCGTCCACGCTGGGGGTCGAGGTGGCGGCGGGGCGGTACGCGCTCGGGCGGGGTTTGGCCTCGAATTCGCCCGCGAGCGACTCTTGGTCGGCGGTGGCGACCGGCTCCCCATCATCGGGACCGACGAACCGGACCGGGTCGAGTCGCCCGGTGACCGCTTGGTGCGCCTCGTTGAAGGCCCTGCCGCACTGGTTCTCGAGATAACGACGGTGTACGTCCTGGCGGACGCGGACGCGGAACGTGCCTCCCGCGTTGCCCTCGGGTTCGATCTCCTCGAACCATTGGCGACACATCGCTGGATGATGTTGGCGCAGGTGCGTGAGCACTGCCGGCCACACCACTTGGTCGGGGCTGGGCATTGGGGTCTATTCCTCTCCGGCACAGAGGGCGCCGGTGAAAGGCACGGTGTTCGGCACGCGGCGCTTTTCAGCGTTCGCTTGTTTCCTCGCGCCCGCGTCCCACCGCGCTGCGCATGCCGTCAAGGGCATCGAAAATAGTCGCGCTCCGGACCGGTGTCAACGGCAATCATCGGAGTGTGATGGCAATGACACCGGAAAGAAAAAACTCGGCAAAAACCAGCGGTTCAGCGAGAAAATTCGGGACACGCTGGGAACGCCGTAAAGGGGCTTGACACGGCGCGCATCACGCCTTGGCGCGCGCCGCTTCCATGCGTAACGCTTCCTCGGCCTGGCGGTCATAGCGGTCGCGGTTGGTGCGGTAGTCCATCAGGAAATGCACTTTCTCGTACTGCTCTTTCGACACCATCGCTCGGAGGTTCTTCTGCGCAACAGCGATGTTCGAGCGCCTGGACACGTGGACCAGCACCAGGTGCTCGCATTCGAGCACGCCGAGCCACTCCGCGATGTCCGTGAGGTGCAGGTGGTTGCCCGCCTCGGCCCGGGCCTTGTGGTCTTTCTCGACGAACGTGCACTCAGCGATCACGATCTGCGCGGTGCGCACGTCGTTCCGCAGCATCGCGGCACCCGGCGAGGTGTCCCCGAGGTACGCCACGAGGGGCACCTCCTGGATGCGGGTGATGTCCTCGCCCTTCTCGCGCAGCTCGCGGAGCTTCTCTTGCGGCTGGCCCGCGAACTCGTCACGCAGCTTGCTGCGTTTCTCGACGATCGCGTACCCGCAGGAGTGCTGGGTGTGCTCGGTCTCGAACATCCGCATCCAGATGGCGTTTTTGATCTCCACTTCGCCCTCGGGGGCGAGCGGGATGAGCTCGTAGGGGGTGGTCTGCCCCTCGAGCTCCGTGAAGCCGGCCATCATTTTCTGGATCGCGGGCGCGAGCCCCTCGTGGCAGACGATCTTCGCGGGGCCCATGCCCTGGAAGTTGCGCTGCGAGCAGAAGTAGCCCAGGCCACCGATGTGGTCCATGTGCCCGTGCGAGATCGCGACGAATTTGGAGGGGAGCACCGCGCGCGGGCAGGTGCCCATGTCGAAGCAGGTGTCGAGCTCGGGGACCTGGATCACCGTCTGTTCGCCAGCGACCGAGAGGCCCTGGACGCGGTAAGGCGGGAGGAAGAGGAAGCCGAGCGAGCCCTCGCGAGGGGGGGGCTTGGGGATCATGCCGAAACTCCGAACGGCGGGCGTTGGGGCCCGTCGAGGCAATGGTGTCGAAAACCGCGGCTGCGCGCGCACGCCGCCACGTGCATCCTACACACGTCGCCCGCGGCGCGAAGCGGGGGCCCGGGTCACGTTCGGACGTTGGAGAAGAGCGCTACCGCCAGGGGCAGCAGCACGAGGGTCGGGATGAAGACCCCCAACCAGACGGGGAGCCCGCCGATGGGCAGGCTCGGCGCAGCGCCAGCCGCGACGAGCCCGAGCAGGGCGATGGGGGCGGCACGGAGGCCCGCGAGGATCATCGGGCCCGGCAGTTTGCGGAGGAAGAAGGGCACCGCGGCAAACAGGACCACCAGGTTGCTGATCATCGAGGCGACACGCCCCCAGCGGACCCGGTCGAGGCGGTCGATGGCCTGCCCATCCATCCCGCCCCGCTCGATGATCTCGCCGATCTGACCCCACGAGAGGGACTCGCCGAAGCCCCGGAGGTGCTGGATCTTGAGCCGGGTGGGGTCGAGCGACGTGTCGAGCCGCACGACGGGCAGGCCCGTCATGCCCGTCGAGGGGTCGCTGGCGCGTCCGTTCGTCAGCACCCAGCCGTTCTGGTCCCAGGCGGCGCTGTCGGCCCGCACCACGCGGGTGACCACGCCCTCGCTGTCCCGTTCGTACACCCCCAGCCGCTGGACCTCTCCCAGTTCGGGGTCGAAGCGCTCCGCGGTGAAGATGCGACCCGTGTCGTCGGGGACGGGGCGGACGGGGAACCCGCCGATGCTGTGGCTGCCCGCGTTGTCCACCTCGCGCGCCAGCAGCGGCGCGACCTTGGGGATGACGACTTCCTGGTTCACCGCCTGCACGAGGGTGAGCGCGAGCGCCACCGCCGCGAAGGGCATCGCGACGCGTTGCAGCGGCACGCCCGACGCGAGCAGCGCCACGAACTCGCGCTGCCTCACGAGCTGCGAACACGTGAAGCCCATCGCGCCGACCATGATGATGCCGATGAGGTAGTTGTAGAGCTGGAGGAGCTTCGGGCCCCAGAAGTCCGCGATCACCACGACGGTGCGCACCGCCCGGGCGATGCCCTCGGGTTCTGAAGCATCGGGAGCGATGTTCTCCGCCGCCGCGTTGGAGAAGCGCGAGAGGTTGATGAAGACGTCCACTGTGACGACGAACCCGCCCAGCAGCACGAGCAGCGTGAGCACGTTGATCGCGTAGAGGCGTGCGATGTAGCGGTCCATCATCTTCACGCGTCCACCCTATCCGAAGGGGACTCGGCGGCGTGAGCCCGGAGGTTGCGCAAGTGCAATCGCCACCACGCCAGCGCGCAGAGTGCGCCGACGAGGAGCCCCGCCATCGCGTCCGACACAAAGTGCGCCCCCGCGAGCACGCGCGTGAACGCGCAGCCCAGGGCACCGAGCAGGAATACGGGAGCCGCACGCTTGTAGAGCAGGCAGAGCATGACGAGCGCCCCGCCAGCGACGGCGACGTGCGACGAGGGCAGCCCAAGCCCGGATGTGGACCATGTGTCCACGCCCCACGGGCGGAACGTGTACGCGTTGAAGACATCGCTCGGGCGTTCGCGCCGGAGCAGCAGCTTGAGCAGCTCCGCGACGATGCCCGCACTGCCAGCCGCGAGGATGAGCAGCACCCCACGCGTCCACATGTCGCGCAGCGGCCACCCAAGCGGACGCTTCTGCCCCGCGTCTATCAGAACGAACGCGAGGGCCACAGCCAGCCAGACGGGGACATACCCGAGAATCCGGAGCGTGCGTGCCCAGTCGCTGGAATACACGTCGTCACGCTGAAACGCGTTGACCGCAGCGCCGTCGAGGACGCTCGACCCGAGGAAGAGGGCCGCGCAGCTGATCAGGATGATCGCCGCTCTTCTCACGGACACCCGGCACCCTCCTGCACGCCCGCGTAGTTGCGGGCCAGGAACAGGCCGCCAAACTCGGGATCGATCGCGTCGAGCATCGGGGTCATGGTGTCCGCGTCGAAGCGCCGTGTCCACTTCTCGGGTTTCGCACCACCGACAAAGAGCACCGTCTGGGCACGGATGGCGCACGGGTCCGTTTCGGGCCAGTAGTCGTACGAGGAACGCCGGTCGCCCACGAGCGAGGCGGCGGAGGTGACGAGCGGTGCGCCGTCGCCCAGGCGCATGTGCAGTTCGTGGGCCAGGCGCGAGGCCGATGTGTAGCGGGCGGTGATGATCACCACGGAGGAGGGCTCGATCGACGCACGGTCCAGGGCGTTGAGCACCAGGTCACCGAGCCGCTCGGACTGCTGGAGCCGTTGCAGGGCGGGGGCCTGGCGGACCGGCGTGCGCATCAGCAGCGGGAGCGTGAGCATCAAGATCGCGGGCACCACGCCCCAGCCGACGGTCCAGTGTGTCGCGAGCTGCCACACCGTTTCGGGGGCCTTGCGGAGGAACCCGGCCTTGGGCCTGGGGTCGGTCTTCTCGCGCCACGCGCGGACGAGCGCGCGATGACGCGCCATGTGCGCCGGCATGCCGACCGCCGCGAGGCACAGGAGCGTGCTGTAGCCGGCGATGGGCCAGTTGGCCTCCGCGTCCGTGAAGAGGCTGACGACGAGGTACATCGCGAAGATCGGGAGCGAGGCAATGACGAGCCACGCGCGTTCGGGGCCGGGCGTCGCGGTCTTGCGCGCCAGCCACATGAGCACGAGCGCCGGGCCGGCGATGCCGATCTGCGTGCCCACGAACCCGATGAACCACAGGGGCGTCCAAGGGCGCGAAGCGCCGTCGGTCGGCACGTCGCCCCCCGGCGCGCCGAGATGCCCGAGCAGGTGCGCCACGGTGGGCCAGCCCTCGCGCTGGTTCCAGATGACCACCGGCAGGGCGCACAGCGCGAGCATCGCCCCGGCACCGAGCAGAGAGATCGATGAACGCTTCCAGCAGTACACACGCGACCGGCGCACGAACAGGGTGATCACGAGCGCGGGGACGAGCAAAAGGATCGTGTACTTGAAGAGGAACCCGATGCCCAGCAGCACGCCCAGCAGCAACGCGGGGCCCATGGCGCTGCGTTCGGATTCGAGGCGGCGCAGCAGCGCGAGGGCGGCCCAGGACGCACCCAGCCAGCAGGCGACGTAGGGCCCGTCGATCGTCGCGATCAGCCCCGTCACCTGGTACGCGGGGAAGAGCGCGATGAGCGCAGCGCCCCATTTGGCGGCGCGGAGTCGGTCGTGATGCTCAAGGCCGGTTGCCGCGGAGCGTGTGAGCCCGAAGGCCAGCAGCACGCCCACCGATCCGCTGAGAGCCGCGACCGTGCGTATCGCCCACGCCTCGTCCCCGAGGAGTGCGGTGGCGCCGGCGATGGCGTACGCGATGCCCGGGCCCTTGGTGGGGTAGGACCAATCGAGGTGGCGCGACCAGTCCCAGTAGTGGGCCTCGTCTGCGCTGAGCCCGAGGCCGCTGGTGGTGAGGATGAGCACGCGGAGCGCAAGCAGCACGAACGCGAGGGCGATCGCCCACCGCCAGCCGCTGGGTTGACGCGGATGCGCGGTCACGCGTCAGTGCCTGCGCAGTCGCGAGTAGACGCGGAGGAAGATCGCCAGGAGCACCGCGACGCCGCCCCAGAGGAGGACCAGGCCGATCTCGCCGTTGCGGTAGACCGCGCGCTGGCCCGCGCTGATCGACAGGATGCACGCGAGCGCCGGGATGAACGACCAGAGGTAGACGGGCAGCGGCAGGCTGTCGCGGAGCGTCATCGCGACCGCCGCCCCGACCAGCACCATCACGATGCACGCGGCGCTGAAGGCGAGGCGCTCGTGCCGCTTGGACATGATCTCGCGGCGCTGCCGGTCCACGCGCTCGCGCACTTCTTTCGCGACGGCGCGCACGCGCGGCGTCAGCTCGTGGGGCATGAGCGATTCATCGCGCGCGTACTCCAGCAGTTCCTTGATCGGGAGCTCGCTGAGCGTGGAGTCGTCGAACCCGATCGGCATGAGGTTCGAGATGGTGAGCTCGGCGCGGGCCGGCTCGCTCCCGGTGAGCTCGACGGGCAGCGCCACGTCGCCGTCGAGCGTGATGATGTCCTCGAGCGTCACCTCGAAGCGGGTGACGGTCTCCGTATCGCTCGGACGCTCGATGGGCAGCTCAATCCAGGCGATCTTCGCGAGGCGTGTTCGGCTGTTGCCGTCGGGCGACGTGCTGACGACGCGGATCGGTGCGCCCTCCGTGGCGGGGATCACACGCCAGCGATCCAGACGCTCGCGCTGCGCACGGCGCCTCGCGCGCTCGGGGTCCTCCACCTCCGGGTCGGGCGTGGGGATGACCGGGTCGTGCAGGAGGCGGGCGCCGTCGAGGGTGATCGTCTCGCCCCGCAGGGTCTCGAAGGGGGAATCCACCTGCAGCACGATGCGCCCGGTCTGCTCGATCGCGCCGGTCAGTTCGATGGCGGCGTCTCGCTCGCGCAGGCGGGCGGCGAGCACGCGGGCAGCCTGGTCCGTGCGGTTCATGGAGCGCGGGCGAGCGATCGCCTCGCTCATCTGCGACCAGTTCAGGAACTTCGGGTCGTCGGTGAGCTCGGTGGGGAGGCGGAGGCGGTGGAGCGTGATGCGCTCGGCCTTGCCCTCGCCTCCCGATTCGGTGGCGTTGCTGGAGGCGTTCTCGAAGATGAGCTGGACGGAGGTCTCGCCTCCGTCGTCGTCGAAGACGAACATGAAGACGCGCTCGGCGCTCGCGTAGACCGGGTCCCCCTCGGCGCGGGCCTGGATCGCCAGCACACCGTCGAGCGTGATCACGCGGCTCACGCCGCGCAGGGCGGCGTCGGTCCCGGGCTCGGGCACCTGGGGCGGGTACGCGCGGTCCGCGTACAGATCGACCGAATCCGACCCGCCGAAGGTGATGCGGACCGATTCGCCCCGGTTGAGCTGGCTCGCGAGCACGCGGGTGCCGTCGGTCACGAGGACGCGCTGCGCATCGCGCAGCAGCGGGGGGATCACCTCGAAGGACATGATCCCCAGGACGAGCGCCAGCACGCTCCCGAGGATCAGCGCGGGCGTGAGCAGCGCCTTGTGCCCCAGGCCCGCGGCGGAGGCGGCCATCGCCTCGTTGTCCGACGCGAAGCGGTGGTACGTCAGCGTCGCGGCGAAACCCGCGGCGAAGGGCAGGGCGAACTGCGTCATGGGGATCAGCAGGTAGCCCATGAATTTCAGTGCCTGATCGAGCGTGAGCCGCCCATCCGACAGGGGCTTGAGGGCCCCCGCGAAGGCGATGACCGCGACCAGGGCGACCGTCGTCACGCCCAGCAGGCGGAGCAGGTCGCCCGCGAGCATGCGGTACAGGATGGTGGGGGGCTTGCGCACGAGCGGTCATCCTCTGTGGGCCAGCCCCGGCGGGCAAGGCGCATCCGTTTTCGGACCCGCCAATCGGCGGTTCTGCCTCCCCCCGGTTCGCGGAGCGTCACAGCCCGAACCGTTCTCCCCCATTGGAGTGGACACACCCTCGAATCATTGTGATCGATGATGTATGCGGGCCGATTCCCCCTCTACGCGGGAGGGATCAGACCGCGTGGAACGGAGCACCCAGTGCCACAGCGGATCACACCCATCCGAACGCCCACCCCGCCGCTTGTCGGCGGACTGCGCCGGCGGTCCCGTCGCGGGTTCACGCTCGCGGAGGCCGCGATGGCCAGCGCGGTGCTCGGGCTCATCATGCTCGCGGTCGCGACGGCGATCGGGGCGGCCCAGAAGATGGCCTTCGAGAGCCAGAAACGCCTGCTCGCTTCCATCGCAGCCGACGATCTGATGAGCGAGATCAGCACGCTGGCGTACGACGATCTTGGTGCGCTCAACGGCACCACCAACGAGATCGGCGGGATGAAGACGCTGGACCTCGAGGCGTACCCCGAGACGTTCTGGGCTCTGGGGCGGCGCATCGATGTGCTGCCCGAAACACTCATGGACGAGGCCAGCGGTGTCTCGGTCGAGGGCTCGATGATCACGGTGTCGTGCTTCGACGAGTTCACGGACCTCGCGATCTTCGCGCTGTTCGTGCCCGACCCCGATACGGACGCCCCGGCGGAACCTCTCGTCGCGGGGGGTGGCCGGTGAAACGTAGAGGGCTCACAACACTCGAACTGCTCGTCGCGCTGGGCGTGACCACCATCACCGGCCTGGGCGTCGCGATGGTCATCACCTCTGTCTCGCGCGGCGTGACGGACATGAACTGCTCGCGCTCGGCGATGCAGCGAGCCGCCACCTCGCACGTGCGCCTGCAGGCGTACACGGAGTCTTCGCGCTGTCTGATCGGGCACGACAAGCGCGGCTTCGCGCTCTGGGCGCACGACGAGCGCGCCAACGACGTGATCAACGTCTCGGAGCTCCGCGTCTTCTGGTTCGACAAGGGGGCCAACGAGGTGGTCACCGAGTACGTCGAGTTCCCCGAGGAGATGACCGATGAGGAGCGTGCGCTGGCGGACATCATCGTGTCGTCCGCCGAGAGCCCCTTCGCTGTGATGATGGCCCAGCGGACGCTCGGCTACACGACCCAGGCGGTGCTCGCCGACGGCGTGGAGACGCTCACGATCACGCACACGCAGGAGGACCCCCTGGACGCGGAGCGCTTCCGTGTCCACATCGGGTTCGACGGCGGCAGCAAGACACAACAGTTGTTGATGGCGGTCGGCCTCACGCAGTACCAGAGGCCCTTGTGAGAGGAACGGACATGAACACGACGACGAACGCACGCAAGGCAACGCGAGGGCGTCGGGGCGTCGCGATGCTGATGGTGGTGATCGCCCTGGTGGTGACCTCCGTCCTCACGACCGCGATCCTCACGACGCCGGACCGGCTCGCGCCCATCGCGGAGAACGCGCAGGACGCGGCCCGTGCGCGCTGGAGTGCGCGCAGCGCCGGGAATTTCACGGTCTCCGCGATCGAGAACGAGATCAAGGCCAGCGCCATCGGCGGCAAGTTCAAGAGCGACTGGGACATCGCCCGGGCCGAGGCCTCGGTGGTGGTCACCAACCTCGCGGGCGACCCCCCGACGGATGACGACACCGATGTGCTGGTGACCGTGACCTCCAAACGTGGCGGGATCGCGAAGACCACGCAGCGCCGCCTGAGCGTGGTGCCCAAGTTCGAGGGCCCCGCGATGGTGGACACGCGCCTTGGCGACATCGCGCTGTTCGTGAACGAGACGCTCGATGTGACCTCGTCGAAGATCGGCGTGTGGCCCGCCGCCGAGCGGTTCGAGAAGGGCGAGGCCCGTATCGCGATGGGCACCCATGCGCTCGCGGACGTGCTCGACGGCGGGATCCAGCTGCGCGGCGTCTTCTGCTCTATGCCGATCACGGCACCGGGCGTCGCAGCCTGGATGAAGTCCAACGCGATCACGAACATCCTGCAGATCCCGGTGGATCTGCCCAACGGCGTGGAGCCCATGCCGAGCCTCTCGGGGATCGAGGAGCACTGGGTGCTCGACGTCCTCGGGCTGGTGCGCATAGCGCGTGTGGACATCGGCACGCGATCGGGCCAGGACCTGTCCCCGGACTTGGGCCAGTACGGCGAGCTTCGGATCGGCGCCGGCGCCATGGTGCGCTTGGGCACCGGGACCTACGCGTTCGACGATCTGCGGGTGCAGGGCGGCGGAGAACTGTTCATCGAAGGCGATACGACGCTCGTCGTGCAGGACGACGCGGAGATCGTCGGCGGTTCGCAGATCCTGATCAAGAAGGGCGCGACGCTCCGGTTGTACGTGGCGGGTGATCTGCTGATCGACGATTCGGTGATCGGCCATTGGGAAGGCGCCGGGGCGTCGGCTGAACTGAGACAGGCCGCCATCTCGACGTACGGTCCGGCGGGTTACAGCCGCCTGGATGTTGGTGCCGCTGGCACGATTATGATTAGCGGGCGGAGCGTCGTTCTCGCTGACATCCACGCCCCGGACTCCGAGGTGGAGATCGAGCAGTCGTATCTCTTTGGTCGTCTCACCGGTGGGGATGTGACGCTGGACAGCGCGTGCCTGTACTACGAGCCCTCGCTCGATACGAAGTACGGGTTCACGAATCTCGAGGGCCCGTTGTACGACGGGGGTGTCGCGATCCCGGGTCTCGCCGAGGCGATCGCCTCCAACCGTGGTGCCGACCCGTTGTGGATGTCCACCACGCTCACATCGCTGGTGACGACGGACATCGCTGGGCAGGATGCGAACAGCAAGTCTTACGCGCAGATGAAGGAGCGGTCGGTGCCGCTGGGCACCTACTCCGTGGAGCGCAACCGCGACTCGAAGGTCGCCGAGGACCAGATCATCGCGCTCAAAGAGCGGTACCTGCTGGAGATCGGTGAGCGCGCCGTCGCGGACATCGTGAAGGGGCTGAACTTCGGCTCATGAACAGGTCACGCCCCACATCCCGGCGCGGCGTGCTGCTGCTGGACATGATGGTCGCAATGGCGATCATCGGCGTGGTGGCGCTCGCGGTCGTGCCCTCGGTGCGCTCAGAGGGGCCGCTGAAGCTGGTCGCGGGCTCCACGATGCTCAGCGCGGACATCGAGTACGCGCTGTCCCGCACGCTGGCGTCGCCCGGGGACCCGACGGTGGTGGTCTTCGAGCCCGACGGCTCGGGCTACTCGCTCGCCCTGCTCTCCGAACCGCTCACGCCGATCACCGATCCGGATGGTGAGCCCTGGGTGAGGACGTTCGGGGTGGGCGTGGCGTCGCAGCTCGACGGCTGCACGCTGACCCGGTACGAACTGCCGAGCCTTCCCGACGGCGGGCCCGAGGTGATCGTCTTCGACGCCTTCGGGCGGCTCGAGAACGACGGCGATATCGCGATCACGATCGACAACTACGCGGGCTCGCAGGTCGTCCACGTGCGCGAGGCGACGGGGACGGTCAGCATCCTCGCGACGTTGCCCGATGCGTTCGTCCCGCCGGAGCCCGAGCCAGAATTGGGTGACGGGAAGGACGGGGGCCTCGGAGAAGGCGCCATGGTTCCCGGCCCGGGTCGCTGAGCCTCAGCGCGACGCGGAGGTGAGCTGCGCTTCCACCGCGTCGCGGGCCGCTCGGTCCGCCTCTTCGACGTCCGTGAGCGTGCGCACGGGGCTGGAGCCCACGTCGCGCATCGCGTGGTCAACCAATTCAGCGATGCGCCCGAAGGGGATCGCCCGGTCGAGGAAGGCCTCGACGGCGCGCTCGTTCGCACCGTTGAAGACCGCGCCGAGCGTGCCGCCGGCCTCGATCACCTCGTACCCGTGGCGCAGCGCGGGGAAGCGCTCCGTGTCCGGCGGCGAGAGTTCGATGCCGCCCAGCTCGTCCCAGCGCAGCCGGTCCGAGCAGCTCTGGGTCCGGTGGGGGTGCGTGAGCGCGTAGTGGATGGGCGTGCGCATGTCCGGTGCGCCGAGCTGCGCGATGGCGGAGCCGTCGGCGTACTCCACGATGGCGTGGACGACCGAGGCGGGGTCCACGAGCACGCCCAGCCGGTCGGTGCCGACGCCGAAGAGCCACGCGGCCTCCACGAGTTCGAGCGCCTTGTTGGTCAGGCTCGCGCTGTCGATGGTCACCTTTGCGCCCATGTCCCAGTTGGGGTGGGCCAGAGCGTCTTCGACGGTCGCGTGGTACGTCTCGTCCTTGGTGCGCGTGCGGAGCGCGCCGCCGGAGGCGGTGAGGATGATCTTGCTGACGTCGTCTCCGCAGGTCACAGGCGGGTCGCAGGGCTGACCCGAGGCGCGCGAGAGCAGCGCCTGCCAGACCGCCGAGTGCTCGCTGTCCACGGGGAACAGGCGCGCACCCGTGCGCGCGCACTCGGCGATCACGAGCTCGCCCGCGCTCACCAGCGTCTCCTTGTTCGCGAGTGCGACGTCCCGCCCGAGCGAGACGGCGGCCATCGTCGCGGGCAGGCCCGCGTAGCCGACCATCGCGCCCAGCACGATGTCCGCCTCCACCTCGTGGACCAACCGCTCGGCGCTGTCCGGGCCCGTGCGCAGCATGGTGCCCTCGGGCGCAGACACGCCCTGCCCATGGGCGAGGGCGAGCTGCGTGACGCCCATCGCCTTGGCCTGCTCGAACAACCGCTGTGCGTTGCGCCCCGCAGAGAGCCCGACCACCTCGTAGCGCACCGGCGACCGTCCGTCGCGCGCAAGCGCGTCGAGGTGGCGGACCACCTCGAGCGTCTGCACGCCGATAGAGCCGGTGGAGCCGAGCAGAAGAAGGCGCTTGGTCGTCGTCATCGCGCGGGCACGATACCGGACGACGGCGCCGTCGATCGATGAGCCATCACTGGCCGCACCCTCACTTGGCTCGGCGTGAGCCGAAGAGGGAACGCCGCTTCTTCACGATCGGCTCCGGCCCGTCGGGGGTCTCCTCGACGACGGCCGCCTTCGCTGGCGCGCGCTTGGCGGGTGCCTTGCGCTCGCGACGCTTCTTGATCATGGGGGTGCCGTTCTCGGTGTGCGCCGTGGGCTCGGGCTCCGGCTCGGGGGCCTTCTGCACGACGACGTCCTCGCGCGTGATGGGCCGCTCTTCGGCCCTCGACTGCTGCTTGCGACCCGAGACCTTCTTGCGATCCCGGCGGTCCGGGCGGGGGTACTTCGCGTCGAATTCCTCGGCGGTGAGGTCCCACGAGTCGCCGCGCTCCGAGTTGTCGGCGGGGGCGATGTCGACCCCGTCGTCCTCGGCCTCGGCGTCGCGGTCACGAGCCGAGCGGGGCGCCC
>JAJDDE010000107.1 GCA_029260475.1 Phycisphaerales bacterium | reverse complement strand
TGTTGCTCGTGATCGCCTACGCGATCCGGCGCATGCCCTACGTGGTGCGCTCAACGGTCGCAGGACTCGAGCAGACCTCGGGTGAACTCGAAGAGGCGGCCCGCAACCTCGGCGCCTCGGCGATCACCGCGATCCGGCGCATCATCATCCCGCTGATCACCGCGAACATCATCGCCGGCGGCCTGCTCGCATTCAGCTTCTCGATGCTCGAGGTCTCCGACTCCCTCATCCTCGCGCAGCGCTCGGACGACTACCCGATCACCAAAGCGATCTACACCTTCGCCGAGCGGCTGGGCGACGGGCACTCCATCGCGAGCGCCATGGGCGTGTGGGGCATGGCGCTGCTGACGGTGACACTCGTTGGTGCGTCGATCCTGCTCGGGAAGAAGCTTGGCGCGATCTTCAGGGTGTGATCCATGACGGCTGAGCCTTCACCACGCGAACCGACGCGTCATGACCATATCCGCCGTGCGATGCGTCGGAACGTGACGGCGATACTGCTGGTGCTCGCGCTTTTAAGCTGGTTGGCCAGCATCCCATTGCACGCCTTCGCTGACGCGCGAAACCAGGATGACCGGTGGGAAGAAGAGCCCTGGAGTGTGCCCGTCACCGTGCCGATCGCGTCGTTGGACGTGCCTCTCACGGACGACCAACGCGCACGCTTCGACACCGACGGCGACGGACGCATCTTCGTTGGCACAGTCAACACGGGGATGTACTTCGGCGAAAATGCACCCGATGGCGACTGGTTGGCGCTCCTCCACGAGTACCTGTGGGTTGTGTCGTTCGCTCCCAGTCCCGAACTCCGCGAGATCGCCGTGGCATTGCCGTACACCCACGCTTCAAGCAAGAGTTCACCACATCGGCAGCTCATGCTCAACCCCGGAGAGGGAGCGCCCTTCTCTGAGGACGTGCTGCGTGAGGCGCTTGGTGACGCGCTCGCGGACCCGCCCCACCCGTCGTACACCTGGATACCGATGGATGTGATCGCGTCGGATCTCCTGCATCCCGGCACATCCTCGACTTACCGCTACTCCACCTTCCCGGCGTTTCAGTCTCTCGCGCTGGTGCTCGTGGGGTCCGCCTTCTGCTTCAGCGTGTGCAGCGGGCTCGTCGCACTCCGCCGGCGTCTTTGGAACACGGACGGGCGGTGTACGAAGTGCCTGTACCCCAAGCCCGTGGAGGCCGCGGTCTGTCCGGAGTGCGGGCGGGTATTCGGCGTGCGGTAACATCCCCCCATGCCCGACCGCTACGCACCCGACACCCATCACGCGCTCGTCCTCATTGGGGGTGGCGGTCACGCCGCGGTGGTGCTGGACGCCGCCCGCCTCGCTGGTTGGCGTGTGGACGGCTTCTACGACGACAACGCCGAGGCCCCGCTCTCCTCAGAGGCGCCGCACCTGGGCACGATCCGCGACATCACGCGCGACCTGCCCGAGTACCAGCGACCCATCCTCGCGATAGGTGACCTGCGGGCGCGGCTGACGCTGCTGGCGGAGAACGTGCCGCACGAGTTGGGCGAGCGGTTCGCGACGGTCGTGCACCCGCGGGCGATCATCGCGGGCAACGTGGAGATCGGCGCGGGGACGTTCGTGGGGCCCGGGGCGATCGTCAACGCGCGGGCGCGGATCAGCGTGGACTGCATCATCAACACCGGCGCGATCGTCGAGCACGACTGCTGGGTCCGCGCCAACGCCCACATCGCGCCGGGCGCGGTCCTGGCGGGTGGCACGCAGATCGGGCGCCACACGCTCGTGGGGGTCGGGGCCCGCACGCTGCCGATGGCGAAAATCGGCATGTGGTCTGTCGTCGGGGCGGGGGCCGCGGTGACGCACGACGTGCCGGACCGCACGGTCGTTGCGGGCGTGCCCGCGAAGCCCGTGGGACGCTCCGGGCGCCGTTCGGAGGACGTGGAGCACGCCTACCGTTCCCGAGCGATCACGCTCCACGAGGACCCCCCTGCCACCCAGGCAGAGGGCACCACCTGATCCCGCACGATCGACGCCGGTGGCCGATCAGAATCGGCCCTTACGGGCTGGAATCGGTGAGGCCAGAGGCCCAATGACTGGTACAGTCCTTGCGTACTGGTGAACAAGACCCGCCGGCTCGCGTGAGCGGCCGCGGGCGAGTTTGAACCCCGAGATCATGGAAAAAGGGCACCCGACGATGATGCAATCCAAGAACACGATGCTCAACAGCGAGACGTTCAAGCGTTCGGTCTCGGGATTTTCGGGTCCCGATTCCATGACGATCAACGGCACCGTCGCGAAGACGGGCGTGCTCATCGGGATCACCACAGCCGCCGCGGTGGGTGCCTACACCATCGCCCCGACATCAACGGGCATGTACATGGGGCTCACGATCGGCGGCATGCTGCTCGCCTTCTTTTGCCTGATCGCCGCGGGATTCAACCCGAAGATCTCTCCCTTTACCGCGCTGCCGGTATCGCTCGGCTTGGGCGGCATGGCGGGCGGCTCCTCATACGCCATCACGTCCTTCCTGCCCGCACCGGAGGAAGGTTCGTCGCTGCAATCGCCCGAGGCCGCCATCTTTGCGGCGCTGCTCCTGACCATGTGCGTCGCGGGCGGATTGCTCGGCGCGTACGCCACCGGGCTCATCCGCCCGGGTCGGCTCTTCCGTAGCATCATCGGCGTCGGCGCCCTCGGCCTCACGCTCTTCACGTTCGCGAGCATGGGCATGTGGGCCTTCGGGAACGACTCCGTGGTGAGCCTCTTCTCCATGGGGAACACCTCCGTCATCTCGATCGCCCTGACCGGGCTGATCACGCTCCTCGTCGCGGGCATGCTGGTCCTCGATTTCCAGCAAGTGCATCACAGCGCAATGAACGGTGCCCCGAAGTACATGGAGTGGTACTGCTCACAGTCGATCCTGTACTCGCTGGTGTACCTCTACGTGTACCTGCTCCGGTTGATCGTCCAGTTGATGGGACGCGACTGATCGGGCACCATCCGATAGACCTTCCAGAGGCCCGGCACACGCCGGGACTTTTCGTGCGCACAACTCGCGGTGTTCGGTCCGTGGAGCCGTGGTGCCCGCTGGCTACGCGGGCAGGCGGAAGAACCGCGTCGCGTTCGCATCGAGCGTGCGCTCGAAGGGTGTCTGATCGACGCCTCGGAGTTGGGCGAGGGAGCGGGCGATGTAGGGGACGAAGCGCGGGGCGTTGGGGCGGACGCCGCGATGGGGCTTGGGCGTGAGGAAGGGGGCATCGGTCTCGACCATAATGCGCCCCTCGGGGACCATCGCCGCCGCCTCCTGGACATCCTTGGCGTTCTTGTAGGTGACCACACCCGTGAAGCTCGCCCACGCACCGAAGGCGAGGAGCATCTCCATCTCGCGCGGCCCAGCGGTGAAGCAGTGGAAGACGAACCGCGAGCCGGGGATGCCCGTCTTCTGCAGGATCGGGATTAGCTCGTCGAAGGCCTCGCGGCAGTGGACCACGATGGGCAGGTCCATCCCCGAGCCCGCAATCGCCTCGAGCTGCTGATCGAGCACCGCGTGCTGCACAGGGCGGTGCTCCGCGTCGTAGTGGTTGTCGAGGCCCAGCTCGCCGAACGCGACGCACTTGGGGTGCTTGGCGGTCTCGATCATCAACGCCCAGTCGTGGGGCCCCTCGTGCGCGTGGAGCGGGTGGACGCCGGTCGTCGCGAAGAGCCGATCGTGCTGCTGTGCGAGGGCGACGGTTTGCAAGCCGTTGGGCACGCCCGTCGCGACGGTGATCACGGTGTGGACACCCGCCTCGCGCGCGAGACGGAGTTCTTCATCGACGCGTCCCTCGTAGTCGGGGAAGGTCAGGTGGCAGTGGGTGTCGATCATGCGAAAAGACTAGGAGAGGATGCCCGCGAGCACGTCCAGGCCCTGGGCGAGCTTGTCCTCCGCGGTCGCGTAGCTGATGCGGATGTGCGTGTCGCGTTCTGAGAAGACGTTGCCCGGGATCACCAGCACGTTGCGCTCCGCTGCGGCCTCGAAGACCTCGGTGCCCGTCATGCCCAGGCGTTTGGGGATCTCGACGAAGGCGTAGAACGCGCCGCCCGGGACGGGGATGTCGCACATGGGCAGCTGGTCGATGACCGTCTGCGCCCGCTTCTCGTAGGCGTTCACCTCGCGGGACATGTCGCACTCGAAGGCCGCGACGCAGGCGTGCTGCAGCGGCGTCGGTGCGCAGACCCAGGAATACTGCTGGAGCTTGGTCATCTCCATGACGAGCGAGGCGGGGCCCGCGCAGTAGCCCATGCGCCAGCCTGTGCAGGCGTAGGTCTTGCCGAAGCCGCGGATGATCAGGACGTCCTCGTGCGCACCGGGGAACCGGCCCGGCGAGGGGCAGCGCCGCCCGAAGGGCGTGTCGATGCGGTGCGGGTCGAAGGTGAACTCGTCGTAGATCTCGTCCGAGATGAGCAGCACGCCCTTGGAGCGGCACAGCTCGAGCAGGTCCCGGCACTCCTCTTCGGATGCGACCACGCCCGCGGGGTTGGAGGGCGAGACGTGGAGCACCGCCTTCGTGCGCTCGGTGATCAGCGGCTCCACGCGCTGGGCGGTCATGCGCAGGTCGGGGTAGGTGTCGCAGAAGACCGACACGCCGCCGGCACACGTCGCCATGTTGGGGTACGCGACGAAGTAGGGGTCGGGCAGGATGATCTCGTCGCCGGCGTTGAGGAGCGCCTGCATCACGAGGAAGAGCGCCCCAGCGGTGCCGCCCGTGACGAGCACGCGCGTGTCGGCGTGGGCCTTGCCGGTGTCGGCGGGCCAGCCGAGGTCCTGGTGCAGGTGCTTGCCGCAACGCCTGACGAGTTCGGGCACGCCGGTGGTCATCGCGTAGCCGTTCTTGCCCGCCTCGATCGCGTTGATCGCAGCCTCGCGCATCGGCCTGGGCACATCGAAGTCGGGCTGCCCGATGGAGAGGTTGATCGGGTTGTCGAGCGTCGCGCCGAGTTCCAGGACGCGCCGTATGCCCGACGCCTGGATCAGACGGGCGCGATCGGAGAGCAGGCCTTGAACGTCGAGCATGGTGGGCGCCAACTGTACGTGGTGAGCGGATTCAACAAACAAGCCCAGGCGGTGCCTGGGCTCGTGGATCGCGGGGGGCTGGTCGGACCGGCTCACATGCCCGGGGGAACCTTGGTCTTCGGGAGGCCCATCACGGGCTTGCCCTCTTTCTGGACGTCGAGGTTGCGCTGGTCCTTGAGGGCTTCGATGCGCTCGTGCCGCTTCATGACAGAGCGCTTGCCCGTGAGGTTGCCGGAAGTCTTGAGTGAGGAGTCGAGGCTCATGGTGGTCTCTTCTTGGCGTGTGGATCGACGGTGGTTAGTACTTTTCCCAGAAGGGCTTGTAGGTGACGCCGCGCCCCGTGTCGTCACGGAAACGCTCGGTGATGGCCTTGATGGCGTCCTCGTAGGGGCCCCTGTCATCGCGGTACTGCTCTCGCGAGAAGCCGCGGAGGGCGTAGATTCGGTAGACGCCATCATTGACGCGGAAGGCCGCCGCGTCCACCCGGTTGGCGGCGAGGTGGTCGAGGAAG
>JAJDDE010000106.1 GCA_029260475.1 Phycisphaerales bacterium | reverse complement strand
TCGGTGCGCATCACGAAGAGCGCCTCCTGCGACGCGGCGCAGCGGTACGCCGCGAGGAATGCGGCCCCCTGGTTCGTCTCCGAGGCCACCTTCGACATCACGTTGAAACACTCCGCCGGGCACGGGCCCACGTGGTGGTCGAACCACCCCGGGATCGCATGCGTCGAGTTGCCGTACGCCCGGAGCTCGCCCGGCACGTTGTCGATCAGCACGAAGGGCGTGTCGCGAGCGATCGCCGAGAGGTACGCGACGGCGCTGCGCGTCGGCAGGCTCAGCACGCTGAAGGGCTCAGCGTTCTCCGAGCCTTCGTTGAGCTTCACGAAGCCGTCGCTCGCGCGCTGCGCCGTGGAGTACACCGGCGCGAGCACGCGCCCCTCGCCGTCCTTGAGCGTCATCATCATGGGGGCCTGGCCCGCCGCGATCGCCTCTTCGTCCGCGGCACACACGAGGTGCCACTGGTCCAGCCCCAGCATCGCGCCCCAGAAGAGCCGCTCGGCCTCCTGATTCTGGTCGCCCACAAGCGCCGCCTCGCGTTTGGTATCGAGGTCGGCGAGGATTTCGGGAGAAGGGGCGTTGGGCGTGTCGGTCATCGGGTGGGCTTTCCTAAAAGTGGGCGCGAGGAACGCCCACGCTACCACACATTCGGGTTCACCCCGATCCCTACGGCGCCGCCGTTGTGCCCGCCTCGTTCCGCCGCACAACACCGATCAGGTACGACGTATCGAGCCGGTCGATGACGCCGTCGTTGTTGAGGTCCTCGCTCGCCGCTTCCTGCTCGTAGAGGTCTTCCACACCTATCAACCCGTCGCGATCCCGATCGAGTTGTGGCCCCACGACGCTGTTGATCACGCCGTTCTCCGCATCGCCCGCGGGCAGCAGGAACCCCAGTACGCCCGGGAGGCGCCGGTTCCACGCCGCCTCGTTGTGTACGTCGCCGAAGCCGACGACGTGCTGAAGCGATCCGCCCAGCGCGTAGCGCGGCGCGGTAGACCCCGCGAGCGCATCGCGGAGGTTGTAGCTCCGCCAGTAGTTGTCGTCGGAGGGCCCCGAGTCGCCCGAGTCCATGTAGAGCCGCACGTCCCGCGCCGGCTCGCTCTCGAGCTGCGGGTTGAGCGTCGTCGTCGTCACCTGCCACGCCCCGGAGACAGCACCCACCAGCCCGAAATCGTCCGGGTGGTTCCAGCCCATCTCCATCGCGATCACGCCGCCTAGGCTCGAGCCGATCGAGCCGACATCCGGTGCCCCCGTGCGCACGCGGTACGCCCCCGCGATCAGCGGCGTCAGCTCGTCGGTCAGGAACGACACATAGTTGTCCGCGCCGGGGCCCGGGATGAAGTCGCGGAAGCGGTCGGCGTGGTCCACGCCCACGTACACCGCTTCGCGCACGCGCCCATCGCGCGTCGTGGTGTCGATCGCGTCGTCGGCGTTCCACGTCCCGAAGCTGCCGAACTCGAAGATGTTCTGCCCGTCGTGGAAGAAGACGAGCGGGTAGGTGCGATCCGTGTGCTCGTCATAGCCCCGCGGCAGGTACACGCGGTACCGCCGCGTCTCTCCGATCGCGTTCGAGAAGATCGTGGGGGGCGAGGAGGGCGCATAATCACGACGCGCGGCGGAAACCGAAGCGCTCGGGCGGTACGCGAACACATCGCCCTGCTGCACGAAGACGCCCTCCGTGTGTGCGGTGAGCGTCCCCGCGAGCGGCTCGCGGAACCCGCCGGCACTCTCGATGAAGAACTCCATGCCGTACGCGTCAGAGGCGTGGTCCGCGCCGACGCCGAAGGCGAAGTGCTCCGCGCTCCCAAGCGTCGAGCCAGGGCCAAGGCGCTCCATCGTCGCGCTCTCGAACGTCGTCGCCCCGTGCCCGCGCCAGCGGAGCGTGAGCGTCCCAGCGCTCTCCGGCGCGCGCACGACCACGGTCTTCCCGACGGCGTCGGCGCTCGCGGGCACCGAGCCCGTGAGCACCCCCGTCACCGGCGTGCCGTTGGTGGGGGAGGACGTCTGGCCCGGCCCATCGCTGCGCAGGTAGTAGCGGTAGGCGTACGTCACGCCCTCCGGCACCGCGACCGACACGCGCCACGTCGGGTACGCCGAGGGATCCAGCTTGATCGCGCGGGTCAGGTCGTCGGCGCCCAGCTCGGGGATGTCGCCCAGCACGAAGACGGACTGTCCGAAGCTCGTCGCTTGCGTGATCTCGAAGAGCACGGTCTGGCGATCCTGCCCGAGCACCGTTCCTGCGCTGCACAACGCCCAAGCGAGCACGATGATGAAACGCATGCGGGGTCCTCCGAGAAAGCCTAGCGCTCCCGGTCGCTCGCGGGCCACGACGCCCGCGTCCGAAAATCGCTACGGGTCTGATACGATTGCGCCGTCCCACGAACGAGAAAGGACGCACCATGCCACTTACCCGCGACGAGATCACGAAACGCGCCGCACGCGAACTCGAGGACGGCTACATCGTCAACCTGGGCATCGGCATCCCCACGCTCGTCGCCAACCACATCCCCGACGGCATCGACGTGTGGCTCCAGTCCGAGAACGGCCTGCTCGGCATGGGGCCCTTCCCCACCGACGACCAGGTGGACGCCGACCTCATCAACGCCGGCAAGCAGACCGTCACCGCCCGCAAGGGCGCCGCCTTCTTCAGCTCCGCCGACAGCTTCGCGATGATCCGCGGCGGGCACGTCGACATCGCCATCCTCGGCGCCATGGAGCTCAGCCAGGAGGGCGACATCGCCAACTGGATGATCCCCGGCAAGATGGTCAAGGGCATGGGCGGCGCGATGGACCTCGTCGCCGGCGTCAAGAAGGTCGTCGTCACGATGGACCACTGCAACAAGAAGGGCGAGGCGAAGATCAAGAAGTCATGCACGCTGCCGCTGACCGGCGAGCGCTGCATCGACATGGTCATCACCGACCTCTGCGTCCTCAAGATGGACGAGAAGAAGCACCGCTTCCGCGTCACCGAACTCGCGCCGGGCGTGACGCTCGATGAGGTGGTCGAGAAGACCGAGGGCGAGCTGCTGACGGATGTGGTGCCGGTGACGGTGAGCGTTTAGTCCGAGTTCACGACGCGAAGAACCCCACCACGTCCATCAACCGATCGCGCCAATCGCGCTCGTGCTCGTCGCCGCCGAAGGGCTCGACCTCATGGAGCCGCCGGAGTTCGCCCGCGTCGAGGAAGACGCCGCCGCAGACGGTGCAGGATTCGATGTCCACCTTGCGGTTCTCGAAGGCGCGCCGTGTGATGAGCGTGGAGCGGTCGCGAGGGCAGAGCAGGGGCCCGCGGTGCTCGGGCGCGTCGCCCTGCTCGTTATCGAGTTTCCGCGCCACCTCCGGGTGGCTCGTGAGTTCTTCCTTCTCGAAGAGATCGAGCCAGAGGCCGTGACAGGACGGGCAGCGGTCCACGTCCGCGTCCGCCGCCCGGCTGCGCTCCATCATCACGCGGCACTTCGGGCATTCCACGGGTTGCGAGAGGTCGGTGTTCATGCGTGCAGTCTCGCACGGATCGGGGCGTGGGTCACGTCCTATCTTGTGCGCACGCGGACACGCGGTACCGTGGATGCATGCCGCCCTCTTGCCTCCTCATCCGCCCCGCCCGCTTCGGGCACCACGCCGCGTCCGGCGAGTCGAACGCGTACGTCCATGCCCCCGATGACGACGGCGCGACCATCGCCACGCGCGCAGCCGGCGAGGCCGATGGGTTGATCGACGCGCTCCGCGCCGCGGGTGTCGAGGCGCTCGTGCTCGATGAACGCGAGAAAGCCGGCGAGCCGTGTCCGGACGCGGTCTTCCCGAACAACTGGTTCAGCGTGCATCGCGTGGCTGGGGTGCGCGTGTTGGTGCTCTATCCGATGCACAACCCCGAGCGCCGGCGCGAGCGGTGGTGGGACCTGCGCGAGCGGCTGGGGGCATCGGGCGTGCGCATCGATCGCGTGATCGACCTGACCGGTCACGAAGACGAGGGGCGTGCGCTCGAGGGCACCGGGTCGCTCGTCTTCGACGACGACCAGCGTGCGGTCTACGCCGCGGTCTCGGCACGCACGGACGAGGCGCTGGTGCGTGACCTCGCGCGCCAGCTCGGCTACGAGCCGGTGCTCTTCGAGGCGCACGACCGCGCGGGCGGGTTGGTCTATCACACGAACGTGCTCATGAGCGTCGCACCAGCGTTCGCGATCGCCTGTCTTGAACGCATCACGAACGACGCCGATAGGGCGCGCGTGCGTGAGCGATTGTGCGCGGACGGGCGCACGCTCGTGGAGATCACCGCCGAGCAGATGGATCGCTTCTGTGGCAACGTCCTGGCCCTGCCCACGCGAGACGGCACCACGGTGCTCGCGATGTCAGCCGCCGCACACGGCGGGTTCACGAGCCAGCAGCGGCGCACGCTTGGGCACCACGCGACGCTGCTCGCGGTGCCCATCCCCACCATCGAGCACGTCGGCGGCGGGAGTGTGCGGTGCATGATCGCGAGGCTCTGCTGAGCGCATGAAAAACCCCGGCAAGCGCCGGGGTTCGTGAGCGCACGGGTTGTGCTCAGGATCATTCCTCGGAGGGCGTCTCATCGGACGGGTCCGCGGGGGCCGCGGGGGTCTCGCCCAGCGACTTGGCGATCTCGGCGGCGAGCGCATCGGAGAGGTCGATCAGCGTGGGCGTCGCGGAGATGCCGTTGGTGTCCGCCAGGTCGCGGGCCGCCTCGATGACCTGCTTCACCTCGTCGTCCGTCGCCGAGTCCTTGAAGATCAGGATCGTTTGGCCGTTGGCCTGCGCGGTTTGGTTCTCGTCCTTGACGACGTCGAAGACGTCCTCGTAGGCGCCGCGTCCGATCGTTCCGTCGTACAGGCCCATCGCGATGCGCATGAGCTGCGTGGAGCCGTCGGCCTTCTCCTCGTCGGTGAGGCCCGAGGGCTGGACGTAGCCGTTGTCGAAGGCGTACGCGCTGCCGATCGGGAAGAGGTTGCTCTCCATGACCTTGCCCAGCGTCGTGCCGAACTCTTCGAACGTGATGTCGCCGCTCTTGAAGCGATCGGTGAACGTCTGCACGACCGCGATCATCTCCGGCTTCTCGCTCTCTGGGAGCGAGCTGTCGTTGATGGCGGTGCGTGTGAGGGCGACGGTGCCGTCTGCGGCCCACGTCTTCCAGTTCATCCAAACGACAACGGCACCGATGATCGCGATCACGACGACGATGCCCAGGGCGATGAGGCAGCCCGCGAGCACGCCGCCACGGCGGGTGCGGGACGGGGTCAGCGGGCGTTTGGCCCGGTTGATGAGCGTATTGATCTTCATAGCTGGGGTCTCCATTGGTCGAAAGCTTCGGGCGCGCACGCCCCCGTCCCCTCGGAACGGACAGTTGCACGCGCACAGTACCCGACGCAACCACTCATTGGGGATTCTGGAGCGAGATGTCGTCCAGAACGTGTCCAATACCCATCCGAGCGGGACACCTGCTCACGCCGCCTGGTCCCCGATTCCGATAGCATCCCGCGCGTGCGCCCCTGGTTCGATGCCCATCTCGACCTCGCCTACCTCGCCGTCTCCGGCAGAGACATGACGCGGACGCTCCGCGATCTGGAGCGTCCCAAGAACCGTGCCCTGGCCGGCCCGCACCCGCCCTGCTCGGTCACGCTCCCGTCGCTCCGCGCGGGCGGCGTCTGTGACGTCCTCGGGACCATCTTCACGGAAGCGGGGGGTAACGGCCCTGTTGCCTACCCGATGGGCGACGGCGAGGCGGCGCACGAAACGGGGCTGCGACAGCTCCGCTGCTACCACAACTGGGTTCACGACGCGGGTGTCCGCCTCACACGTTTCGATGATCGGGTTGGTTCGCAGCGCGACACCGATGCCGCGCCCAGCGCGTACGGCGGCTCGACCCGCACCCACACGGAGCAGACGGTCAGCATCGGTATCCTCATGGAGAACGCCGACCCCATCCGCTCGCCCGACGAGCTCGGCTGGTGGGTCGAGCGGGGCGTGATCGCGATCGGGCTGTCGTGGGCCGTTCAGTCCCGCTACGCGGGCGGCAACTCGACCGGCACCGGTCTCACGGACCTCGGGCGAGGGATGATCGATGCGATGGACGCGCTCGGCGTCGTTCACGATCTGTCGCATCTGTCGCAGAACGCGACCGACGAGATGCTCGAGCGGGCCAAGGGGCCCGTGATGGCCTCGCACTCGAACTGCCGGGCGCTCTTGGGAGGCGAGAACGAGCGGCACCTGACGGACCCCACGATCAAAGAGATCGCGTCGCGCGACGGCGTCATAGGGCTCAACCTGTGCGCCCCGTTCGTGCGCCACACCATCCAGAAGGGCGATCGCCCCTCCATCGACGACGCGCTGCGCCACGTCGAGCACATCTGCGAACTCGTCGGTCACCGGCGCTGCGTCGGTCTCGGTTCGGACCTCGACGGCGGCTTCAGCGCCGATCACCTGCCCGACGGCATCGATGCGCCGGAAGACTTCGAGAAACTCGCGAGCGGTCTGGCGGAGCGCGGCTGGTCCGACGACGACGTCAACGGCTTTGCGCACGCCAACTGGACATCCTTCTTCGCGCGCGCTGCGACTCAGCGATCGGCTTGATCCGCCGCCGCTTCCCGCGCGATTCGGAGTGCCGAATGGGCGTCGATCAACAGGTCAGCCACACCCTCGGGCATCGTCTGTGAAGACCACGCGGCGCGGAGCGTCGCGTCGTGGGCCTTGATGCCCACGCCCGCACGATCCAGCCCCACGCTCCGCTCGTCGGCGGGCAGCCCGTCGAGCTCGGCGAGGGCGAAGACGTG
Source organism: Phycisphaerales bacterium (assembly GCA_029260475.1). Taxonomy (GTDB): domain Bacteria; phylum Planctomycetota; class Phycisphaerae; order Phycisphaerales; family UBA1924; genus OFTM391. Next base: position 8,031 of record JAJDDE010000106.1, on the reverse strand, counting down.
CGCCTGCAGCCCGATGAGGGCGGGGACCGAGGCCCGCCAGGCATTTCCTTCCGGATTCTCGGGCAGCGCGACGGAATTCCGCGCGAAAGACGTCCAATGAGAGAGCAGCATCGCCCAGGACGTGAGGCGGGTCAGATCGCCCACGCTCTGTTTGGAATCTGGCTGGTATTCGGGCACCGTAGGGCCTCGTCGCATGGGTGGTGGCGGGATGTTCGGGGTCTGGACGATATTCAGGACTTCGAGAGGGATCACGGAAGGATCCGCATGCTTGAGGAGTTGTTCTGCAACCCACCGACAATTGGTGGTGTAGGGTTGAATGGTATGGATCGCAACGAAGAAGTCAGACTGATCGAGGCCGCGACGGAGGGAGACCGCGTTGCCGCTGGCCAATTGGTCAAGGCCCATCAGGCCTCGCTGTACGCCTACCTCCTGCGGATGTCGGGTCGCCCGGACATCGCTGAGGACATCGTGCAGGACGCCTTCGTCCGCGTGCTCCAGAACCTTCACCGGTTCAACCCCAAGTACCGCTTCAGCACATGGCTCTTCACGATCGCCAAGCGGCTGTACGTGAACGCGATGCAGAAGCACAAGCCCGTCTACGACACCGACACTGTTGGCGGTCGCGCCGGCACCCACGCGGAGCCCATGTCGCCCGCGATCGAGTGGGAGTCCGGCACGCGTGCTCGCGACGTGCTCGGTGGTGCCCTGAATGTGCTGTCGGCCGAGCAGCGTGAGATCGTCATCCTGTTCTATCAGCAGGATTGGCCCATCGCGCAGATCGCCGAGTACCTCGGCATGCCCGAGGGCACCGTCAAGAGCCACCTCCATCGCGGCCGCGCCAAGATGCGGAAAGAACTCTCGGTCGAGGGTCACATCTGCGACGCCGCCAAGGAATTCCTGGAGGCGATGGCGTGAGCAGAGGCCCGGGCCATACGGATGGACCCAACCCGAGGGGACCCGAAGACGCTTCGTACTGGTGGCTCGACAACGAGGCGTTGTCCTCGTCCCGCCCCAGCGAAACGCGTCTGCGTCTCGAGCGGTTGCGTCACGACGTCCACAGCGCTCCCGATCTGTCCGCGCGGATCCTCGGCAAGGCCGGCGCGAAGGATGTCTTCGTGCCGCGCGGTCGTCGTCGCGCCATCCGGGCCATGCGTTGGGGCGGAGCCGCAGCCGCGGCGGTGCTGCTCGGCGTCACCCTCTGGACCATCCACCGCACTCCCGCGGGCAACGCGGTCCTCGCGAATCAGCCGACCCCCGTGTCCGACATCGTCTCAGACTTCCAGGGCGACGCGGAGCGATTCGCGACAAACGTCCGGGAACTCCCGAGCCGGCTCGTCGCCTCGAACCGCGTCCCGGCCCGGGCCGTCGCCTCGAGCGCACCGCTCCAGCCCGTCAGCCCGACCGAGCCCAATACACTCGTGAGAGTCGCGTCGTTCTCGACCACGGTGCCGGAGCGATTCGCGTCCAACACCTCTTTCATCGTGCGCCCGTTCGTTGACGAAGGGCTCGCGCCCGCCGCTCCCCTCGGTGCTGGATACATGGAAGACGCCTTCGAGGCCATCGCGAGCGCCATCCAGGCCGCCGAGCGGCTGCGTCCCTCGCAGGCCTCCATCCGCGTGCAGACCGAGCGTCTGAACCGCGTCGGCGAGTTCGAGGCGCAAAGCCCGCAGGCGGGCTTCTTCGCGGGCGAGCCCGATCCGCGCTGAGCGTCGGCGTCGCCCCAGCTTCACATCGCAGGATCGGCGTCCGAAAACAGCAACGGTCGCGTTGTGCGGGCGGTACGCTCTGCACCCCGTTGAATCGAGCGCCGGCGTTGCGGCGCACCCTCGGGATGCCGGTACCGCCAGCGTCCCCCCAATCATGCACAGCACACGCTCCATCCCGCTTCTGTTCGTCCTCGCCTGCGCCCTCTTCGGGCGCGTGCCCGCGCTGCACGCGCAGGGGTCCACGCTCGCGGAGGCGCTCGCTCGAGTCCCGAGCGATGCGGCCTTCTGCCTGAGCGTGTCGCACGGCGCGGAGCTCCGCGACACCGTCCCGGGACGGTTCGTGGAGGACGCGATCGCGGTCTTCTCGGGCGAGGGCGAGGACACCGAACTCGAGCGCATCCTGAACGCGTTCGGGCTGCCCGCGGGCGATGCGTTCGACGAGCTGCTCGGGCGATCCCTGGTCCTCGTGATCCGCATGGACAACGACGGACGGGCCACGTGGGCGGTGCGCACGGACGTGTCGCGCCGGACGCTGCGACGCCTTCGCGCCCAGCTCACGCCGACGCCCCGCGAGGTGGTGGGGGGGCAGCCGCTCTTCGGCGTCGAAGACGGACGCTTCACGATGGGCATCGAAGAGACCCCGCTGGGCGGCACGGTCACGCTCGCACCCGCTCAGAACGACTCCCTGCTGCGCGCGATGCTCAAGCCGCAAGCCGACGGGGGGCTGCTGAAGCTCGACGTCTTCCCGCTCAGCGCCAGCCGCGTGAGCGACGCGGACGCGCTGCTCTACGCGGACCTCACCAAGTTCCCGCTGTTCAACGCTCGCGCCGACGCCGGCCCGATGTGGGTCGGGCTCTCCGTGACGGTGCAGGGCGACGGACTCGGAATGACGGCCCGCCTCACCGCGCCCGATCTCGCCGGCCCGCAAGACGTGCCCTTCCGCCCGTGGCGCACCGAACGCTTCGAGGCCCTCGACGACGACAACGCGCTCTTCGTCATGCTCGATCGCACGAACAACGAGGTGCTCGAGATGCTGCTGGGCAACCCCGAGAAGGGCGAGCCTGGGCTGCTGCCCTGGCGCCTCCCGATCGAGGTGACCGCCCTCGCGACCCACCGCGCCGCGTGCATCGTCAGCGCGGGGAAGAACGGGACGCTGGAAGCCGCGCTCGCGCTGGAGTCCGACGACGTCCGCGCCCTGGCTGACTCGATCGACAAGGCGCTCCCCAAGCTCATCAATCCGAACTCGCGCCGGCTCAACGGCATCCCCGTCAGCGCGATGCGCACCGCGAAGGTCAACACCATCAGCCCGCTGTTGGGCAAGGACGGCACGAGCAACCTCGCCTGGACCTTCCGCGTCTGCTCCGATTGCAACGACACGCAGGAGACCGGTTGGTGGAGCGTGGGCCTGGGCCCCTCCACGGTCAGCCGGCTCGGTCGTGCTCTGACGATCGATGAGGACGCTTTTGATCAGGAGCCCGAGATGCCGTGGATCGGCATTGGGCTCGTACGCCCCGGTCGCCTGCTCGACACGATCAGCACCGCGGGGCTGCGCATCGGGGCCGAAGGCGTGCTCGTATCGAGGATCGAGGAGCTCCGCTGGCACGAGATCCGCACCGGCAGCGATTCGAGCATCGCGGCGATCACGCTCAGCTTCCGGGACGCCCCCGAGGCGGTCGCGGGCCAGCAGCAGGGCGGAATCACCCCGGTCCGCACCCGGCACGGCGACAACTGACGCCTACCATCGCCCTCCCCGGGAACCCCGCCGGGCGCCCGTACCCATTCATCCGAGAGCCCCCATGACCACCCCGCCGCAACGCGAAATGCGGAACGTCGCGATCATCGCGCACGTCGACCACGGCAAGACCACCCTCGTAGACCAACTGCTCAAGCAGTCGGGCATGTTCCGCCTCGAGGACCTCGACAAGCTCGCGGGCGGTCAGCACAACCTGATCATGGACTCGAACGACCTCGAGCGCGAGCGCGGGATCACGATCCTCTCCAAGAACTGCGCCGTGACCTACACGCGTGAGGACGGCGAGCAGGTCCGCATCAACATCATCGACACCCCGGGCCACGCCGACTTCGGCGGCGAGGTCGAGCGCGTCCTCCGGATGGCCGACGGCTGCATGATCCTCGTGGACGCCGCGGAGGGCCCGATGCCCCAGACGCGCTTCGTGCTGGGCAAGGCGATCGAGGCCGACCTCAAGCCCGTCGTGGTGATCAACAAGTGCGACCGCCCCGATGCGCGCATCGAGGGCGTGATCAACGAGGTCTTCGACCTGCTCATCGAACTCGGCGCCGACGAGCTGGCGCTCGATTTCCCCATCGTCTACGCGTCCGGCAAGGACGGCTGGGCCAACGCCGACGAGCCCGTCGTCACCACCGACCTCCGCCCCATCTTCGAGGCCATCCTCAAGCACGTCCCGCCGGCCAGCGGCACCGACGACGCGCCGCTCCAGATGCTCGTGACCTCCATCGACTTCTCCGACTACACCGGGCGCATCGGCATCGGGCGTGTCTTCAACGGCACCATCAGGAAGGGCCAGCAGGTCACCCTTGTGGACATCGAGGGCAACGAACGCAACGCGAAGATCGGCGAACTCCACGCCTTCGAGGGCCTGGGCAAAACGCCCGCGGACTCCGTCGGAGCCGGGGACCTCTGCGCTATCTCCGGCGTCGCGGGCATCGACATCGGCGATACGCTCTGCAACGTCGGCAACGTCCTGCCCCTGCCCCCCGTCAAGGTCGATGAGCCCACGCTCACCATGAACTTCCGCGTCAACGACTCGCCCTTCTGCGGCAGAGAGGGCACTTTCGTCACCGCACGCCAGGTCCGCGACCGGCTCTTCCGCGAGCTCGAGAAGAACGTCGCCCTCCGCGTCGAGCCCATCGAGAGCGGCGAAGAATTCGCGGTCAGCGGGCGGGGCCTGCTCCACCTGGGCGTGCTCATCGAGACGATGCGCCGTGAGGGCTACGAGCTCGCCGTCGGCATGCCCCGCGTGATCACAAAGATGATCGACGGCGTGGAGCACGAGCCGCTCGAGCGACTCATCGTCGAGTGCCCCGAGGTCAGCATGGGCGCCGCGATGGAGCTCATCATGACCCGCAAGGGCATCATGATCCACATGGACCCGCGCGACGACCGTCAGCACTGCGTCTTCGAGATCCCCAGCCGCGGCCTCATCGGCCTCCGCACACGCCTCATGACCGCGACACAGGGCGAGGCCATCGTCCACCACGCCTTCGAGCGCTACCAGCCCAAGAGCGGCGCCGTGCAGCGCCGGCAGCAGGGCGTGCTCATCGCCTCCGAGACCGGCAAGGTGACGGCCCACGCCATCGACCTCCTCTCCGAGCGCGGCACCATGTTCGTCGCCCACGGCGAGGACGTGTACATGGGCCAGATCATCGGCGAGCACAACCGCGAGAACGACCTCACGGTGAACATCAGCCGCGCCAAGGCGCACAGCAACGTGCGCGAGAGCAATAAGGAAGCCTTCACCAAGCTCAAGCCGCCCCGCGACATGCCGCTGGAGCGGTGCCTGGAGTACGTGGTGGAGGACGAGCTGGTGGAGATCACCCCCGGCGCCGTCCGCCTCCGCAAGCGTGCGCTCAGCGAGAGCGAGCGGCGCAGGCAGATGCGTCAATCGAAGGACAAGGTGACGGCGGGGGCGTGATGTACCGGCGTGGTAGTATCCGAGAATGACCGCGCTATCCGAAATCACTGGAGAAGCCAAGCGCGTTTCCGTTGAACTGATCGACTGTATTCAGCTGCGGTTCGGCGTCAGGCTGAGTCTTGCGTCTGTGCAGTTATCTGACCCCCTCATCGATGTAGCTCGAACTATCGCTCGTGAATTGCCAGCGTGCGGTGGCGTGTGTTCCTCCGCCAACAAATTCTTCGCGGTCAAGCGCGAGATCGAGTCCCTGCCGGGCATCCGTTTTGAGCGCATCCGCCCGGGGTCACGGCTTGAGGACGTCTTGAGCTCGGATGATCGACGCGACGGTTGGGATCGTTTCCAGCGCACCTTCCCAAATCTCCGAGGGCTCGAACCCTCCGAGCGAGACGCGGAGAGTGTGTACTGTTGGGGAATATTCAGCGGCTTCATTGCGTTGCTGATGATGGCTCTGCTCTGGGATTTCGCGAGCCCGCTCATCGCGTTCCCCGCTGCGGCCGTTTTTCTCATCCTGTGCCTCTTGTCTCTCGCTCGATGGAGGCAACATCTGAGCACAAATTTCCCTCGCGGATACGACACGGTCGGTGATATCGCACGACGGCTCGAAGTGATCTCAGTCCCACAATCACCCGACGGGCGTGAGCGCACAGAACGCCGTGTGCTCCAAGAGCTCCGCATGGTCATGCAGGAGCCGGGCGGTCGTACGTTGGCAGACGATTCCGACATCGCAACGATTCTGAGCGAGTGGTAGCGAAGGCTGGCTAGGGCCCGGGTTCCAGCACCGGGTTGCACGCGGAGCAACGGGGCTACACTCCGCCCCATGACCACCACAGCCCCCGAATCCGCCCGATCCTGCATCACCACCGCCCATCGCGGCGATGTCCGCCTCTGGACGCAGACCCTCATCCCGACCTCCAAGGAGGCCCCCGCGGACGCCGAGGCGCCCTCGCACGTCTTTCTGAGCCGCGCGGGGTACATCCGCAAGGTCGGCGCGGGTGTCTACGACTACCTGCCGCTGGCGTGGCGCGTGCTCACCAAGATCTCCGACATCATCCGTGACGAGATGGACAGCGCCGGTGCCAGCGAGTTCCTCATGCCCGCGATGGCACCGATGGACCTCCTCGAGCAGACCGGGCGCGCCGAGGCGTACGGCGACCTCCTCTTCAAACTTGAAGACCGGCACGACCGCGCCATGTACCTCGGCCCCACGCACGAGGAGGTCATCACCGACCTCGTGAAGAGCGCGATCACGTCCTACAAGCAGCTCCCGCTGAACCTGTACCAGATCCAGACCAAGTTCCGCGACGAGTTTCGACCGCGCGCCGGGCTGCTGCGCTGCCGCGAGTTCATCATGAAGGACGCCTACTCCTTCAGCACGCACGTCGAGGGCCCGGGCGGGCTCAACGAGCAGTACGACGCGATGTACACCGCCTACGAGAACATATTCCGCCGCTGCGGCCTGGACTTCTCCATCGTCGAAGCAGAAGCCGGCCCCATCGGCGGCAGCGCCTCCCACGAGTTCATGGTGAATTGCGACACGGGCGAGGACACCATCATGGTCTGCCCCGCCAGCGGCTACGCGGCGAACGTGGAGAAGTGCGAGATCGGAGATCGCGACTGGTCCTTCGACCACGCGCCCGCGGGCGATCTCGAAACCAAGCACACGCCCAACCTCCCGGGTATCGAGGGCGTCGCCGAGCACCTGGGCACCACGCCCAGCGGGATGCTCAAGACCGTGCTTTTCCAGCCCGAGCAGGAGCAGGACGGCGTGCAATGGGTCCTCGCGGTGGTGCGGGGCGATCATGACGCCAACGAGGGCAAGGTCCGCGACGCCGTCGGCTTCGCGTGTGAGATCGCCGATCCTGCGGAGGCGAACAAGGCGGGCTTCACGATCGGCTACGTGTCGCCGCGTGCGGCGATGACGATCGACGGCTGCAAGCTGCTGATCGATAAGGACGCCGCCAACGCGGGCGACTGGGCGACCGGCAGCGACAAGAAGGACCACCACGACGTCCGCTTCAACTGGAAGCGCGACGCGTGCGACCTGATCGGCGATGCCGCGAAGTGCACCGTCACCGACATCCGCAACGCCGAAGCCGGCGACCCCTCGCCCCGCGCCCCCGGCGCCTTCCTCGAGGCAAAGCGCGGCATCGAGGTCGGGCACATCTTCAAGCTCGGCACCAAGTACTCCGAGGCGATGGGCTTCGAGGTCCCAGGGCAGGACCAGAAGCGCGCGCCCGTCATCATGGGCTGTTACGGCATCGGCGTGTCGCGCACCATGGCCGCGTGCGTCGAGATGAGCTGCGACGACTGGGGCATCCGCTGGCCCATGCCCATCGCGCCGTACCACGTCCTTATCACCGTCCTCAAGCCCGACGCCGAGTTGCTCACCCAGGCGCGCACGATCGCGGCCGAGCTCTCATCGAAGGGCTTCGACGTGCTCATCGACGACCGCGACGAGCGCCCCGGCGGCAAGTTCAAGGACGCCGACCTCATCGGCATCCCCGTCCGCTTCACACTCAGCGTCAAGTCCATCGAAGCGGGCGGCGTGGAGTACAAACTGCGCACGAGCGAGGGCAAGGGCGAGGTGCTCCCCCTCGAGGACGCGATCGCCAAGACACTGCAAGCCGCGGAGGCCTGACCATGCCCGATCC